>JAIKZA010000043.1 GCA_024682595.1 Candidatus Saccharimonadota bacterium | reverse complement strand
GAAAACCTCTTTTAGCGCTTTTTCGCGTTGTTTTTCGATTGCTTTATCTATACAATATGCCATAGGTAGTTTCCTGTTTAAGTTTTGAGCAACTTTAAGTATGAAACTACCTATTTTTGTTGGCAAGTACTGCCAACTATTTTGTTGCAAAGGTCCTGGACCCTAACGGTAACCTTGACTTATATAGAATTGCGTGATATAATTAAAGAATCGTCCCCTTTCGAGGGGATTTTCTTGTTACTTCAGGCCCGTCGAGCCAAAACCGCCCAAACGGCCAGTTTTAGAAAGATTTGAGACTTCTTCAAACTCTATGCGTTCATATTTTGTCACAACACCCTGCGCAATGCGCATGCCTGGCTCAACAATAAAATCTTTATCGCCAAAGTTCATGAGTAAAATGCGCATTTCGTCGCGAAAATCCGAATCAATAATGCCAATACCATTCATGAGCGAAACGTGATTCTTAAACGATAGCCCACTACGCGAAGAAAGACGAAGTTCATATCCACTAGGAATCTCGACACCGATGCCAGTACCAAAATCCTTAATTTCTCCCGGCTTCAAAACATAAGGTTTGTCGAGATAGACGTAAAAATCAAAACCAGCCGCACCTTCAGTTTGATAACTCGGAACGATGGCGTCATCATAGAACTTAAAAAACTTCATCTTCATATTAAGATTATTATATAAGATGTGATATAATTTCTTCTAGTGGAAGGGTGGCCGAGTGGTTTAAGGCACCGGTCTTGAAAACCGGCGTGGTTAATAGCCACCGTGAGTTCGAATCTCACCCCTTCCGCCAGGAAATAGCCTGCGTGGGTTATTTTTTGTTTTCCCCGAAGGGGGTGAGATGAGAACGTAGTTCGCTTTTGAGAGGAGATGAGGCAAGCAAAAATGCTTGCATTTTTATTTGCGAGGCGACGATTCAAAAGGAAGGACTCGAAGAGTCCGCTATCTCACCCCTTCCGCCAGGAAATAGCCCGCGTGGGTTATTTTTTATGCCCAGCATGTTAAAATTAATTTACTAGTTATGGCAAATAAAAAATACAAATTAATTGAACTTGATCCGTGGCTTGAACCTTTTACTGGTGACATCGATTTGCGCATGCAGCATTATTGGGATACGCGCCATGCTCTCGTTGGCGATGGCGACTTAGCTAGTTTTGCAAATGGCTATATGTTCTTTGGTCTTGCGCGCACAAAAAATGGTTGGGTTTACCGCGAATGGGCTCCCGGTGCAGACGATATGCATTTGATTGGAGATTTTAATAACTGGGATCGCCTGGCAAATCCAATGCATCGAACCGAGACTGGAATTTGGGAAGTTAAAATCAAGGGGCGAGATACAATAAAACATGGTCAAAAAATTAAGGTTCAAGTAACCAGGAATGGTCGCAAGTTTGACCGAATTCCGCTGTACATCAACCGCGTTACTCAGGACAAATTAACGCGTGGGTTTGTTGGTGAAGTCTGGTCGCCAGAAAAACCATTTCGTTGGACCGATACGGGGTGGCAGGATAAGAAGCTTGATTCTTTATTGATTTATGAAGCGCATGTGGGGATGGCGCAAGAAAAAGAAGACATTGGCACTTATCGCGAATTTGCAGATAATACCCTGCCCCGAATCGTGAAAGAGGGATATACGGCCGTTCAGTTAATGGCGATTCAGGAGCACCCGTATTATGCATCGTTTGGTTACCAAGTTTCAAATTTCTATGCCGCATCGAGTTGGTATGGCAATCCCGACGACCTGAAATACTTGATTAATAAAGCCCATAAACTTGGGCTAAAAGTATTGCTTGACGTAGTGCACTCTCACGCCATCAAGAATACTGCCGAAGGTATCAATATGTTTGATGGCACCTTTAACCAGTTCTTTATGACTGGCGACGCGGGCGATCATCCGGCTTGGGGGACGAAGCTATTCAACTACGCAAAGCACGAAGTGTTGCATTTTCTACTTTCAAACTTGAAGTACTGGATGGAAGAGTACCATTTTGACGGCTTTCGTTTTGACGGGGTGACTAGCATGTGCTACCACCATCACGGTTTGGGCGTAGATTTTACAAATTATAAACAGTACTTCGATGTGTTTACAAATACTGACGCTATTACGTATTTGCAGCTAGCGAATGCACTAATTCACGAGATTAATCCAAATGCGATTACAATCGCCGAGGAAATGAGCGGCATGCCGGGGATGTGTATTCCAATAGCAGATGGCGGGATAGGTTTTGATTATCGACTAGCAATGGGAATTCCAGATTATTGGATTAAAACTCTGAAAAAAGAAAAGGACGAGAACCGTGATATGCACAAAATGTGGCACGAGCTAACCACGCGTCGCCCTGGCGAAAAGAATATTGGCTATGCTGAGTCACATGATCAAGCGTTAGTAGGAGACAAAACGCTAATTTTTCGTATGGCAGATGCCGAAATGTATGCGGGAATGAATAAGGCCTACCACTCGCCAGTAATAGACAGAGCCATCGAGATGCATAAACTAATCCGCTTTGCCACCCTATCAATGGCTTGCGATGGGTATCTCAACTTTATGGGAAATGAATTTGGACATCCAGAATGGATTGATTTTCCACGCGAAGGTAATGGTTGGAGTTTTAAATATGCACGCCGGCAATGGTCTTTGGCGGACGATGGCTTCTTGAAATATGAATGGCTCTTAAACTTTGATGAGGCGATGATAGATTTTGCCAAAAAGAATAAGGTTCTAAAGAAAGATATCGCCGAGAATCTCTGGATTGACGAAAAAGCAAAGATACTAGCTTTCGTGCGAGGAGATTTGCTTTACGCATTCAACTTCCACCCGACCGAATCGGCGACGAATTTCTTCTTGCATACACACAAAACTGGCGAAGGCGAATATAAGGCGATTTTCTCGACCGATGAAGCTATCTTTGGCGGTCAAGACAGAATAGATAAAAAATACGTTTATTCTACCGTTCCCGACAAGCGCGGCTTGGGCTTTGAAATTTATCTTCCCTGTCGCTCGGCGGTAGTCTTCCGCAAGAAAAGATGACAAGCTCAATATCTTATGATATACTTTTGAGGTGAGTACTTTCTATAAGTGGCACCATAGCTCAGCTGGTTAGAGCGTAGGACTCATAAGCCTAAGGTCACTGGTTCGATCCCAGTTGGTGCTACCAAGTACTCAAACTTTTTTGGATATAGAGTATAGTATGACGGTTTCAGATGTGTGTTCTGAAATTTTTTTAGATTTTTAAAAATGCTGCGCAAAATTCACTTAGCAAGAAAAATCCGGGTCTGTTAAAATAAGTGCATGAAAACAAGAAAAGCTTTTACTGTGCTTGAGCTAATGCTTTGTATTATTTTTGTGGGCATTTTCGTAGTACTCTTTTTTATGCAAAAAGTTAACGTCGATGCGATGAGTCGCGATGAAAAGCGGAAAGTTGCGATTAATGCTATTTATTACGCGCTCGAGGAAGGATACTACGATAAAAACCAGTACTATCCCGAAAAGATTGACAAGGCAGAAATTTTGCCGTGGATTGATCCAAATTTATTCACCGATCCTTATGGCGTTGCGCTATGGAAAGAGGGAAGCAACTACACCTACGAAGCAAAAGAGTGCGAAGATGAAAAATGCAAATCATATGAACTTCGCTCTATCATGGAAAAAGAAGAAGATTTTGTAAAGACCAGCCGAAATTAAAAATTGCCCCTAGGGGCAATTTTTAATCGTCATCGTGCTTATTGCGCTTTTTGGCTTCGTAGACTAGATGGGAAATAATCTTTACCTCATCGTGCGGGGTGTCCAGAAATCGGAAAGTGTAGGTCGTCTCATCGCCAACCGTCGACATACGCAATATGCCAATCTGAAACAGATGGTCGAAGAGAGTCTCTTGGCGAAATGACACATCCTCAATACGACGAAGCTCAATAATATTGGTGGAATTTGCGAATAACGAAGTGCGAGATTTCTGAATAGCGCGACGGTTGGTGATATACATTTCATTAGCATTGTAGATACTATGCCCAATAACGCCACCGGCTAAAATAATTGCATACAACGCAAAGATCGCAATGCGTAAATAGCCTAAAGAGGTATCGTTTAGCGTAAGCATTGTATCTTCAACTTTGACATTGTTTGCGATTAAAATGAGTGCGAGGCTAAGAATTATGACACAAAGTGCGGCCATAGTCCAGATAGCTATAATACCGATGCGCGAACGCGTAATATGGAGCACTACATGCTCATCCGCCTCAAGATTAATGTCTGGGTAATCTTTTGCACTACGTGCATGTTTAACTTGCGCAAGCTCGTCTTTCATGTCGTTATCGTACCACACACCTCTCAAGAATGCTAGTATACCTAGATTAAGCCCTCAAGTGCAACATTTAGATTGCTCGTAAGCCTCAATTGGCGTTAGCCAGTTGAGGCGTTTTCTTGGTCTGTTGTTTAGTAGCGATTCTACTCGTAGTATATCTTGCTGTCTTAGCTTTTTAAAGT
>JAIKZA010000018.1 GCA_024682595.1 Candidatus Saccharimonadota bacterium | reverse complement strand
ACGCTCGTTTTGCGCTGCAAAAGGCGGATTTTTACAGCAAACGCTATAATCAGGGATATATGGGCACTGAGCATCTTTTGATGGGTATTTTAGCTCAAGATACAAGTACCGGCGCGAGACTTCTTCGCGAGAACGGCGTGGACATTGATCAGGTCGAACGTGCACAGGGCAAAGTTGCCGTAGATGTGCCTGCCGCCCCAATGGCAATGATGTCCCTCTCTGAGGCGACAGTATTGACGCTTAGGATGTCCTTGAACTTTGCGAAAGAAAACGGATTAGATATTGTCGGCACAGAGCATATTATCTACGCTTTAGTTCGCCAGCCAAACTCCCGCGCCTCTGTATTGCTAGATAAACTAGACGTCGACCTTCAGTCTCTTGCTGAAAATATCGAGGAATTAGTTGAAAAACAAGCTAGTGAAGCAAAGATAGAAGAACAAAAGCGTAAGGCTGGTAAGCGTTCGAGCTACCGTTTCTTGAGTAAATATGGTACGGATTTGACTACCGAAGCAAAAGAGGGGCGGCTCGATACCGTAATTGGTCGCGAGCAAGAAATTGAACGCGCCGTTACTGTACTTTGTCGCCGTACTAAATCTAATCCAGTCTTAATTGGCGAGGCGGGCGTCGGCAAGACAGCTATCGTGGAAGGTTTAGCGATGCGTGTGGCAAAGAACGACGTCCCAGATAAGCTTATCGGCAAGCGTATTTTTCAGGTAGATCTAAGTTCCGTTGTTGCTGGTACAAAATTCCGTGGCGAATTCGAAGAGCGCATTAAGGGTATTATCGATGAGGCGACTGGCGATGACTCGGTAATTCTATTTATTGATGAGTTGCATTTACTATCTGGCGCCGGTTCGGCTGAGGGCGGCATGGATGCTGCGAACATTTTGAAGCCAGCCCTTGCGCGCAATCAGCTTAAATTAATCGGTGCCACTACGCTCGATGAATATCGTAAAGGAATCGAAAAAGACAAAGCTCTCGCACGTCGCTTCCAAACCGTGATGGTGAACGAGCCGTCGCCAACAATTACTCTGCGAATTTTAAAGGGCATTAAGTCTCATTACGAGAAGTATCACCAAGTTACTATCTCTGACGACATTCTCGAAGAAGCTATAACTTTGTCTGAACGCTACATTTCGGATCGTTTCATGCCTGATAAGGTAATCGATGTGATTGATGAGGCCAGCGCAATCGCGCGGGTTTCGTTGGACAAAAAAGGCGGCAGCGCATACAAAAAGAATAAAATCGAGCTCGCCGACCTTGAATCGAAAATTGAGGTGGCCGCCGAAAAGGAAGATTACGAAAAAGCAGCTATGTATAAAACGCGCGCTGCGCAAATAGAAGAAGAGCTAAAAAAGCTAGAAAAAGCCAACAAAAAGCTGGATGAAGCACCGGCTGTTACGTCGGATGATCTTGCGACGGCAATTAGTCTAAAAACTGGTATTCCAGTTAGTCGCGTGCATGGTTCCGAGCAGGAGATTTTGGTAAATCTAGAGAAGCATCTAAGTAAAGACATTATTGGTCAAGACGAGGCAATTAAAGCTGTCAGTAAGGCGATTCGCCGTGGACGCTCGGGGATTGCAGACTTGCATCGCCCAATTGGTTCTTTCATCTTTATGGGTCCTACTGGTGTCGGCAAAACGGAATTAGCGAAAGTTATTGCGCGTGAGGTATTTGGCGGCGAGGATTCGTTGATAAAGATTGATATGTCTGAGTTTGGCGAAAAGCACAATGTTAGTCGACTCGTCGGTGCGCCAGCTGGCTATATTGGCTACGACGATGGTGGCAAGCTTACGGAGCAAATTCGCCACCGCCCATATTCAGTAGTGTTATTTGATGAGATTGAAAAAGCTCATCCAGACGTATTTAATATTTTGTTACAGATTCTTGAAGATGGTACTTTGACTGATGGTCATGGAACCAAGGTCAAGTTTAATAATGCGATTATTATTTTGACTAGCAACCTTGGCGCGGAAGAAATGTATCGCGAAAACGAGATGGGCTTTTCGGCAAAGACCAAAAAAGACACTAAAGCACTTGAGGCCGAACACACCGCCAATGAGGCTAGTGCGATGAAGGCTCTGCGCAAATTGATGCGCCCAGAATTGGTCAATCGTTTTGATTCAATCGTCACATTCAACGCCCTCAGCGAGAAGAATGTTGAGCGCATTTTTGACAATATGATTGAAGACCTTAAGAAGCGTCTAGCGACCAAGTCAGTCGGTCTACAGTTAACGCCGTCGGCAAAAAAGGAATTAATCGATAAAGGCTATGACGCAAAAAATGGCGCTCGCCCACTTCGCCGTCAGATCGAAGATAGCGTCGAGAGTCTTATTGCGGATAATCTTCTTGCTGGCAAATTAAATAAAGGCGAAATTGCTAAAATTGACTTCAAAAAAGACAAATTTATATTTTCCTTAGCCAAAGAATAAGCGCAATCGTGTATAATATTACTTAAGGGAATCTAGCTAGGAGTAATATTTTAATGAGGCAATCCTTCGAAGATACGATACGGGAACTCGACGGCACCAATAATGACGATAGGTGGTTTTTCCGCAACGCAGCGGAGAAGACGAAAAAAAGCCCTATTAACTTTTCTAATCTTTTACCTAAGAAAAAACGCGAGACTAGTGGCCGAAACAATGAAGCGCCAAAACAGGATGATTTGGAAGCGGATACTTCAGAAGAAGAGGCGCTCGACCTTGATCCAGGAGAGCAAGAGAGTGAACTGGATCATCAAACTGCCACACTAGAATATCAATTACTATATTATAAGATCGATGCTAAGACTAAGAAGGAGATGTTCGATAGTCTCCCCGAAAAGAACCGTGAGCGAGTGCGCTTCGTAGAACAGTATATCGATGTTTTAAACACCTGCCCAAGCAGCGGTCGTGCTCTAACGCAAAAAGAAGCCTTTGATATTTACGAAGATTATCAGGCTCATATTGCCGATATGGCCCCAGAGGACCGCCCAATGTCAAAAATTGGCGTATTGTGCGAAATCGAAGACATGTTGGAGGAGAAAAAGAAGACTGCTCTAGAATCCGGTAATACTGAGCTGGCAGACAGCTATAACTATAAGCTCATGATGATTTCTGACCAAGAAACACTTGCGGGCATAAACGAGTATTACGAACTCTGCAACGATAGCCGCACGAGTGGTTCATACTTTGAAATGGTTAGCTATATAAAGAACAAAATCGAGCAAGAAGGCTACAGTGGCACTCTCGAAATGCGCAATCATAAGCCGCCAATTCTAGGCGGGGCATTGCGCATTGAGCGAAACCTAAAGCTTATGGATATGCTTAATGAAGATGTCGAAGGCGGCAGTGACGGTAACGCTCGGCGCAAATCGCTATTAAAGATAATGCAAAGCAAAGAAGCAAGCGGCGGGTTATCTAGGGAGGATTGGCGGTTTTTGGAACAATTTTCCGAACGGGGGAAAGAGCTGCATAACTACGTGAATGCACTAGATAGGGCTAGAATCGATCGTAAAAATCGAGACGAATATGAAGATAGCTACAAGCAGCGTATGGAGATAGTAGGACTTTTGCGAGAAAGAACGCCTACTGAAGATTTGCCAGATCAAATAATAGAGATGCTCTTGAAAGAAAGGCCAAATGAGGCTCAGATAGCAGAACGCTTCTACACTATGGAGGCTAGTCATCGCGCTCGCGTTAAGATATTGCGCGGAGACGGCGAGCTCCCCCCAGCCATCCAGAAGAGACTCGAGAGAACGGGACTGAGCCGCGAGGAATATGCTGACCAGCTCGAAGCCGAAGCGGATGAGATGCGCAAAAAGGGTGACGCCGCAGATAGAGGCGAGTTCACCGATGAGCAACGCGAAATAATGAAGAAGCTCATGATTACGCGGAGAGAATTAGCCGAACGGCATGAAAACACTGGATTAGCGCTTCATGAGAGCGCGCTGAAGGCTAATAGAGAGTTCCAAGCAATTAAGCATGCGCTGGAGCGTACGCCAGAAGATTATATGAACGAAGTACTTTGCGTAAATCGAGAAGGTGCGCCAGAAATACCGCAGGATGTTCGAGAATATGTGTATCGTAATTATGGGAATAGCATAAGTGCGCTAGCAGTAACGTCTCCTGATTACGGAAAGAGCACATTCCCAGTCTCGAGACTTGCCAGGTTGTGCAAGTTGATTAAGAAAAGCCAGGAAAAACTCGACAAAAGCGCTAACTGGCATGATCGCGCATATGGGGATGGGGCCCATTTTGACTTTGATAGCTCCGTATATATCCAGGGGGAAACCAATTATTACCGCAAAGAGTCGACTTTCATTGGCGAAAAAGTGCTACCAGCTCTTGAGGCTATGGTAAAGTTTCTAGGTGGCACTTTGCCATACGAGGACGAGCCGAAGACGGTCGTTGACGATTCGGCTAATCAGGATCCAGAACTAGCCGCCGCCTAAAGTCTACTCAGAGAATAATTAAATGAACCCAATTCCAAATCAGACGCAACCTATGATGTCCAGCAATGAAGGTCTGCCTAAAAACGACACGATATCCGAAGCTCGAGTGGCTCCCATGGCAGAATCGGGACCAGCTAAGAAAAAATCTGTAAAAAAACATATTCTTTCGTGGGTGATATCGTTTTGCGTTGGGGTGGCGCTAGTATATATTCTCGATTATCAGGCAATTATAGACAACTTTACCAGCCTGTCGTATCGGCCTAGCGCCGAGATGGCGCAGGCAATCGAAAATATTGAACTAACCAAAAAAGGAACTCGCATTGTTCGAGCTTCAAAGGCCGAGCTCCAAAATGCGGACGATTTTAATCGTAGCTGCCCGGCAGTTACGGCTGAGACTTCGGTATTGGGCTGTTATGACGACTGGCATATTTATGTTTATGACGTTGCGAATGAAGAATTGGATGGCATAAAGGAGGCCGTGCTTGCGCACGAGCTACTTCATGCGTATTGGCATCGGGAAAAACCATACACGAAAGAAAAACTAGAGCCAATATTGCGACGCGTATACGAAACACATGAAGAGCAGCTTAAGGAACATATGAAGACTTATTCTGAAGAAAACTTCGTGGATGAACTTCATTCCATAATTGGCGTCGAACTAGAACCGTCCGAATTACCACAAGATCTTCGGGATCATTACAGCAAAGTCTTCAAAAACCACGATAAAATCCATTCGTATTTTGAAGCTTATAATGGCAAGTTCGTTTCACTACAAAACGAAATGAATGAGCAGCTGAATAAAATAAATAACATGAGGGCGCAAATCGATTCGCTCACTGAGTCGTATCGCAAAAAATCTGAAAAATTAGCTAGCGATATCGACGTTTTTAATCGCCGTGCCAGCGATGGATATTATGCAGACCGGGGCTCATTTAACGCGGACCGAGCCACGCTCGTGGCTCGACAAGCGTCATTAAATGAGGAATACCAAAAACTTTCAAAGTTAGTCGATGAAGCAAACGAGATTGTAAAACAATATAATCAAAATGTCGCTCGCTCTAGTGAACTCTACGGCAGTATTAATAGCAACTTCAAAAAAGAAGAAGACATCACTAAACAGTGATTAGCACTCTTGACTTGTGAGTGCTAAACATATATCATAAAGATATGGAACAGGTTAAGGATTATTTAGTCCCGACCGTGGTTGAAGAAACAAACCGCGGCGAACGGGCTTATGATATATATTCGCGCCTTCTAAAGGAGCGCGTCATCTTTATGGGCGACGAAGTGACGCCGCAGACTGCCAACATTGTAATTGCACAGCTGTTGCATTTGGCTTACGAAGATCCAAAGAAGGATATTAAATTATACATCAATTCGCCTGGTGGATCGGTTTATGATGGCCTTGCGATTATTGATACGATGAACTACATAGAACCAGACGTTCAAACTATCGGCATTGGTTTGCAAGCCTCAATGGGCGCTCTACTCCTAGCGTCTGGCGCAAAAGGAAAGCGTTACGCCTTGCCGAATGCTCGCATTATGATTCACCAACCAAGCTCGGGTACAAAAGGCAAAATTACCGATCAAGAAATTGCTCTTCGAGAGGGGGTGTATCTCAAGAAGCTTACTATCGATATTATGTCTAAAAATACTGGCAAAGATATTAAAACCGTCGAGAAGGATATGGATCGCGACAATTGGATGTCCGCCGAAGAGGCACAAAAATATGGCATTATCGACGAAGTGATTAAGTAACCACAAGAAAGCCAAAAAAGTCCCGCGCTATCGCTAGCGCGGGTGTTTTGTTTTTGATCAGGTGATGTTATCTTTGCCAACCCCAACCATGTCCTTGAGGTTATTGAGCGGGCGGTTCAGCTCCCACCGGATGAAATTGCTTATCTCATTGAACGACATAGTGTTGAACATGTAGGGGACATCATCAACCAATACATTGACCGTAGGAACACAAACATCCTTCCCGGTCTGGGGCAACACGCCGTCCATGTCGGTCATCAGCTGATCATTGAAGAAGAAGCAGACGTATCCTTCGCAATAGTTCCCTTTATTAGTGTCTTGACAAGCGACCGTTATATCGAACGCGATAGGTCCGACATCGTGATCGGGAGCAAGTTCTATTATATTGCTGTCCCTGTGGAAACGCACATCGATCTCGATATCATGTAACGCCTTGGTCAAATCGATATAGCTTTCGCCATCCGCTTCTGCGGTATAACCTTCATAATAGTCCGACGTGAACGTCTTGGCATATTTCTTCTGCCACTTGTCCGCTGCGTCGAAGAGGTCCTCTATTTCTTTGAGTTCTTCGTCCGTGTAGTCTTTGGACTCGGCGAACGGACCAGTATGGCCATCGTCGTTTTCGGGCTCTCCCGTCTCGGCATAGTCCTCGTAATCCTCAGGCCCTTCCTGCTCTGTGCGCGCCTCGAGTCTGTCGTCGCCACCGTAAGCGGTGGCAGGCCGTCTGCTCCCGCAACCGCAAAGTGCCAGCGCGATTACCAGTAATACAATTGCATATTTTTTCATTATTGCATCCTCCTTCTCCAAGCTATTAAGGTACTAGTTTATCTATTATACCATCAAACATGCAATTATTCAATAGGCGACCGCTGACGCTACCAAGCTGATGCTTATTTCTGGTAAACTCGCATGTTAAACTGTAAATATGGTTAAACAAAAGTCGAGATATGTTTGTCAAAAATGCGGCGCTAGCTATGCGAAATGGGCGGGTCGTTGCGAAAATTGTGGCGAATGGAATACCTTGCTTGAGCAGGTTGTGCCTACCGAGCAAGAAATAAAGGGCGCACTCGCGCGTGGCGCAGTTTCTGGTAAAAAAATGCAAGCAGTCTCGATTAATACTATCGAGTCGACCGATATTGGCGAGCGTTTATCTACTGGCTTTTTAGATCTTAATACTGTTCTGGGTGGCGGTATACTATTAGGTTCGGTTAGCTTGCTTGCGGGGCAACCAGGTATCGGCAAGTCTACCCTATTAATGCAAATTTGCGCAAAAATATCTAATGATAATCATAAAGTTCTTTATGTTTCTGGTGAGGAGTCGGCTAGTCAAGTTAAAATGCGCGCCGTCCGCCTTGGTGCTGTTTCGGGACAGTTGCATTTTGCTAGCTCGACGTCTGGCAATGATATAGCAAAGACTATCGAGGAAGGCGAGTATGAGCTTGTGATAGTTGACTCTATTCAGACCCTAAGCCTAGCGGAAATTAGCTCGGCCCCAGGTACGGTTAGTCAGGTTAGCGGTTGCGGTAACCTGATAATACGCGCTGCGAAGACTAGCAATACTGCGGTTATTATCGTTGGCCACGTTACAAAAGACGGCACTCTGGCTGGACCAAAGGTTCTCGAGCATCTTGTAGATGTTGTGCTCAATTTCGAAGGCGACCGCTATGGTGGTTTTAAGACTGTTCGCGCCGTAAAAAACCGTTTTGGCTCTACGGCGGAAGTAGCAATATTCGAAATGGCCGATAAAGGTCTTTCGGAGGTCAAGAATCCGTCCGAGGCACTTCTTTCCGAGCGTCAAAATACGGACGGCAGTATTATTATGGCCACTATCGAAGGTGCGCGGCCGCTTTTAGTAGAAATCCAGGCATTGGTTAATCCGACTAACTTTGGCTATCCAAAACGCACGGCGTCTGGCTTCGATTTGAATCGTCTCAATCTGTTAATTGCTGTCTTAGAGAAACGCACTAAATTAAAACTTCAAGACAAAGACATTTTTATCAATGTAGTTGGTGGTCTACGCCTAAACGATTCTGCAGCCGATTTGGCTATTTGTATGGCTATCGCTAGTGCGGCGGCGGCGCGGAAGCTAGACGAAAAAGTTGTCGTGTTTGGCGAAATTGGTCTTGGCGGGGAGATCCGAAGTGTAGTAGCACCCGATCGTCGCATTGCCGAGGCGAAGAAGCTCGGTTTTAAGAATGCAATTGCGCCGGCTACTATCAAAGACAAGTTTGTGCTTCCGGTCAAAGATTTGCGTTCCGCACTAGTTAAATATATGAATAATAAATAGCATGAGGAAAATGAGTAAGCAAAAAACAAAGAGGCTAATAACGCTAGGCAAAAAACTGCTCGAGTCGACTGCAATAGCTGGTGCAATCATAGTATTTGTCGGCCTGTATTATATCTTAGGTAAAGCTGGCATTCCTTATCAGGATCCGCCCCTACAGTTACAGATTCAATATTATACATTTATAGACGTGGGCGAAACGTTATTAGCGGTTGGCTTCACGACGTCTCTACTTTGCCTGTTTGTATTGGCGATTCTAAAACGTATCGAAAAACATAAAAGAGTCAGCGGCTAGGAAGATGCCTATAAGTTGCGCCTTGCAACTCTTTAAGTTCTGTGTTAAAATTACCCCAATATGATTACAAAAGATAACAAGGCTAAGGCGATCAAGAAGCTCGCTCGTAGTGATAAGGACGTCGGTTCCCCAGAGGTGCAGGTTGCGATTTTGACTGAACGTATCAAAGAAGTTACCGAGCATGTCAAGGCCAATAAGCACGACTTTATGGCTAAGCGCGGTCTTATTCAAATGGTTGGTCAACGCAAGAAACTTCTCAAGTATCTTGAACGTACTGATTTCGAGGCTTATAAAGCTACCGT
>JAIKZA010000004.1 GCA_024682595.1 Candidatus Saccharimonadota bacterium | reverse complement strand
TGGGTACAAAAATCGCTTGAGCGAGTACAAAATATAAAAGACGGCAAGAAATGGAAAAATAGTACGGGTAATTTAATTAACCGTGCTGTATACAATGCTGGTAATTTTGTTGGCGACGTTGCACGTGCATTATGGGAGCCGCCTTCAGAGCATGAAAAATATCAAGATGAGAACAAAGTCTTAACAAATCTACAACAAGAAGAGATTCAGAAGATCGAAGAAAAGACGAAGTATCCTGGTTTTGAAGTTTTAGTGCGCATAGTCGCCAGTTCTAGTAGCAAAGCGCGATCGGAGTCTTTGTTAAATGGGGTAGTAGCAATTTTTTCTCAATATGACCTACCTCAATATAACGGTTTTCGTTACGACATACTGAATCGGTCAGAAGATTTAGTGCGTGATTATATATTGCGCATTTTTCCGCAGACTCAACGCAGTATGGTGTTGAATAGCGTAGAAATGGCGAGCTTATTCCACTTGCCATCGCAAAACTCAATTCCGACATCGCAAGTTGAGCGCCAGGCTACGAAGCAGGTGGACGGCCCGGCGAAGTTAGCTGAAGATGGTGTGATTTTAGGTGTCAATAAATTCCGTGGTGAAGAAAAAATAATTCGTTTACGCGATAAGGACCGTCGTCGTCACACTTATGTAATTGGTTCCACTGGTATGGGTAAATCTATTTTGCTTACCAATATTGCTTATCAGGATATGTGCGACGGGCGTGGTTTTGCATTTATCGATCCGCACGGCGATGCAATTGAATTGCTGTTATCGAAAGTGCCACAAGAGCGCATGGATGACATTATCGTGTTCGAGCCGGGTAATATGGGTAATCCGGTCGGTATGAATATGTTTGAATTTACCGATGAAGATCAGAAAGACTTTATTGTGCAGGAAGGTATTAATATGCTTACTTCATTGTACGATCCGGGTAACCAGGGTATTTTTGGTCCACGCGCACAGCACATGTTCCGCAATGCGGCGTTGTTATTGATGAGCGACCCAGAAGGCGGTACCTTTATCGATATTCCAAGATGCTTCATTGACCCAGAATTCGTAAAGTCGAAGTTGCAATATGTTACGGATAAGACAGTATATGATTACTGGACGAAGGAATTTCCAGCTTCACAAAAGTCAAGCGATGCGGGCGAGGTGACGAGCTGGTTTGTGTCGAAATGGGGTCCGTTCCTTTCGAATAAGATGATGCGCAATATTTTGGGTCAGACTAAGTCGGGCTTCAATATTCGCGAAATCATGGATAATAAGAAAATTTTGTTGGTTAACCTATCGAAAGGTAAGACTGGTGAGCTAAATGCAAAGCTTCTAGGTATGATTTTCGTAATGAAGTTCCAGGCGGCGGCGATGAGTCGTCAGGATATTCCGGAAGATGAACGTCAAGATTTCTGTTTGTTCGTGGACGAGTTTCAGAACTTTGCAACGGAGAGCTTTGAGTCGATTCTGTCTGAGGCGCGCAAATATCGTTTGAATCTTGTTTTGGCGAACCAGTTCATGACGCAGTTGACGGATAAAATTCGCGAAGCTTTGCTTGGCAACGTTGGTACGATTATGTCTGGTCGTCTTGGCGTGACGGATGCGGAGTTGATGGAAAAAGCCTTTTCGCCAGTATTTACGGCGGAAGATTTGCATAAACAGCCGAATTTCTGTGCGATAGCGACAGTGATGATGTTTGACATGCCAACTTCGCCATTTACGATTAGTTTGTTGCCACCGATGGGCGATAGTAGCGATGAGCTGATGGTGCGCATGAAGGCCTATGCTTTGTCGAAGTATGGTCGTCCGCGTGCAGAAGTTGAAGCAGAAATCGATGCGCGCCTGGCGGCTACGGATGAGAAGGATAAGGCCAAGCCGGCTGCTGACACTACTGCCAAGCCGGCCACTGCGACGGTTGCGGGGGTAACGGTGGCGGCTAATAATCAAAAGCCTGTAGCTAAGCCAAAGAAGAATTTCTTAGACTCTTGGCTAGAGAAGAAGGCACAACTTGGTAAAAAGAGTCGCGAAGACGCTTCGAAAGCAATGGAAGATAACTTGACAATAAAAGGAGGAGCGAAGAAGCCGGCTGCTCCAAATATAGAGGCGCCAAAACCGATTAAAAAAGTGGCGACGTCGTCAGCGCAAGGGTCGGCCGCATTAAATGGGGCGCAGTCGATTACGGCGCAAGCTCCTGTGCCTACCTCCGTGTCTACCCCTATGCAGACTCCAGAGCCGATGGTTGCAGAGCGACCTAGCGTTACGTCTATTCCTGCGCCGCAACAGGTAGTGCAACCTGCAGCTAAGCCTGCGTCGCAACCGGCACCTAACCCTACTGCTTTAAACATTCAGCACGACTCAAACGCGCACAAGCTAGATGCGGCTGAGGAATTAATAGAGATGTCAACTGGTTCCACTTGGACGGCGACGGCTGCAGAAAATGCGGCGAATACGACGGTGAACGAAACTAAGAAGGCGACAAATGACTTCCTGAAGGCTGACGCCAAGCTAAAAATTCAACATGAACCGCGTAAAGTTTTGAACGTAAGTCAGCAGGCGGTGGCTCCGACTACGTCTACTCCAGTAACACAAACGACTGTTACGCCGAATCAAGCGAATCAGAGCGTCGCTAATGCCGTTAAAGACGACGAAGACGGCATCGTACTGCGTTGGCGCTGAAAAGGCCCTTAGATGCGAAAATAGGGGGCTTAGACTTGATTTTATGAGGGGAATAGCATATTATTATATATGTATTAAATATCAAGTTGAGGTAAGTATTCTATGGCTGCAACTAAGAAGTCCGGTGGGGCGGATGAGTATAATGCTGAGGAGATTCAAGTTCTTGAAGGACTAGAGCCAGTTCGTAAGCGTCCTGGTATGTACATCGGCTCAACTGGATATGACGGTTTACATCATTTAATCAAAGAAATTGCCGACAACTCAATCGATGAGGCGATTGCGGGTTATGCAACTTGCGTTACGGTCACATTGCTAGCAGATGGCGGCTGTCGAGTAGATGATGATGGTCGTGGTATTCCGGTCGATATTCATCCTAAAACAAAAATGTCTGCGTTAGAGACAGTATTAACAATCCTGCACGCAGGTGGTAAATTTGGTGGCGGCGGTTATAAAGTGTCATCTGGTCTGCACGGTGTAGGTTCGTCAGTGGTAAACGCGCTATCGAAACATATGGTAGCGGAGGTTTATAAAGATGGTAAAGTTCATCATATCGAGTTTGATACCGGCAAAACTGTGGTGCCATTTGGCGTAACGGGCAAAACCGAGAAACACGGTACAAGCATCACTTTCTATCCTGATGAAACTATCTTTAAAGAAACGGTTGTTTTTGATTACGATTGGGTAGTTAACTATTTGCGTCATCAAGCGTATTTAACTAAAGGTATTTTGACTTGTGTGCATGATGAGCGTACTGGCAAGAGTGATTC
>JAIKZA010000001.1 GCA_024682595.1 Candidatus Saccharimonadota bacterium | reverse complement strand
ACGTTTCCATCTCCAGATAGTTGTACGGCTCACGCCAAATCTATCCGCAACTATTTGAACGGATAATTCATCTACGAAAAGTAATTTCATTGCTTTTCCTCTCGCTTTTTCTAGGCTAGGGTTGGTAGAATAACTCATAGGACGGGCCTCCTTTATTTAAGTGGTATTAAACAAAGTATATGACTCGTCCTTTTTTGTTGGCTATTGCCAGCTAACTATGTTGCAAAGGTGCTGAACTTTTTACGACAATAGCATGGCGTTCAATAAAAATGCTAATATATAGATAGAAAATCTTTGCAACGGTGTACGAGTAATTGAAAGGAGTTTTTCGGTGAAAGATAATAAGATATTTGATTTAATTGAGGCGGAGAAGCAGCGTCAGCGCGAAGGCCTAGAGCTGATTCCGAGTGAGAATTATGTTTCGCGCGAGGTGTTAGAAGCGATGGGGTCGGTCTTTACGAATAAGTACTCCGAAGGATATCCTGGTTTTAGCGATTTGGACGGTTCGGATGATGATGTGTTGGCTAATGAACCGACGAATTATCGTTATTATGGCGGTCAGGAAAATACCGACAAGGTTGAGCGATTAGCGATTGCGCGGGCGCGTAGATTATTTCATGCCGATCATGCAAATGTGCAGCCGCATTCTGGCGCTCAGGCAAATAATGCCGTCTATAATGCGTGGCTGGATCCTGGCGATACGGTTCTTGGTATGAATTTGGGCCACGGTGGCCATCTTACGCACGGCTCGCCGGTAACACAAAGTGCAAAAATTTATAATTTTGTGGCCTATGGGACTGATCCGGAAACTGGCGATATTAACTACGAAGAAATGAGACAGCTTGCTGCTCAATATCAGCCTAAAATTATTTTGGTTGGCTATTCGGCGTTTTCGAAGATTCCAGATTTTGAACGAATTGTAGAGATTGGCAAAAATATTCCTAATTGTTTATTGATGGCCGATATGGCTCACGTGGCGGGTTTGATTGCTGGCGGTGCACACCCGAATCCGCTCGATTATGGTTTTCATGTCATGACAACTACTACGCATAAGACATTGCGTGGTCCGCGCGGTGGCTTAATCTTGAGTCGCGGTACGGTGAGTAATCCATTAAAGAAGCCTGAGCGTACTTTGGATAATATTCCAACATTGATTGATCGCTCCGTCTTCCCTGGTACGCAAGGTGGTCCGCTAATGCATATAATTGCAGCTAAGGCGGTTGCTTTCTATGAGGCGGAACAAGTATCCTTCCAAAATTATGCTCGCGACGTAGTGAGCAATGCGAAGGTTTTGGCGGATACGTTAACGACGCATGGATTTAAGATTGTTGGTGGCACAACTGAAAATCATTTGATTTTGATTGATATGATGGCGTCATTTGGTATCGATGGCAAAATTATGGAAATTATGATGGACAAAGTTGGTTTGACATTAAATGCAAATGCGATTCCGAACGATACTCTGCCGCCATTCAAGCCTTCAGGGATTCGCCTTGGCACGGCCGCAATTACGACACGTGGCATGAACCGTGCCGAGATGGTAAAAATTGGCGGTTGGATGCGTCGTTTGGCGGAAATTAGTGTTGAAATAAGTGGCGGCAAGCAACCGGAGGCAGCATTTGCGAGCGAACTAGCCGCGATTCATGAAGAAGTACGGCAAATTGCCGAAATCTTCCCTGTTCCAGGAATGTAAAAAATGACTGGGTGCATGGTGGCACCCGGTTTCTAAAAGTCATCGTTTCTTTTTGATCTTTGCGACTTCCGCCGCAATGAAAAGCACTGCCGAGACGGTTGGCTATAGATTAGTTCGGTTATTTAGTGCCGAGGTAAGAGTGATTTGATCGGCGTATTCGAGTGAGACGCCAAGCGGTAGGCCACGAGCCAAACGAGTGATTTTTAACTCGGGATACTTTTCGTGGAGGAGTTTTTCGAGTAAAACGGCAGTAGATTCGCCTTCTACTGATGGGTTAGTGGCGATAATAACTTCGTTGACGGAGTCGTTCTCGATGCGTTCAATTAATTCTTTGATGTGGAGCTTGTCGGCCGTGATCCCGTCCATTGGCGATATGGCTCCACCAAGTACGTGGTAGGTGCCAGTAAAGGCTTTAGTATGCTCGATTGCGTAAATATCGAGTGGCTCCTCAACGACTAATACGGTGCTCTTATCGCGAGTGGGGTCATCATAGAGTGGCGAGACTTGTTCGCTAGCGTCCATGATAGCAAAAGTAATCGGGCAGTTTTTGACGCCGGAATGCAGGTTTTCTAGCGCGTTGGCGATTTTATCCGAAATGTTGCTATCTGCTTTTAATAAAAAGTAAGCATAGCGTTCGGCTGTGCGCGAACCAACGCCAGGTAGGCGCCCGAGGGCGTCAATTAAATCATTCAGTGCGCTAGGAAGCATAATTACATGCCAAAGTTGCCAAGTGCGCCCATAAGTGGCTTCATCTTGTCGGTTGCGATTTCTTGTGCTTTGGCGTAGCCGTCGCGCATGGCGTTTTCAATCCAACGCTCAAGCTCGTGGATGTCGTCGAGGTCAATTTTTTCTGGATCAAGTTCAACTTTTTTGATTTTTAGCTCACCGGTAATTTGAATAACTACAGCGCCGTCGCCAGCTTCAACTTCGACAATCTCATTCTTGAGTTCCTTTTGCGTTTTGCGCAATTGGTTAATCATTTTCATTTGGTCCATAGTGGCACCCATAGTCTAACTCCCTTGTTTTTCAGTAGTAATTTTTTCGTATATGTATAGTCTAGCAGAATTTAGCCTCTTTGGCGATGTAATAATCTGTTTCAACTCGAGTTTTTCGTCTTTTAGTGGTTCACCGAGTGAGGCGATTGGTAGGTCGTTGCGCTCGGGAACCTGAGACATAATAGTCAGGTTGTTTTTTGCCTCAAGTAATTTATAGAAGTCATGGTCTTTATGCGTGTCGGCCATGATTAGTACTGTGCCGCTTTTTAGGTTTTCGCTAATAAGAGTAATGTCATTATTAAAATTGTTTGCGACTGAAGGCGTGTAATGATAACCGAAAATAAAATGAGACAAGTCTGAATAAATAATAAATAGTACAATGACTACTATTGGGAGTGCGCCAATGATATGAGCGTATGGGTTCTCTGGGAAAAGTGAATGCCATTTTTGAATAATTGACTCAATACCGGCAGTTGTAAGGATGGCGATTGGAATAATGATAGATATGGCGGCATTTGGATTAAATCCAGCTACAATGATGGAGTAGATGATTAGGAGACTAACAATAGTATTGCGCGTGGTAAACAGCTTCCCCATTGAGGCTAAGGCGCCGATAATAATTAGGGAGACCGTGGCGAGACCAAATAGCGGAGCGAGATACACACTATTGTAAGCGCTAATAAAGCTGAAGAATGGCGCGAAAGAGTTTGAAATATTGTCGATATAAGTGTTTATGCTCTCTGTAAATATTAATCGTACGGGAACGGAAGAGTTGAAGACACCGCTGATAACTAGTGGCGCAATAAGTATTGCGAAAATGCTGATACTTAGGATAAGTTGGTAAACTTTTATTTGCTTGAGCGATGCGCGCATATCTTTGTGAGTGATGCCGGCAATGGCGATGCCGAGTGCGATATAGATCATGTGTGGCGTATAGAGCGATAGTGCCACGCAGGTGGCAAAAGATATGACTAATAATGGGTGTGTATGTTCGTTGCCAATGATTTTAGAACCTAGCCATATAATAACGGCAAGCCAAAAGACATACATGATACTTGGCGTGCCAAAACCGGCGAGGAATAAAAAAGCAACAGATAGTGTAGTTAAGATTGAACCAATGATGGCAACATCGGATTTAAACCAACGGTTGAGGAGAAGGATGAGAAATAGCGCAGTTAGCACGGCTATAATAATAGATGGCAATTTGATGGTATATAAGGTTAAACCAAACACGTTGATGATGGCTTTTTGTATGACGCGGTATGGCAAATCGATAACTTGGCCATTTGTGATAAAATTGCGGTCGACTTTTTGCGACGTGACAACAGATTGCATTTCTTCCGAGCTAATGCCGCCCGGCGCAATGCTCGGCAAAAAGCTAAGCAATCCAGCAAATACTAGAAGTAGGAATATGTATCCTAAGATGAAGCGCTGACGATACAAAAAAGGTATTTTAATCCATTTTTTCACTGTGCTAATTTTAACATGTTGACTTTGTATAGTGCAAGTGAACTACTCATGCTTATTGTCGAGTGACATAAAGCGAACCCTGGCTTTATCGAAGTAGAGCTCGACTGTGCCAGTGGCACCGCGGCGATGCTTAGCGAGAATGAGGTCGGTAATATTCTGACGTTCGGTTTCGGGATTGTAGTAATCTTCGCGATACAGGAACATGACAATATCGGCGTCCTGCTCGATGGAGCCGGACTCACGGAGATCGGATAGCATTGGAATTTGCGGACTACGGGATTCAACGGTACGAGACAACTGCGATAGTGCTATGACTGGAACGTTGAGCTCGCGGGCGATTAATTTTAGGCCGCGAGAGATTTCGGAGATTTCTTGTACGCGATTATCCATAGCGCGCTTGGATGAGCCCGACATAAGCTGGAGATAGTCTACGATAATTAAGCCGATTTCGTGCTCGTGCGCGGCGCGACGGGCTTTAGTGCGCATTTCCATTACTGTAAGACCAGGAGTGTCGTCGATGAAGATTGGCAACTCGGAGAGTTCAGCCATAGCTTCAGATATTTGCGAAAAATCATCGCCAGAAAAGTTGCCAGTTTCGAGCTTGAAAGATTCGATGCCGGATGCGTCGGAAAGCATACGGTTTATTAGCTGCTGTTTGCCCATCTCGAGGGAGAATAATAGTACGGACTTATTATTGATGCGAGCTACATTGCTAGCAAAATTTAATGCAAGTGCGGTTTTGCCCATGGCTGGGCGAGCAGCGAGGATGATTAAGTCGGATTTATGAAAACCGGCCGTAACGCGGTCGAGATCCGGGTAGCCAGTCTTATATCCTGCGATACTACCTTTGTTTTCGTGTAAGCTTTCAAGCAAGTCGAAGGTTTCGGAAAGTAAATCAGAGATAGACACTAGGTCGTTATGCACGTTTTGCTCAGACACTTCATAGAGTGAACGTTCAGCTTCGCCAAGGAGTTCCAACGTTTCTGAATCCTCGTTGTAAGCGTTCTCGGTAATATTGGCGGCGGCGGCGATGAGGCGACGGCGTACAGCGGCTTTGCTGACGATTTCGGCATATGCCTTAGCGTGGGCGGCGGTAGGTACGAAGTTGGCTAATTCGGATAAGTAGGCGGAGCCGCCGGCTTTTTCGGTGAGTTTTTTCTTCTTCAGTTCGTTGCGAACGGTCAAAAGATCAACGGGGTTGTGGCGTTCGTATAGATTCCACATGGCACTATAGATGTGGCGATGGCGTTCGTCGTAAAAATCATTCGGTTTGAGAATTTCCGTAACATCTGGTAATGATTCTTCGGAAATAAGAATTGCGCCAAGGAGAGATTTTTCGGCATCAAGATTTTGTGGCGGAATGCGTTCAGCGGCATTTTTTGTATTATTCGGCATCGATTTGCACCTCCTCTCCCCCGCCCATTAGCTCTGCAATGGCGGCCATCTCGGCATCCTTGTTGAGCGTTTCGTCTGTTACTTCAATAGTATATTTTCCGCCTAGGAATTCGGCAATCATAGGCACTTTCTTGGCGATTTGAGTTTTGTTGAACTTTTTTCGGGCATAGATAGTAATCGTGTCGTTTCCGAACACGTAGTCAGAATCCTGTAGATAGCGGTAGATGCCGGGTATATTTTCTTGGCAATGAAGCAGGATGCTATTCCAGATTTCCGCATTATCAGCGCTAGGTTCTGGTGTGGCTGACGGCTGCGTGTTTGGCGTGGATTTGGTGGCCGGTGCTGGCTCTTGCGGTGCGGGTTCTGGTGCTGGCGCGGGAGCTTCTGCTTGGGTGGACTCTTTGGCTGGAGCGGGTTCTGGCGATGTGGCGGTTGATGTTTTTGGGCTTGGAGTGGGTTTTATGATTGGTTGTGGTGCCGGTTTGATTTTTGGAGTGGTGGCGGGTGCTGGTGCAATATATGTTGGCGCAGTTATAGGTGTATTTTGTGGGATTAATGCTAGTAAGAGTTTGGCATTTGGGTAGGCTGAGCGGGAGACGTCGAGTAGTTTTTCTAGCAGGGCCAAGTGGATAGGCTGCGGATTATTGAGAATGTCAGAGATGAGATTTTCGGCAATAATTTCGGGTTTGATGCCCGAATCGAGTAATTCTTGTAACTGCGTACGAATGCGATTGATGTCGCCAGCAGCGTAGCCGTTAAG
>JAIKZA010000047.1 GCA_024682595.1 Candidatus Saccharimonadota bacterium | reverse complement strand
CTTAAACTATTTATATCGTTAACGGACATAAAACTCCTTTTTGTATATTTATCTAGCTGACAGGCTATATGAAAAGCATAACAAAAAGGAGTTTTTTGACTCATCGGTAAACCTAAACGGAACCACCAGCCTAGCTGGTGGTTTTACGTTACAACAAAAAGCAGGACGTTTAATGTCCTGCTTTACTAAAACTAGGATAGTCTTATTCGGCTTTTTCGCTTGCGGCAGCTTCCGCTTCTGCGGCGCGAGCTTCTTCGGCAGCTTTATCAGCTTCCGCCTCAGCCTCGCGGTCGGCGGCTTCTTGTGCTGGATCATAGACATTCGCAATGGCGGTTTCTGGATCGAGCTCTTTGTCGGCTAATTCAACACCCTTCGGAAGCTTAAGATCGGCAATCGCAATGCCATCTTCAACAGTCTTCAAACCGGAAGCGTCAACAATAATAGCCTCTGGAAGATCAGCCGGCTTAGCCTTGACGTCAATTTCCTCCATAACCTGAAGAATCGTCAAGTGAGCCTTACTTGCGTCAGACTTTTCAAAGTCCACGATTTCAATCGGAGTAGTCGCCTCTACGACCTGATTTGCGGAGATTGCCTGAAATTCAACGTTCTGAATCGTGCCTTTCACGGGGTCAAGATGAACGACCTTTACTAGCGCCATCTGTTTTTTGCCAGCAATATCCAAATCAATTGGCGAGTGATAGCCAGCGTTCAAAAGAACTTTCTCAGTCTCATTGTAAGGTGATTGCGTCAAAATAGGGTCATTACCGCCACCAAACACGACAGAAGGAATTAATCCTTGTTCGCGCAAACCTTTAACTTTTTTACCAGTCAACTCGCGTTTTGCGAGAGACAATTTATCTTCGCTCATAAAATTTTCCTATTTTATCCTTGTGCATATTTTACCCTAAATAGCAGGGGATGACAAGCGTAAGCACCTCTAGATATGTCTCGTTTATAGGATATTCTTCAAATACTTACCAGTTTCAGACTTCGAGTTACGCGCAACATCTTCCGGCGTACCCGTAGCTACCACTTTACCACCACCCTGGCCACCCTCAGGCCCCATATCAATAATCCAATCCGCACTTTTTATTACATCCAGATTATGCTCAATCACTATCATCGAATTACCACCAGATACTAAACGTTGTAAAATAGACAACAATCTTTTAACGTCATCTGAGTGCAAGCCCGTAGTCGGCTCATCCAAGATATACAAGGTCCTGCCAGTCGATCTGCGACTCAATTCCGTCGCAAGCTTAATGCGCTGCGCCTCGCCACCAGAAAATGTCGTAGCGGGCTGACCCAGGCGAATATATCCTAAGCCAACTTCTTGCAGTGTCTGCAATTTTCCCGCAATTGACGGCAAATTCTTGAAGAAATCTACCGCCTCGTCTACCGTCATTTCAAGCACATCCGCAATCGTTTTGCCTTTAAACTTAACTTCCAACGCTTCACGATTGTAACGTTTACCATGACAAGCGTCGCAGGTTACAAATACATCTGGCAAGAAATGCATTTCAATCTTTATTACACCGTCACCCTGGCAGTTCTCGCAACGTCCACCTTTAACATTGAAAGAGAAGCGACCAGGCTTGTAGCCACGCACTTGCGCCTCTGGCTGCTCGGCAAATAAATCACGAATATAATTAAAGACTCCTGTATAAGTGGCCGCATTTGAACGTGGCGTGCGACCAATTGGCGATTGATCAATCACAATCGCCTTATTAAGATACTCAATGCCGTCAATCCGCTCATGTGCACCCGGCACAGTCTGCGCGCGATTTAATCGTGCCAGTAATTCGTTTGCCAAAATCTCATTTACCAAGGTAGATTTACCAGAACCAGACACACCGGAAACAACAGTTAGTACGCCCAACGGAAACTTCACGTCGATATTTTTGAGATTATTTTCATGCGCACCGATTACTTCCAAGAACTTCCCAGACGGCTTGCGGCGTTTCTTGGGTACCTCTATTTTTGCTTTACCGCAAAGATACTTTCCCGTCACAGAATTTGGATCTTTCGCCACCTCATCGGGCGTACCAGCCGAAACCACTTTGCCACCATGCACGCCGGCGCCTGGACCAATATCTATCAAATAATCTGCCTGCTTTATCGTATCCGTATCGTGCTCAACTACTATTACAGTATTCTTCAGGTCGCGCAAATGTTTTAATGTCGCAATCAAACGGTCATTGTCACGCTGATGTAAACCAATCGACGGCTCATCTAGTACATAAAGCACCCCCTGCAGACCAGAACCAATCTGCGTCGCCAAGCGAATGCGCTGCGCCTCGCCGCCCGACAACGTTGCCGCCGAGCGCCCAAGCTCAAGATAATTCAAGCCAACATCTTTCATAAAACCTACGCGCGCCTTAATTTCCTTCAAGATTGGCCGCGCGATCATTTCTTCATTTTCAGTCAAGCCCAAATCTGAATTTAGCACATCTAAAGTCTGGTCTACATCCATCGCGCACATATCCATAATGTTTAAATCATGAATCGTAATCGCTAGCACCACTGGCTTTAAGCGCGCTCCATGGCAAGTCTGACAAACCCGCTCGCGCATAAAACGTTCGATATCCTTACGCACAAAATCCGATTCCGTTTCGCGATGACGTTTTTCGAGGTTCGGAATAACCCCTTCATAAACTGAATCATATTCATAACCATTGCCTAATCTTACGTGATATTTATCGTCACCCGTGCCATAAAGAATCTTATGAATCGCGTCTTCAGATAGTTCACGGATTGGCACGCGCGTAGAAAAACCGTGTTTCTCACCTACAGCCGTTAGGCGTTTTAGCCACCAAGAATCCTGGTTGATACGGTTATATGGACGGATTCCACCCTCAGCGATCGTCAGATTCGGGTTCAAAACTAGTGATGGATCGATTTCCATCCGCGTACCAAGACCGGTACAAGTCGGACAGGCGCCTTGTGGCGCATTAAAAGAGAAGAGGCGTGGCTCTAATTCTGGGATCAATTCATCTGGGTGGTTTGGACAGGCATAACGTTGCGAATAGGTAACAATCTCCGCACCGTTAGTATTGATATTATTCTGACCAATCGCCGTCGAGTTATCTTTAATACATAAAACTTGCATAATGCCATCACCCAAATCCAAAGCCTGCTCAACCGACTGCGAGACACGACTTTCCAAATCTGGCGCCATTACGAAACGATCCACAATAATCTCAATATCATGACGCAGATTCTTGTCTAGTTCTGGCCATTCATCGAGAGCATAAATCACGCCATCCACACGCGCTCGCGCAAAGCCCTTAGCTAAATACTGCTCGCCAATATGCGAAAAAGAGCCTTTCTTTTGCGGAACTATCGGCGCCAGCACCATTAGTTTCGATGCGGTTGGCCAAGCCATAACCTGGTCAATAATATCCTGCACCGTCCGACGCGCCACTTCAGAGTGACAAATTGGACAATGCGGTACACCAATACGCGCAAACAGCAGACGCAAATAATCATAAATCTCAGTCACTGTAGCTACGGTCGAGCGCGGATTGCGAGAAGTGGACTTTTGATCAATCGAAATCGCCGGCGAAAGACCCGTAATCATATCTACGTCTGGCTTATCCATTACGCCCAAAAACATGCGCGCATAAGAAGAGAGTGATTCTACGTAGCGGCGCTGCCCCTCGGCATAGATTGTATCGAAGGCCAGGGAAGACTTACCTGAACCAGAAAGCCCCGTAATTACGACTAGTTTGTCGCGCGGAATATCAATATCAATATTCTTGAGATTATTAGCCCGTGCGCCACGAATTCTAATCACATTCTGATCATCTATCGAAGATTTATTTGCCATTTCATAATTATACCAAATTTTGCCAAAAAAGTCAATTTGCTTACGCCTTTACTAGTACACTAAAAGCGCCCCCAACTCTTCGTTGGGGGCGTGCAGGAGTGGAAAAGCCTAAGTGCCATACATGTATTTCTCAATCGTCATCTAGGCCACCATTATTATCAGTGAGCTGCCTCCTCATTCTTGCGCTTGATTCTCTCTCTAATTAAAGTCAAAAGGAGCTCAAATGCGTACATTAAGGTATAGATAACCAAAAAAATCACTGTTATGCGCATCATTGGCGTGATGCGATTACCTCCATGACAAGACGCAATGAACAAAACGCCATTACTGACAAACATTAATATGCCAACGGCAGAAAGCCGTATCACCATTGCGAAGTCATTGATCAAGAGCAATATATCCATCATCAGAAGGATACCCTCTATACTATAAATAGATAGTGCCTCAGGATAGCTATCCGAAAAGAATCTCAACCCCTGGCCATGTTTTATGCCCCACACCCCCAGTAAGACATAATCACAAAAAAGGCAATAGGCCGTTGCGGCTATAATATGAGACAAGACATATCGGCCGTCACCAAATAGCCTAGCCATCACATAGCCAACCACCATAACTAAACCAATCATCGCCACAGCGTATGGCTGCGGAGGACTAAAGGGCCGCTGAAACGACAATGCAACAATCTCCCCAAGCGCCTTCCCGCAAGCAGCATAGACGGCTAAGTTGACCATCTCCCCCATCGGCCATCCGAAGTGCCTCCAGAGTAGAGCTATTACAAAAAGCGCTACTATAACGAAAGCAACAACAGCCGCTACCCCATATACGTACATTCCAAAAACGTACACATTAGGCACAGGTATGCGGTCATAATAGTGCCCGATTACCGTGAATACGGCAACAAGGACAAACAGCATCGCCATTTGCGCACTTTTATTTTTATTCAACATCGTCCACCTCCTTTTTAATGTACAAACATTTCAAAAAACGCTATATCAGTATATTATAACACAAAGCGAAGACAAAATCAAGCTTATCCTCTTTTTTCTACAACGAAAGTGCCCCCAGCTCTTCACCGGGGGTATAATTTATTTTTTGGAGGAGGGGCCGTACTACTTGTTTGTATCCGAGCGTAAGAATACTAATAGTACCAAAAACAACAAAACAACCAGACGCACCGTACGCCAAGCCAAACTCGTCGTACCCCCAAATGCAAATTCATCCAGCGATGCCGATATTGAAACAACGCCAACAGCCACAGCACCACACATGCCAATTTTATTTATCGACATAGACATGACTCGGTCCTCGGCCAGTAAGGCAGCGAGCACAATCAACTGCGCCACCACAATCACGATATAGTCCACGGCGGGACGCGAATGTACAAAATAGAGCCACTTAGCGCCAGTCCTAAGCCCCATTAAGCCATAGAGAACATAATCGCACACCAGAGATAGGCCAGCGCCAAACAGAATCCACGAAATCATCGTCTTCACCTTGCCGCCACAAAAGCCAATCAGAGCTGTGCAAGATGCAGACACATGGAGCAGTATTAATGCATATACCGCAAGGCGACCGCAGTCGTAATACATCGCCAACGACTCGCCGATAATCTTGCCGCAAGTCGCACAGAATAACAGCTCCACCCAACCTCTTTTACTGTGCTCAATAGACATGCACAGTAAAAGGCCAACCGTTGCGACAGCCAGTATGAAGACTG
Organism: Candidatus Saccharimonadota bacterium; assembly: GCA_024682595.1. Taxonomy (GTDB): domain Bacteria; phylum Patescibacteriota; class Saccharimonadia; order Saccharimonadales; family Saccharimonadaceae; genus UBA2834. Next base: position 19,863 of record JAIKZA010000047.1, on the reverse strand, counting down.
CTGCGATTGCTACGTATTCAATCCATATACTGCCACCAATAAAGAAGCCGCCCCGAATGCGAAAATGGCCCAGAATGCTCAATACTACCGTAATAGCAAGTAGCCTCAACGCCTTTCTGTCTATAGTTTTCATTCTCCAACCTCCCAAAGAGCAAAAAGTAAACAAGTCACTATATCTTATATATAATAGCATAAAACAGCAAAATAGTCAAGCTTATCCATGAATAACATACTCATAAATAAGCCGTAATGCTATAATAAGCACAAGTATGAACGATCTAGATCACCTAATCGATATCATCGTTCCCGAGTACGAAAACTCTTCATACGAAGAAGATGATTTATTTTTGATTGCAAAAGCAGCCCTCATCAAAGATATCGCCGAACAGCAACAAAATAATCCAGATTATAACATCTTCATCGATCACAACCCCGGCTGGCTAGCGCGCACAGCTATCAACAGATACATCGCGATTTGTGACATTGCTTTTGATAGATATCCCGACGATGCAATCAGGATCAAAGAGCTCATGGAATACAACGCTCAAATAACCCTTAGTTGCGACGACATTCAACCACCATTTGATACGGAAGATCTCGATCGTGTTAGCGAAATTTATCAAGAACTCGAAGCCTATTACGAGAATAGTCTGCACGATGTTTACCGCGAGCTTGGCGATAATATTCGCGTTATTGCTCGCATTCGCGCGCGCAACAACCCAGAGCACAGCGAAGAAGATTACTTCAATGTCGGCATGAAAGCACTCCATGAGCTTAGCCAACAATATAGCGAGACAGATATTATGCGTCATAAGCCAGAAGCCTATATTAATCAATGCATGGGAGCATTAGCTAATGAGAAAAGCACTCTCGCTATCTAGCATTATTATCAGTTTTTTTGCAGTCACTCTGCTAGCTACCAACCTAACAATCTTTACGCCACAACTATCCTATGCGAGCGACGCCTGCGAATTAGCCGGAATAGACGATCCTAGATTATGCGGCGAAAAGGGCAAAAACGAAGAGGCCGCACTCCAAGAGCGCGTCAAAAACGTTCTAAATCAAATCTATCTTTGGGTAGGTATTATGGCGGTTGTCGCTATCATTATTGGCGGCATTACCTACATGACGTCTATGGGCGACTCCAACAAAGTTAGAACCGCAAAAAGCACCATTATGTATTCCTTAATCGGATTAGTCGTCACCCTAATGGCATTTGCAATTACTAACCTTATTCTCAACTCAATCGATGGCAAGCAGCCGACTGCCGGCCAATCTAGCAGCGGTAGCAATAACGGTAATGGCGGAAGCGAAGGTCAATCCGAGAATATCCCCGTAAAATCCGTCGTGCTCGGCGGTGTATCTACTCTCAAAATCGGTCAGAATGCCGCCATGCGCGCTACAGTAATCCCAGATTACGCCACCAATCGCCAGCTCACTTGGAAAACTAGCGACGAAAATGTCGTGACCGTCGATAATAAGGGTCGCGTTGTTGGCGTTTCGCCAGGTTCCGCCACTATAACCGTCACCGCAGACGACAAAAGTGACAGCAAAACAATCACTGTTCCAAAACCGATCTTAGCTACTGCACTCACATTCGATAGCGCCAATTATACCATTGCACCGAAAGGCGCTAAAAATATTATCCCTCGTTTTACCCCAGCAAATACCGATGATAAAACGCTCAAATGGGTAAGCACGAATTCATCCATAGTCGCAGTCGATGACAACGGTAGAATCACTGGCATAAAAAAGGGCACTACGACCGTATATGCCACTACTACCAACAACATTACCGCTACAGCTAGGGTAACCGTCTCAAATAATACCAAAGTCTCCGGCGAATATTGCACCGCCGAAACCGGACGCGGACTCTGCAAGGCCACCAAAATCACTTTCAAGCACAACGTTAAAGATAGCAATGGCCGCTGTGGCACTATAAACGGCAGCTATTGCAAAACCCTCGCAACGGTTACTTATCCAAAGAGGACTATCGAATATTACATCGGTTATCAGAATAACCCGGGCCTTAATAAGGGCTCTTGTCGCGCGCATGCCTTTATGGCGGCACATAATGCCACTAGCGGAACATTTTACTCTACTATCGATATCCAGAATAACCTCAAGAAGAAAGGGTTATATAATGGAACCCTTCGCGCAAAAGACGGCTACGCTGAAACTATTAAGCATTTCAACGCCAAGGCTAAAGCTTACTTTGGCGAAACTAGCGTAAAAGAGTCAAAGCGTCTCGCCAAAATTGCGCTTAATAATGGCCAACCAGTGGCAATGTTTGTAGCACATAGCCAGTGTCCAAAGCTCGCTGGATCGCACCATGCACTCTTGTTACTAGGTTACGATAGCAAAAACAATGTCCAATTCATTGATAGCTCCGGATATTCAGTCTCCCAAAGTGGCAAATATACGCTCGATAAGTTATTTGACACTTGTATGTCCGGCAAAGGCGTACGCGATAGCTGGATGGGCATGCAAATCTTCCAGTTTTAATGCTGTCATATAAGCTATAATAGAATCATATGCAAGATAACACACAACTGCGTAATCAATATCCTAAATTCATCTTCGAGTCGTACACCGTAGAGCGCAACGCCGAAGGTATTCATGCCAAATTCGTCTACAAACTAGGGAAGCATACATTTGAGCCAACTGTCGATATTTCCGTTTCAGATATTCGCAGCTCCGTATTTAATATACAATTCGTAGAATACTTGTTTTTCAACTTCGGCATCATCAATGCTATCAATTACTACAAGCTAACTTGTTCACCAAAATTCGAGATAAAAGCCGGCCCGCTCGACGAAAGGCAAAAAGAATTCTTTAAAAAATTGTTCTACAACGGCCTCGGCGAATTCATGTATGTCAATAAACTCAATATCCCCTATGAAGATTTTATGGAGATTATTGCCGACGAGCCGTCGCCCAATCGCCCCGATTATGAATTCGAAGATTTTAGACCAAGCGGCAATCTGATCCCAGTCGGCGGAGGAAAGGATTCTGTTGTTACGCTAGAAGCGCTACGCGATATGCATGTCGACAATATTTGTCTTCAATATAATCGCAATATCTATCCAGAAAACCTCGCCGCGCATAGCTGCATCACGCAGGCCGGCTATTCAATGGATTCTATTGCCGACTTCAATCTCACCCTCGATGAACACATGCTCGAACTAAACAAGCAAGGCTTTCTTAATGGGCATATTCCATTCTCATCTTGTTTAGCGTTTGCGGCATACATTATGGCATATCTAAACAATAAAAAATACATCGTCCTCTCGAACGAGGCCTCCGCCAACGAAGGGAACGTTGCAGACACAAACATCAATCATCAATATTCAAAAAGTATTGAGTTCGAAAACGATTTTCGTAGCTATTGCAACGATTACTTTACACCAAAAATTGAATACTTTAGCCTATTACGCTGCATAAACGAATATACAATCGTTCAAAAGTTCATCAAATATCCTCGCTATCTCAGCATTTTCCGCAGTTGCAATGCCGGTATGCACGAAAATAAATGGTGCAGCCATTGCGCCAAATGTCTCTATGTTTTCATTATGTTATACCCGTTCGTTCCTCTTGAGCGATTGGGGCTGATATTTGGCGACAATCTTTTTAATGATCGAAGCTTGTTACAAATATTCATCGGCCTAGTCAATCCAGATACCACTAAGCCTTTTGAATGCGTCGGCACGCGCGAAGAAATAAACTACTCGCTAAAGCTCGCGGTCGAACATACCAATGGCCATCTGCCATTCTTGCTACAGTACTACAAAGATCACTTCTATAATCCTAAAGCACTATATAACGTTGAAAATTATTACAACCCGCAACATAATATTCCACAAGAATACGTAAATATGTTGGCGAGAGTATGAAACAAGACATCATAAATTATTTAACCGGAAAAAGCATCCTCATATTAGGATATGGCCGCGAGGGTAAAAGTGCCTTAAACTTTATCCAGCAAAATCTGCCAGACGCAAATCTTGCCATCGCCGACCAAAAAGCGCTCGACTTAGTTGATGTAAAAACATTTTCGGGAGAAAATTACCTCGAACATGTCAAAGAATTCGATATTATCATTAAGTCGCCAGGCATTCCGACGCGAGACTTCGTCGATGACGATCAGCTATCTAAAATAACTTCTTTAACCGACTTATTCCTTCGTTTTTGCCAAAACCCCATCATTGGCGTCACTGGCACAAAAGGCAAAAGCACCACTTCGTCGCTAACTTGCCACCTCCTAAAAGAAGCCGGGCGCGACGCAATACTAGTCGGCAATATTGGCATTGCTTGCTTTGATGCAATTGACCTAATCAAAGAGAACACCATAATCGTGTTCGAAATCTCGTGCCATCAATTAGAATTCGTGCAGGCTAGCCCACATGTCGCCATACTACTCAACCTCTATGAAGAACATCTCGACCACTATAAGAGCGCCGAAGATTACTACAACGCAAAGAAAAGTATCTATAAGTATCAGGGAACAAACGATACACTAATTTATGGCGACATCTTCCAGCATGCTAGTAGAGAAGAGATAGCAAATCTACCTATGCACAAAATTGATATCTACCACGACATCGATATTCCAAAAGAAGAAATCCACACGCATCTAGTTGGCGATCATAATCTACACGATATTTACGCCGCCATCGCCGCTTGTGAAGCTATGGGCATCGACCGCAAAGAGGCACTCAAACATTTAGACAGTTTTCGCGGTTTACCGCACCGCATGGAATATGTTGGCGAATATAATCACATTAGATTCTACAACGATTCCATAGCAACTGCTCAAGAAGCGGTCATCAATGCTGTCAAAGCCCTCGGAGATGTAGACACCCTAATTCTGGGAGGGATGGACCGCGGTCTAAATTATCATCCATTAGTAGACTTCTTGCGCAATGGTGACGTGCGGAACATTATCCTTCTACCGAATACTACCACAGTATTTCAAAAACTATTCGAAGAAGCACCGTACTCTCAAAAACTAATTCCAGCTGCAAATATGGCTGACGCCGTAGATCTCGCTTTCGAAAAGACCGCCGAGGGGCGAATTTGTTTATTATCGCCAGCTGCCGCCAGCTATGGATTCTACAAAAACTTCGAAGAACGCGGCAAAGATTATTGTACTTTAATCAAAAAATACGCTAAAATATAATTAATTTAAACATAAGGAATAACTAATATGTTGAGTCAATTACTAGCCGCAAGCGTCTATGACGCAGAAGTAGCAACGGGCATGAGTTTCATTTTTGGAATGTTCGCCATTATAATGATACCGGTTCTTATCTTGGGAATCGTATATTTAATCGGCATGTGGAAGCTGTTTGAAAAAGCTGGACGACCAGGATGGAATGCGATTATTCCGTTTTATAGTCAATATGTCCTAACCGAAATTTCTGGACAAGAAGGCCTCCTCTTTTTGCTCATATTTATTCCGGGCGTCGGTGCCATTATTTGGCAAATAATGGTAGCATTAAAAATTGCACCAGCCTTTGGTAAGAGCACTGGATTCGCCATCGGTCTCATTCTACTCGCACCAATCTTCTATTGTATCCTCGGCTTTGGTAGCGATACCTATTTATTAGATAATGCCACTAACACGCAATCACCGTTCGACACTCAGCCGAATCAAGACGCGCAAACTGCCAATAATCCAGCCTCAACGCCAGAGACGCCTGCCGATAGCACAACACCAACAGCAGAAACGCCAACGACCACCGAAAGCGAGAATCCTTTCCAAACTCCGCCAGCACAGTCCTAACAGCGTAAGCATCCAAACCACCCTTAATGAGGGTGGTTTTTGATATATAATCTAAAACAGATGAATTTCAAATTACACAGTAAATACCAACCCACTGGCGACCAACCGCAAGCAATTGAAACCTTGCTTAATGGTTTAAAACAGGGAAGACGCGAACAAACCTTACTCGGCGTTACGGGTTCTGGCAAAACTTTTACGATGGCTAACATTATTGAAAAATACAATCGCCCAACCCTAATTTTGGCGCATAACAAAACTCTCGCCGCTCAGCTTTACTCGGAATTCCGCGAATTCTTTCCAGAAAATGAAGTTCATTATTTTGTATCTTATTTTGACTACTACCAACCTGAAGCCTATATCGCCAGTACAGACACTTATATTGAAAAAGATTCCGCTATTAATGAAGAAATCGATCGCCTTCGCCATGGCGCCACTGAAGCACTATTGACGCGTCGTGATACCTTAATTGTCGCCTCAGTATCCTGCATCTATGGCATCGGTTCTCCGGAGCATTACAAAGCGATGGCTATCCGACTGGCTAAAGGCGAACAACGCGATATGTCGCTTTTTATCAAGCTACTCAGCGAAATTCAATATCACCGCAACGATATCGCCTTTGAGCGTGGCAACTTCCGCGTTCGCGGTGACACCATCGACGTCTTTCCCGCGTCCGGCGATCGCGCATATCGGCTCGAATTCGGCTTCGACCAACTAGAACGCATCAAGGTAATTGATCCACTCACGGCCGAGGTGCTTGCCGAGCCAGAAGAAATTGGCATCTTCCCAAACACCCACTACGCTACACCAAAAGAATCACTCGACTTAGCTATCCGCAAAATTCGCGCCGAATACGAGGAACGACTCAAATTCTTCAACACCGAACATAAATATCTAGAGGCACAACGCCTCAGCCAGCGTATTAAATACGACCTAGAAATGCTTGAAACTACTGGCTTCGTTAAGGGAATTGAAAATTATTCGCGACACCTTGATGGTCGCGTCCAAGGACAGCCACCAGCCACTCTGTTAGATTTCTTCCCAGAAGATTATCTTATGCTAATCGACGAATCTCATATGACCCTTCCGCAAGTCCGCGGCATGTTTAATGGTGATCGTGCACGCAAAGAAACCTTAGTCGAATACGGCTTCCGTTTGCCTAGCGCTCTAGATAACCGCTCACTTACTTTTGCCGAGTTTGACCGCCATATTAACCAAGTAATCTACGTGTCCGCCACACCAGGCGAATATGAGCTTCAACATTCGCCAACACCCGCCGAACAGGTCATTCGTCCAACCGGCTTACTTGATCCAGAAATCGAAGTTCGCCCCAGCAATAATCAAATCGACGACCTAGTCGAAGAAATTGACCAACGGATCGCCAAACGACAGCGCGTACTCGTCACGACGCTCACCAAACGCATGGCCGAAGATTTGTCTGAACATCTCCTCGAACTCGGCATCAAAACCGCCTATATCCACAGTGACATCGACACCCTTGAGCGTGGCGATATTCTTCGCGACCTTCGCAATGGCACCTACGACGTACTAGTCGGCATCAACCTGCTTCGCGAGGGCCTCGATCTGCCAGAAGTATCACTCGTGGCCATTCTTGATGCCGATAAAGAAGGTTTTCTACGCTCCGAATCCGCACTTGTCCAGACCATCGGCCGCGCCGCTCGTCATGTTGAGGGAAAGGTCATCATGTATGCTGACAATATGACCGGCAGCATGCAGCGCGCCATTGAAGAGACCTATCGCCGTCGCGAAATTCAGCAAAAATATAACGAAGAACATCACATTACACCGCGTTCTGTGGCCAAGGAGATTAGCGAAGGTCTCCGCGCTATCATTCCAGAAAAAGAAAAAAGCAAAAAACTCGATCTGCGTAAAATCCCGCATGAAGAGTTGCCGCAAATCATCAAAGAATTATCGTCACAAATGCAACTTGCCGCCGCCAATCTCGAGTTTGAACGCGCCGCCGAGCTTCGTGATCAAATTGAGGACATCAAAACTGCACTTAACCACAAGAAAGGATAAAAAATGGGAGACATCATCAAGCATATTAACTGGGAAAATATCGTATCAAGCGGCGTTACGATCATCGTCGCCATAATCTTTTATCAGATCATCAAGATACCCTTCAAAAAGGCTTTTCAGCGCGACAAGAACAAAGAGCGCAACACCTATGCAGCTATGGTTGGCAGTTTTGCGCGCATGGCTTACATTGTACTGGTAGCACTATTCATTTTACGCATAAACGGCGTCAATGTAGACGGTCTCCTCGCAGGCGTCGGAGTAGCCTCCGTTGCAATCGGTCTTGCCGTTCAAGACACCCTGAAGGACATCATTCGTGGCATTTCCATCATCTCAGAAGACTACTTCAAAATGGGCGATTATGTCACTATTGGTTCCGACAGTGGCACAGTGGTCTATTCTGGCATCCGCTCTACTAAGCTTAAAGATGGCCTCACTGGCAATATTATTTCCATCGCCAACCGAAATATCGAAAAAGCCGAAGTTTCCGCCACTACTATCAATCTCAACATTCCACTTCCATACGAACTAAAGCTCTCCGATGCCGAAAAAATCATGACCGAAATCGCCGAAGCCTCCAGAGAGCTAGATTTCGTAACAGAGTGCCAGTATCGCGGCATAAGCAGCCTCGCCGACTCAGCAATTGAGTATCGTCTTTTTGCTAAAAGCGAGAAAGGTAAGCGCATCGACGCTAAACGCAACATCTTACATAAAACACTCGAGGTCCTCGAAAAGCACAAAGTAAGCGTTCCATACCCACAGGTTGACGTTCATCGCAAGGCATAACTTAGATCTTATGCTAAAAGCTGATGCCACAATAATTGTCGACAAAGATATTACCCTCAAACGTTTCTCGCATGACGTCGACAAAATCAAGTACGAAACTATTCTAGTCAACCGCAACCATCTTTTGCCATGGTTGCCTTGGGTAGATGATTTATATTTTCCAACTCAAACATATCTCTTCACGGAAAAACAGATTAAGGAATTCGATAGTGGGCATATTTTTAGTTACAACATCTTTTTTAAAAACATCTTTGCTGGTTCTATTGCAATTTATAACATTTCCGAAAGGGACCACAATTGCGAGCTTGGCTACTGGCTCGACCACAGCCACACCGGCAAAGGTATCATGACTCGCACCGTCAAGATTGCAACTAACTACGCCATGCAAAAACTCAACATGCACCGCGTTGCCATTAAAGTCGCACCAGAAAACAACGCGTCCGTTTCGGTCGCCGAGCGCCTCGGCTTTGAACGCGAAGCATTACTACGTGACGGACAATACCTAGTCAATCGCTTCTACGATGCAGCTATTTATGTCAAAATAAAGGACAACTAATGAAAAAGAAACAAAAAGCCACTAATCCCGCAATAATTACAACCATCATCATCATCATTATTATTGTTTGCATTATCGCAGTCGTCGTCATCAATCCCTTCGCTAGTCATCAATACGGCAGCTATCAAATCCCAACTGGCTACACAAAAGTAATCCATAACGACAAATCCGCCACAGATGGACCAGACGTTACATATTACATTTACTCGGACAGAGTTATTTGCGAAACCAAAAACTACCTATCCGTCGACGAATCACGCGATTATACCAAAACCCGCACCGTAATCATATATGAGGGCGCCACAAGTATCGAAGATATAGCAGTAAAAACTGGCAGAGAAGTCGCCAACGAACATGACTAGCATAGCAGTAAGCGATCACATTAACCTCTTAAAGATGCTATAATATATCTTATGAAAGCAGTAACTCGATTTGCGCCGTCGCCGACCGGCTATATACACATAGGGAACGTTCGTTCGGCAATCTACCCATACCTAATCGCCAAACAAACTAGTGGTACATTTATCTTGCGCATCGAGGATACCGACCAGGCTCGTTACGTTGAAGGCGCTACCAATTTAATAAAAGACACTCTTCTTTGGCTAGGTTTAGATTGGGATGAAGGTCCGGATCGGGGCGGGGAACATGGCCCATATTATCAGACCCAACGCAAAGAAATCTATTACGAATGGGCGCAAAAGCTTATTGCGAAAGGTCGCGCCTACGCCGACCCTACCCCTAGTGAACAGGTTGCAAAATATCGCGAAGAGGCCAACAAGAACAAGCAAGCTTTCTTGTATCGCAATTATCGCCCAGAAGATACGCCCGAGTGGAAAGTTGGCCTTCCGCTACGCCTCAAGGCTGAACCAAAGGCTTACGATTATCACGACGAAGTTTATGGCGATTTACATTTAGGCCCCGAAACTCAAGATGATATTATCTTAATCAAGGCCGACGGTCTTCCAACCTACAATTTCGCACACATTATCGATGATGCCACCATGGGCGTTACTCACGTCATGCGTGGCCAAGAATACCTCCCTAGCATGGGTAATTACCTCGAGCTTTACGAGGTTTTTGGCCTTGAGCACCCAAAATTCGTCCACTTACCACACATCCTAGCTCCAACAGGGAACAAGAAACTCGGCAAACGCGATGGCGCAAAGTCCGCCAACGATTATCGCCTCGATGGCGTTTTGCCAGAAGCCATGCTAAACTTCCTCGCCTGTCTCGGCTGGAATGATGGCACCGAACAGGAACTTTACAGCAAGCAAGACTTAATTGAAAAATTCAGGCTTGACCGTATTCAACGCGCCGGCGCCCGCTACGATGAGCAAAAACTTCTCTGGCTCAATGGCCAATGGATACGTCGCTTATTCGAAGAAAACGCCAAAGCATTATTTGAACGTACCGCCGATTTTTGGCCGGCATCCGCCGCAAATTATGACGAAGACTATCGCTTTAAAATCTTCAGCATTATCTACGATCGCCTCAAAACGCTAGGCGACCTCAAAACCATGACCACTTATTTCTTCGAAGACCCCAAAGTCGACATGGATATGATTACGACAAATAAAGCCCTCAAGAAACTATCCGAACATGAAGTTTGTGATCTTCTCCGAAAGACTACCGCAAAACTCAGCGATATTAAGGATTGGACCGCCGACAACCTACAAAACGCACTAAATGATTTACTTGCCGAAAACTCGCAAAAACCAATGGTACTATTTGGCCTTATTCGTCTTAGCGTTAGCTTTGCACCGTTCAGCCCAGCCCTTCACGATACGCTTGCCGTATTGGGCAAAAATACCAGTATTTCGCGCCTCAACGCCGTGATTACCGCTTTCGCACGTGACTAGTGGTCTAGCTTATGCTAAACTTTAACTATGGACAGTTATAAGCGGCCGTATCGTGGCTCAAAAATTTATGTTCGCAAAAAGGGCAAAAAGGACGATACGCTTGTAAAGCTTTACAAACAAAGCGAGTTTACGAAAGAAGACGCCGCTTCTGGCGCACTTGATGATGACGACACCAGTAATCAAGATATTGACGACTTCATCAACGATTCTGAAGGTATTGACGAAGAAAAAATACCCGTCAAAAAGTCCGTACAAAAAGCGCGCAAAAAAGAACACAAAAGAGATGTTCGCAATAAATCAATCAAGCGGACTGTCGCTAAAATATTCGCCGCCATTATCATCCTAGCCGTCGTAGTTTTTGGTGAGTTATGGTTCTTCAAGCCATCTTTAACTACAAATAATCTCGGCGACATTAAACAAGAAAACGCCGTTGCTGACGAACTATACTATTCCACTCTTACTGGTCTAGAGTCAAAGGATAAAAACGCCACCGTCGCCGAAGTAACTTGCATTATGATCGAAAACAGCGTCGATGCACGCCCACAATCTGGTCTCAGCGAAGCGGGTGTCGTATATGAAGCCGTTGCCGAAGGTGGCATTACGCGCTTTATGGCGCTTTATCAAGACGAAAAACCAACTTGGATTGGCCCAATCCGCTCAGCACGTCAAACTTTTGTCGAGCTCGCTCGCCCATACAATTGTGGCTATATCCACGTAGGTGGAGCCACTAACGCTATCAACACCTTAAAGCAAAGTGGCTATCGCGATCTTGATGGTGGATGGTTTGAGGGCACTTATGTATTTCGCACCGCCGATCGCTGGGCACCGCACAATGTCTATACGAGTTTCACCGATATAGATAAGTGGAATATTGCTAAGGGCTATCGTGAATCAAAATTTTCCGGCTTCAAGCGCATTAAGCCCGACACGATTGTCGAACCACAGGAGCGCAATGCTACAAATATTACAATTGTCATGTCGGGAGACGACAGCTATAACACAATTTGGAAATACGATGTCAATACGAACAAATACTATCGCTCACATGCCTATGGCGGTGCACATATGGACCGCAAAAAGAATAATCAGCAATCTCAAATCACTACAGACGTATTAGTAGCCATGAAAGTCAGTACTACTCCTCGCGCAAGTGAACCAAAGTACTACGATCATAAAACTACTGGCTCCGGCGAAGCTTATGTCTTTCAAAATGGTACCGTGCAACCCGCCACTTGGCGTCGCGCTAATGTTACCGATGAGCTAAAATTCTTTGATAGCCAAAATAACGAAATTGAATTAAACCGTGGCCACACCTGGGTAAGTATCTATAGTAATACCGTCGGCGGCCGAGTAAGCTGGAAAAAATAAGGAGGAACACGAAAATGTATGCAGCCTACACAAGCGATAGTCAACTAGAAAACCATGAATCGCTCGAAGGAAAAAGAGTTGAAAAGGAATTAAGCGCAGAAGAAATCGCCGCGCGCGAACAAGCCGCTGCCGAATGGCGAGAAAAAGTCGGCACAGAACCAGAAGCGGAACCAGATTTCGCCGCCGCGATGGCTGACGTACCAGAATTTGGCGTCGCCAGTCAAGAAGCTGCCGTAGCTGCCACCGCAACGGTTGGAATAGTAGACGCCATTGCGCCAACAGAACAAATCATAGACGGTACGCCTAATGCCGATAACGAAAACCAGCGAACCACCTTGAACGCCACCGAACGAGCCGCCGAAGAACAAATCAATGATAATAACGTAGACGTCAGCAATTTAGTGCAAGACGTCTCCAGTGACGCCCCTGGTGGCAAGGAAGCCATCCTTCGCGATGCTGATGCTGCGTCCACTAACGCAGAACAAGCACAACGCGCCGCCGATGGCCTCTCTACGAAAATTGCCGCCGGGGAGTCTAATGGCAAGACCGAAAGCGAAAATATCCTTAACGCCGCAATGGTCTCCGCCGCTGGTGCCAGCGTAGCGGCCGAAAAAGCCGCCATCGAAATGACTACCGACCATCCAAACGCCACGATAGGCAAAAGTGAGGCTGAAGAATCTATCGAAAAAGCCGATAGCCTCAGAGATAGTCTTGACCAAGCAGCTCAACAAGTACAAGACCCTGAATTAATGGCAAAAATGCGAAAAGGAGCCTCCGATATTACAGCCGAATTGGAAAAATCTAAAGACTTACTAGGCGAAGCAGAGAGGATTGAGGCTGAAGAATCTGAGGCCGACGAAAGGCGAGATGATTCAGATAATCTAGTCGACCAAGAAACAGACGACAACGCTTCCATTGCAGAAATGGTCTTTGGTCAAACTGCAACTACTCCAAACGCCGTCAACGAAGCTTTATCAAATAGCGCCGAGCCAATCGATCCGAATACATTAGCAAACATAACAGAGAAGAGCGCGGAAGATGACGACGTCAAGAAAGCTCTGATTAACAACGAAGATCAAATTAAAGCCGCCGCCGCAACCGACGAAAACCTATCCAAGCAACGCGCAATCTATGGTTAAGAAATAGCCATCAAAAAATCCCCGTAAAGGGGATTTTTTTATTCATCTTCGTGAAACTCGGCCGTAATGTCAGTTATGTTAATATCCAGATCGTCATCAACATTAACTAAATAGTCTCTATTCTCAGTTGGTTTACCATCATATTCAACCATATTACTGTAATCGCAATGAATTTTTGCATTACCTTTTTTGAGCGCAATAACCTCATGCACTTCCTCAATTCGCCCACCGTCACTATTTGCATCTAGGTTTCTGCTCTTAACATTCCCAAATTTAGCAACCGTATCGTCATCTATAGTACATTGCCATTCATATGCTACACCGCCGCTCGTTTCTAGTACGAAGCTGCCAATCTTGGGGTCTCGTTCGACGCCACTTTCCGCAGGCCTATTTAGATTAATTGCAGTCACAACAGCTATAACTACCAGCGCGACAACGGCCGCTAGCCCAATGATGCCTATAACTTTCTTATCTTCTTTCATAGAAACCTCCTCGTCTATTTCTATTGTAGCATGCGCTAGTTTTTAGCGTTTTTGGTACAATATAATCAATTAAGCGAGATTAATTATGTACACTAACGGCAAAATCCTCGTCGGCAAATCCGACAAACAAGAATCATCAATCCTCCTCAATATGGCAAACCGCCATGGTCTCATAACTGGAGCAAGCGGCTCCGGCAAAACCATCACGCTAAAAGTCATGGCCGAAAGTTTTTCTGATGCCGACGTGCCAGTTTTTCTCGCAGACGTCAAAGGGGACCTAGCTGGCACCGCCATTGAAGGTGAAATCAACGAAAATATCCAAAAACGCATCGATAAGCTTGGTCTAGAAAAATACGGCTTCGAATGCAAAAACTTTCCTGTACGCTTCTGGGATCTTTACGGACAAAACGGTCACCCTATCCGCGCTACCGTAGAAGCGGTAGGTGCCGACATTCTCTCTATGATGCTTGGCTTTTCTGAAGCACAAGAGGGGAATCTCGATATTGTCTTTGAAGTTGCAAAAGACGAAGGCCTTCAACTTATTAATCTCGCCGACCTCCGCTCGACCTTGCAGTACGTAGCTGAAAATAAAGACAAATATATCACCAAGTATGGAAATATCACCACTCAAAGTGTTGGCGTAATCCAACGCAGCCTCCTTGCGCTAGAAAAGCAGGGCGCTGATAAATTCTTCGGCGAGCCTGCACTAGAAATTAAAGACTTCTTTGCGAACGACACGGATGGCCGCGGCGTCATCAATATTCTTCACGCTGTTGAATTGTTCCAAAGTCCCGATCTTTATGCCTCATTCTTGCTGTGGCTGCTAAACACCCTCTTTACCACCTCGCCAGAAGTTGGTGACTTAGATAAGCCGAAGATGGTATTCTTCTTCGACGAAGCGCATCTTCTTTTCAACGGTATGCCTTCCTATCGCCTCAAGCGAATTATTCAAGTCGTAAAGCTTATCCGTTCACGCGGTATTGGTCTTTATTTCATCTCGCAAAAGCCAACTGACATTCCGGACGACATTCTCTCGCAGCTCGGCAACCGCATCCAGCACTCTTTACGCGCCTACACGCCTAGCGAACTAAAGGTCGTTAAAGCTGCCGCCGGCGCTTTTCGTGCCAATAAAGCTTTCGACACGGAAAAAGCCATTTCCGAGCTCGGCACTGGCGAAGCACTCGTTTCTTTCCAAGACGAGAAGGGCGCTCCAACCATCGTCGAACGAGTTACAATCTTACCGCCCCAAAGCTCCATGGGTGCTATCAACGATATGGTCCGTATGAAGGTTGTCAACAACAGCCCACTTTGCGGCAAATACGACGAAGCTATCGACAACGAATCTGCCCACGAAAAGATTACTAAACACAACGAAGAAAAAGTTGCCGCCGCCGAAGCGGAAAAACAACGCATAGAAGAAGAGAAGCAAAAGCTCGCCGAGGCTAAAGAGGCAGAAAAACAGGCAAAGGAAGCAGAAAAACAAGCCAAAGCCGAGGAACGTGCTAGGACCCTCGAAGAAAAACAGCAACTTGCTATCAAAAAGCAACAAGAAGCACTCGAGGCAAAGAAAAAAGCTAATAGTATTGGCGGCAAAATCGAAAAGACTGTCACCACTGGTGTTCAACGTGGGGTAACCAATGCTATCTCGAGCACTATCTCGAAGAGTATTAAAGGACTATTTAAATTTAAATAATGCTATCAAAAAAGCATTTTTAAAACTCGATTTTTAGGCCCTAACTATCGTGTTGTTGCGGCTCTGACTCTCTCGTCTGGCTAGCCGTACCGCCAATAATACCAGAAACAGCGGCCGCTTCGGCTTGGACAAGGGTTCGATAAAACAGATTCGGAAGGTAGCTAATCACCGTCTTTTCAACGTCTGAGAAAATTGACGTCTCTACGACGGAGAAAAATTTGGAACCGCCCAAATTCCTATGGTTTTACAGATAAAAAGAACCGCCCTTGCAGGCGTTTCTGATTCAATAATTCCTTGTGGTGATCCCGGAGGGAGAGCGTATTTTGCTACGCAAAATACTATACCTCAGGGCGTCGCCTCGGAAAGATAAGCGCGAAGCGTTCGCTTTCGCTCGGCTCCTACTTCGGACGAACCCTCGGGTTCTTCTCCCCCCGGGGCGCCACTCAAAGATAAACAAAAAATACCCTACGGGCATTTTTAGCTTATCTTGTGGTGATCCCGGAGGGAGTCGAACCCTCGATTTTCTGGATGAGAACCAGACGTCCTAGACCACTAGACGACGGGACCAATACCTGTATTCTAACAGAAACATTGCTCTTTTGCAAACCGAAAAAACATGGTATAATATATATAACGTCTAGCGGAATCAACCGCGACGAATTGGGAGCTACTATCATAATGAAAATCATCCGCCGCTATTGGCGCATTATCTTTCCGATTTTCTTCGTCATTCTTATCTGGCATTTTTCGGCAGCTAACGGAGAAAATTCCAACAATCAATCGAGTATCTTTTCCGCGTGGCTCGGTATCTCTAACGCACTAGCTCGCAAACTTGCACACTTCGTGCTGTTTGGCGCGCTCGGCTATTCCATCTCCAGTTTCGTCAAAGGTTTACATTCCGCCGAATTCCCAAATTTCACTCTGCTACTATACCCAATCATCCTCTGCGTCGCTTATGGCGCCATTGATGAAGTCCATCAGCTCACCATCATGGGGCGCAACGGCGCAATTAGCGACATATTCTTGGATTTTATTGCTGGCATATTTGGCACCCTAGTCTATATCGCCATCTTCTGTTTCTGGCGTCGCTGGCGCATCCGTCGACAAATCAAAAAAGTCTCCCGATAACAAAACCGTGAAAATAGCCACCGCCGAAGCGGTGGCCTTTTTGTTAGGTGACAACATACCCTCTCTTCATTTTTGTCAACAACACAGAGAAGGCTTGCAACTTCACATCATGGCCAAACATATAAGTGCAATCAATCTCCGCCATTACGTCCATCGCGAAGACTTCATCGACAGCGAGGGATACCATCTCACGACCCCCCGTGCGCTCGATTATTCGTCTGGCCAAAGCCGCCTCGAAATGCAGGAACCATTTGTCGTCCAGTATCATATTATCAGCAGCGCAGAGATCTTTCAGGTGGTCTCGCCACTTTTTAGTAACCTCAGAAACATACTCCGGCCACTTTTCCTGCGGCACAAACTGATGACGAGGATCAATATCAAATCTACATTCCTTTACCAGATCAACAATCGTCTGGTATTGCTCCGCCTTTTCCTGATCAGACTTTTCTCGGTCAAAGCTACCCAGGACCTTGATTATATGTCCGATATAGCAAGCATATTCAAGAGTACGCTTGTGGCAGGGCCACATCTCACCATCAGAGCATCTTACTCGATAACTCGAGGGGAACTCTTCGCCGATAATATCTACGTACCGCCAAATAGCATCCGCAATTGCGGATGCGAACCCCTCCTCGGACTGTTCGTATTCACCAAACTTCGAGCAAGCCTGCTCGTAAATCCAGTACGTAATTACCGGCAATCCGGGGACGGAATCTCGATACTCGAAATTTTCCCGCATAAGACCACGCCATACACGTTCTGAAATACAATACATATAATCACCTCCAAAAAAACTATTCAACAATGAATCTATATCTATATTATAGAACACTTGTGCTTTTTTGTCAATAGATAAGAACTTGAGAGCAGCAAAAAGCCGCCAGTTCAACTGGCGGCCGTATCTTTAGCAGGTAAGGGAACAACCCGCGACCCGAGAATAGTATACAACCTTCCGAAGTGGCGGAGTCGGCATTGTCAGCTCGTGCCCGCTCGGCACAATCTCATGGATTGTACTCAATATGAATGCATCGTCAACGACTACGGAGGCCGAATTTGATCCATCGTCGAGATAATAACATAGCACCTGAACGATACGCCTCTCGATGGCTGCTTCCAAATGCCGCAGCCAATCGGTAGACAATTGAGTATTCGCGTTCTTCAATTGAAGACACCAATCGCTCGACGCATCGACGATTTCGTCCGGCACGATCGCACGAGCGGAAACGTTATTAAAGCCATAATTGGTCAAACAACAACCATCGTGACAATCGTTTACCTCATATGCTTGAATTTTTTTACATACCGACAAGCAAAAGCTGTCGTCGTTACTTAACGCCAACAATAACCCATACAAATGATTGGTTATCGTGGCGATGTCAACAGCCCGAAGATCGCGCCCCTCCCTAAGCGCGTACACTCTTATTATGAAGTTGCTCTCCGTCGAGCGTTCATCGCATCCTGAATCGTGCTCTTTTGCAAAGAGCTGCTCGATTGCCCCGGCCATCTCTCTGGCAAAGAGATCCTGAGTCTTGCGTGGTGCAAACTCAATCGCATCACACACCTCCTCGAGGAGCTCATACGTCGCCAGAGGCAGACCAGGCACCGAAGACCGATATCTGTGTACTCCGTCTCTTTCTCGAACAACTCTCCGTACCAATGTGGCTATTTTGTAGCGACACATCCTTCTTGCCTCCCTTCAAAAGTACAACCATTGTTGAT
The DNA here is from genome assembly GCA_024682595.1 of Candidatus Saccharimonadota bacterium. Classification (GTDB taxonomy): domain Bacteria; phylum Patescibacteriota; class Saccharimonadia; order Saccharimonadales; family Saccharimonadaceae; genus UBA2834. Next base: position 1,314 of record JAIKZA010000047.1, on the reverse strand, counting down.
AGGTAACTTATATATTATAGAACACTTGCGCATTTTTGTCAATTTTGCTAAACTAAGACTATGAAATTACCAGTAGTAGCAATCATCGGCCAAACTAACGCCGGTAAATCTAGCTTATTCAATCGACTCGTCCGCAAGCCTCAGGCAATCGTCGCGCGCGAGGCTGGCACCACTCGCGATAACGTAGTCGGAAAAGTAGAAGGCAAATATATCCTCATTGATACTGCTGGCCTCAAAGATCCAGACGACGAATTCGAGATGCACATTCAAGACCAAATCGATGACGCCGTCACCTCTGCAGACCTAATCTTAATCGCCATGGACTCCACTAAATATCCAAACCAAGACGATAAGCTTATCGCCAAGAAGGCCCTCAAATCCAACAAACCAGTTTTACTACTATTAAACAAGTCCGATATGGGCGAAGCTCTTCCTCTAGAAGAATTCTATAGCCTCGGCATCAAAAACCCGCTTCGCGTCTCCGCAACAACCGGGCTTCACCTCAACGAATTGCGCAACAATATCGAACAAGAACTCAAAGCTCTCAACCTTAATCTTGGCAAAAAAGAGCCAGATTCCAACGCATTAAAAGTTGCTCTCATTGGCCGCCCAAATGTTGGTAAATCCAGCCTGTTTAATTCCTTGGCCAAAAAACAACAAGCTATCGTGGCAAATCTTTCTGGCACCACTCGCGACATTAACCGCACCGAGCTTAAATATAAAGGCCAAACCATCGAATTGCTCGATACTGCCGGCCTGCGCAAGCCTGGCAAAAGGGAAGTGGGCATCGAGAAATTCAGCGCCTTACGTAGCCTTGCCGCCATCGAAGAAGCCGATGTCTGTTGTTTGCTCATAGATAGCACTGAACCACACTCTAAACTCGACCAATCACTTGCTGGTGAAATCGTCAAAGCTGGTAAGGGTATTATTCTTGTAGTTACGAAAACCGACCTCGAACATAAAGAGTCCGACGAAATTCTCGACAACCTCGAGTATGATTTTAACTTCATTCCATATGCGCCCGTCATCATGACATCTAGTCTTACCGGTAAAAATGTTACTAAAATCTTTGAGTTAGCGCAAAAAATCGACCAAGCCCGCCACGCCGAGCTTAAAACTTCCGATCTCAATAAGCTCCTCGAAGATGCCGTGCGCTCACATCCACCGGCCGGCCTCAAGAATACGCACCCAAAACTTCGCTATATGGTGCAAACTGATACTTGTCCGCCATGGTTTGTCGTATATGGTAGTAATCTTAGCCTTCTACACTGGAGCTACAAGCGCTATCTCGAACGTCGTCTTCGCGAGGCTTTT
>JAIKZA010000021.1 GCA_024682595.1 Candidatus Saccharimonadota bacterium | reverse complement strand
TACGCTCTGCTAGGCTTAAATGTGTATAATGTTTGGTAGGCATCGTATTTTCTCTCCTGTTTTATTGGTTAGTTTGCAGAATCTATTTTACAGGAACTAAGAATACGATGCTTTTTGTTGCACTTGAGATGTTAACTTAGGCCCTCGATTGACAATTGCTAGTAATAGTGGTATAACTAAATAATGCACATTAATAGTACAGAATAGAAAGGAGGTAAACTATTGGGAGAACTCTCATTTAGCATTCCTAAAGCTGTCAGGCTTGGCGATATTGCAGAATATATCGCACCTAATTTATACGAAGCGGCGCAGGCACGTGTCAAAGAGGGCATAATGCAGAGCAGCCGCATAGTTATCGCGCCCGCGCAATGGCGAGAGTTATGTGAGCTTGAGGCGAAAAATCAGGAAAAACTTCCTGAGCCTTTTTCTCGCGAAGTGTTGCCGCGCGATTTTTGTCTTGAAATTGCCGACACGGACTATCTTGTCGGCTATCGACAGTCTGAATTTGCGTCAATCAATCTCGAAGATGGTCGGCGGCTCGAACCGAAAGTCGACTGCCTAATCGGCTGGCGCGATCACATCGAATTATATAAGGACGGTCGGTGGCGCAAAAAAGGCGAAAATGGCGGACTCAAACAGCACATCGGCGGTATTGGGCTTCTTTATGAGAAAGAACGAGCGCCCGAAGTTGCCTATTACTGGATCGGCCAGGCAAGCGAAGCGGCCGAAGAGGCGATCGTAGATATTCTCAGTGATTACTTCGCAGTACAGTATGCATATTATGTACTGCCCAATCTGGTCACCGACATAGGGCATATCTGCAACGACTGATTCTGTACAGAGAAGACAGGCGGTCCTCACGGGCCGCCTTTTTAATTGCGTGTTAAAATATAGCCAAGTGCACCCGTAGCTCAGTGGAAGAGCACTGGTTTCCGGTACCAGGTGTCGCAGGTTCGACTCCTGTCGGGTGTACCATCCGAAATTATTATAGTTAAGATAAATAAAAAGCCGCTCACTTGAGCGGCATCACTTTTTGTCAATAGTCGTCTTTGTTTGCTATTGATGGTATGAAAAATGCCCCGCTGAGCGGGGCGGAGACCAGAGGCCTCTTTAAGGTGCTACCTTACGGTAGGTGCTGACGATTATTCGTCAGCGGCGATCTTTTCTTCCTGGGATCCGGAATCGGTCATATTCTCGGGTTTATCATTCTGGCTACGCTCTTCGGCGGCATTTTTTGCGGTAAACTTGGCGATCTCCCGCTCCCAAGAACCACGTTTTCTGTGTTCATCAATGGGCAGCCATGCCATATTTTTCACCTCCTTTGACATATGGACTGACTACAGTAAACCGTCGTACTAAATGGTACAACTTTTTTATTATAGCACACAATACCCCAAATTGTCAAGCCTAATTTTGCCAAAAACTAGCCATGCAGGTTGTCGTAGGCGCCATTAAATATTTGCGCATACACCTTCTGTAGAAGCAGATGCTCGCTTTTAGTGATTTCGGGCATATGCAGGAGCGCGATAGGTTCCAGTAGGGGCAGATCTCCGACGAGGTTTACTCCGCTTCGCCGCAGATAGCGGAAAAGTCGACCGCCAAGTATTGGTAACAGCCGCCGCAAATCATCATCGGGACTAACCAGCAATAGCTCCGACTTGACCTGTTGTTTGCTAGGATATTTGCTCAAAACTTCCACCTCCCTTGAAGAAAATGAGATTTAAGGGATACGCCTATGCCTAGGTTGTTTTAAATGTAGCTTAGCTTGCGAAATCTCGTCAAGTATACTGCATGAAAACCAACTTCAAGTTGATATCTGATGACCCCAATCTTAAAAAATGCTATAATCTCCCTAGTGCACCCGTAGCTCAGTGGATTAGAGCACTTGTCTTCGGAACAAGGGGTCGTGGGTTCGAATCCCTCCGGGTGTACCACAGAAAGGGCAGGCCTTGTGCCTGCTTTTTCTGTAGCTCCAATCTCCTAAACATAACTACTTTACTATTGACTAAAATTACAAAACGTTCTACAATAGTAGCATATTACCATGCTTTAGCTTATTCTCATGCAGAGCATGTTCACATAGAACTCTTTTGTAGCAGTTTTTTTGTAATCGCACGTTAGTAGAGGAGAATGTATGATTTTAGCTAATTATTTCATCGTTGCTGGTATTAGTGTCTTATGTATCATTGTGAGCCTACTACACCTTGGAGAGCTCGACTTAATTGAAGGTACCGCTATCAAGAGAATGCGTGTTTTGGCGTTCTTCATTATCGCCGAAATCGCTATCGATACTTTGTTTAAAGCCCTTGAAGGTAACCCCAATGTCTCAACCATGTTCTTGCAGGCGCTGAAGTGCATCGAGTTCGCGATGAGCCCAATTCTTCCGTTCTTGATCCTTAGACTATTCAGGAATAAGCACAGCACCGCGGTCAAACGAGTGTTAGTTATTCAGGCGATTATCATTGTTGCGAATATGGCTCTGCAAATTGTCTCGCTATTCGGCGACATTATGTTCACTATTGATGTGGACAACATTTATCACAGAACCAACTTCACTCCCATCTATGTCGCCTGTCTCATCGTGAGTGTCGGCTTAATGCTATTTGCTATGAATGCCTACTCTAACAAGGTTCAGAAGTCTAATCTTCTTACGTTGGCCGGATTGTCGCTCATGCTGGTTACGGGTTTTGTCTTACGGTTCCTGTTTCCGCATACGAACTTCGATTGGCTTTGCATTGCTATCTGCTTCTTCGTCATCGATATCTACTATGTAGACCTAGTGTTACGGCTCGATCCGTTAACGCAGTTACTAAATGGTCAGATATATACGACGATAAAGAAACGCATTAACTTTTCTACCGTCGTCTTCATGGTTGACGCCAATAATTTAAAAGGCATCAACGACACCTTCGGGCATTCATGTGGCGACCAGACCTTATGCTCGATTGCGAAATGTATCCTGAAAGCCTACGGCGATTATGGCTGGTGTTTCCGGCTTCATGGGGATGAATATTGTGTCATCCTAAAGCCAGATGCATTCAGGCGCTTAGTGGCCAGTACTGACCGTTACGATATCTTCGCTATGGCCGAAGGGCTAGTGAAACGGATGAACGAAATCGTAGCCGAACGTGCCGAAAAAGACAAGCAGAGCTATCTGCAGTTCGGTGTTTCGCAGGGTTATGGCGTCTATTACGATCCTTCGGAGTATCCGAACATCGAAAACAACATGCCACTCGAAAAGGTATTTAAGTTAGCAGACCGGAGAATGTACGAGGATAAGGAGAAAAACAAACATAGGTGTGCTGAAATCCAGGCTACCATTAGGAGGGATAATGGTTCCAAGCATGGACCAAAGCGGTCCAAAGTTTTCTATCCGGCTAGCAGTCCGGAGCTCATCAAGCCGTCTGACGACTTAAATTAACCTCCTCTTATTTGATAAAGCTGGAATGACATCGCGTCTTCCGGCTTATTTTCTTGTTCTAAAACTTAAATACCCCGCAACCTGTGGGGTTTGTTGATAATTTGTTTTCGGGAAGCGACACGGCGGTTAACCATGTAAATTGTCGTATGAGTCATCAAAGATATAGAAGAATACTGCCTCCAGCTTTTCGCGCTCCGCCTCGGTGATATCGTCGATATCCGCAAACCGAATCGGCTCGAACTGCAGCAGGTCTCCCGCCATTTCAACGCCATACTTCTGCAGGACTGCTATGGTCTGAGCACTCAGTACTTCTTCCAGGCTCTCGATGTCGTCCATCGAATCGATGCAAAATAAAACGTTTTCGTCTTCACTTGTAATCTGATACATAGAAGCACCTCCCTTAAAGAACTTGCTGTGTTGAGGACAACAAAAACCCAACCTGCGTCCCCACTCAGGTTGGGCATAGTTATCACACTACTAGTATTTTGTCAAGGTTCCTACTTGCTTGAGCTAGTGTTGTGCATCTTAAAGATTACGATTGCTGCAACCGTTGTACAGCCCATCAACAGTGCTACATATTGCATAATGTTATCTAGCGTCTTGACTGGATCGGCATTTTGTTGCTTACTTACTGCAGCTGGTTGAGCGGCAGTCTTGGATGCGATTGCGTAATCCGAGAAGCTTGAAGTCTTAAAGGTTAGCGTACGAGTTGCTGCGTCATAGCGAGTTGGAATTAACTCGTAAGTGCCATCATGCTTCTTGTGTACGATAATTACCTGATTACCATTAATACCCTCTTCGAGTACCAAGCTGATCTCTGCTTCTTGCTCGAGTTCTTTCATCTCGGTACCCTTCCAGTAGCCACCGTGGCCATCGTAGAAAATCTGGTCGAGATCAATACTTAGGTAGGTTGAAACATTGTAGTCGCCAGCCTCGTTTTGGAATTTTTCCTTTTCCTCGTCGGTCAAGTCCGCATCGCCAACCGTGAGCATTGCAGTACCTTCGTCGATTTCGACACCGCCAAGGCTAATCGCACCAGAGCGAACTTTGGTTGATGATGCGTTAACTTCATCGTCTGTCTGTTCAACTACTGCACCAAGGTGGAAGTTGCCACGGAAGATACCAAAGGTATATTCGGCCGTCTTGCCTTCGTCGACGGAGATTTCATTGTTGTTAATACCGAAGGATGTTACCTGGTAGCCGTATTCGGTCTTCAAGCGTACGGTTACGGTACTGCCTTCTGGCACTACTAACGAACCGTATGGATGATCTTCGCCATCTGGGTCATACTCAAAGACACAACCTTCTGGTACTTCATCGCCTTCTTCGACGTTAAAGTAGACATCGTCTGCATCATTCTCGGTAATGTGACAAAGCACACTAACGACTCTTAAGGTAGAATGCCCGATATATGCATCATTTGGACGACCTTCTGGATCGGTCTTTTCGTTCTCGTCGTTTGTCCAAAGGAAGTTGCCGATAACTTGCTCGTTGCCAGGAGTCTCTGCCATATCAATCACGATTTCATAATCGTCTGCATATGGAATATTTAGTACGAAGCCGACCATCTGGCCACTGTAATGCGCTAACCAGCTGGCGCGGTTGGAATAATCGACAGGAATGTTGTAATCGACGCCGTTGACGGTTACCTTGTTAACGACTTTGTAGATAAATAGGGAACCAATCGCGAGTTCGACTGTATTAACGTTTTCTTCCTTGTTATAACGTAAGTCATCCGTATGGTACGGTGCTGGACAGTTAGTCGGATTCCATTCGCACTCTTCATTTTCAAGGACATTGCTGTCGTTAATCATGATGCGGCTTAGGTAGAAGGATTTTTGATCTTCGTAACCAGCGCTACTGCGTACTGTTACACCACTATGGGTTTCTACGCCAGGATGTGGCTGTGGTGCATTTGGATCTGGTGGCTGAATTTCATGTTTGTCTTGAATTGCAAGATTTACGCCAAAGCCAGGGAAGTGAACATTTTGCATCGAGAAGACATAGGCGTCACCTACGCGTGCTAATTCTGGTGCATATTCATAACCTTCGGCGCCAATCAATGTCACCTGTGCGGTCTCTGGGTCGAAGTCGCCACTCACGGCGTAGCTGGATGCAAAGAATGGGTCATGCTCTAATTCGACGGTATATTGCGTACCATGTTCGTCACCGCGAGCGCCAATCTGAGCATCTTGTGAAGTAATCTTAAAGCTTTGACCAGCTAGTGGTTGGTCGTTAGAGTGAACAATGACATATTTACCTTCTTCGGCATCATATTCGTCAACGTTATCGAACTGAAGAGTAAATCTTTCGCTTGGACCAGGCTGTTGGTTTCTACTGACTACTTCCAGAGTGTAGTAATCTGCCTCGCCAGGAATCGCGATATGTTGTGCTAGTGACATTGTAGAGAAATCGCCACCAGTATCGGTCGGTTCATAATAGTTACAACTAAGGTCGGTGCTAAAACCATCCGAAGCGCCAAATATCACTAGATAATCACCGCAGAAATTCCCTTGTGTCTGCACGGATAGGCCACTCTTAATAGCTTGGTCATCCTCAAATGGAATCGCTTTGCCAGCTTCTGTATCTACTACACTAAGGCTGCTTGGAAAATCAAGTGTTATATCTTGATTGTCAATCGTCCAAGTTGCGTTGTATGACGTTGCGCCACCTGCGCTCGTCGAAGAGACGCTAGCGTTCAGTAATCTAACGTATAATGGGTCATTTTGTGTTTCTTCACCTTCTGCATGCGCCATAAATTGCCAATACGGCGACGCAGTGCCAAGTATCAATGCAAAAAGCGAGAGACCAAGGCCTTTTAAGATTGATTTTTTCCTTCTGGACATAGTTCACTCCTTATCTAATTCAATTATATAATGCTTATGTGGAAAAAAACTAGACTTGACCGAGCGCTCGCGTTCATCTGTCTCTGATGGCATAATATATCTGTTGCACCCGTAGCTCAGTGGATTAGAGCATCTGTCTTCGGAACAGAGGGTCGTGGGTTCGAGTCCCTCCGGGTGTACCACAGAAAAAGCGGGTCTAGCGCCTGTTTTTTGTGGTCTCTGTGAGGCGATTCGAGCCATGTTATACTTAGTGCTAAACTGTAGTCGGCCGTTTTCGATTGATATTAAGTACTTTGCAGGGGCGCACTTATCATCTTAGCCTTACAGTAGGCCTGTTATATAATAAATGTATGATTGTTTGTGCCGATTTTGATAGGACAGTTTTCTTTCGCGACGACGCGGCGCTAACGGCGGAAAACCTTACCGCAATTAAAGAGTGGCGAAGCATTGATGGCAACACTTTCGTTTTAGCGTCTAATCGAAGCCTGGGGTCACTTGATCGGGCGTTGCCGGATTGGCGGGAATATTTTGATTATTTGATTCTAGACCGTGGGGCCAGGATATATAACTCGGACCGAAAATTGCTTTGGTCGGATACGCTCAGCCGAGATGCGGTAGAGCAGGTTTTGGGGGTGGAAAAGGAAAAACCGGCACCGACAGATTCGATTTATTGCAACTTGGATAGCGACGGCTATGACTCGACACCGACTAAAGTGATGACGAAGATTTATTATCATTTTCGGAATCAGGATGAGCTTGATTCCTTTTGGTCGAAGATTGCCGACATCGATGCAAGAATGTTCAGCTGGCATAATAGCGAGACGGATTTTTGTATCGAAATAACACCGAGCACCGCCGAAAAGGCTGTAGCCATTGACGTATTGTCGAAGCTAGCGCGTTTTGAGAGCGATGTCACGACGGTAGGTGATGGTGATAATGACTATGAGATGCTAGTTAGGTTTGGCGGATACGCGATTGCGGGGTCGCGAGTAGCCGAGCATCATCCCGAACTACCTACGGTAGCATCGGTTGCGAGTTTACTACAGGAGATGTAAGGTGCTCGGGTGGAGTAATATAAAAATAG
>JAIKZA010000076.1 GCA_024682595.1 Candidatus Saccharimonadota bacterium | reverse complement strand
GGATAACAGCGGGATATTTTCTAAGAAATAGCGTAAGTTGCGCAGCTGACAGGCTGCTCACGCGTTCCACGCGTCAGCGAGGAACGAAAGGGCTACGCCCGCACAAGAAAAACCACCGGCTAGGCCGGTGGATGTTTATTGCACTATCTTAAAAGTGTTATAATAGGCCAACGTTCACTAGAAACAGATGTTGTACTTTAAAAGAAAGGAGAGGCGAAAATAATGGTCAAAAAAGCGACCGAGTTCCACGGGTTTGCAATTGATAATCCCTACAGTATTCCTACCGAGCTTATGCCGAAGATTGCAAGAAAGTTCAAGACTGTTCCTGAGATGATTTGGAAGGTACGTTGCGCGGCTTTTGACGAAAAAGTCAGCGGTCGGGGAATAACTGACAGATTAGTCAATAATCTGGCTCAGTATTTTACGACCGCAGGATATATTAGAGAAGATCTCACTGCTGATGCTTTTGTCATTAATCGTCTTTACAAGGCGGCAAGTTACGGCACCAATCTCGGCATTCCGATTTGCGTCCAGGATTTATTATGTGTGTATGATTGCGACACCGATCTCTACGTAAGGGCAAATCGGCGCTATGAAAACTACGAGTCGCCAACTAACGAACAGCGCAAGCGCATAGCCGATTTTATTAAGAAATCACTTTGCGACCAGTCATCCAAAAGGCGGGACACGTCTGACTACTACGATGTGCTCAATCTGCGTTTTGGTCTTGAGCCAGGATTAAAGCCGCATATTTACAAGGAAATATCGGCAAAACTGTTTATGTCAATCGGCAGCGCATCGGAAAAAACTAAAGGAGCCTTGGAAGCTATTCGGGGTTCTGGCCTGCTTGCAAAGCTTGAGTCGGAAGAAATTTATGCCGTAGTGCCGCTGTTTGTTTTTGAAGATTCCGTCGTCAATACGCTGTTTTTAACCAGAACAACACAAGACGCCCTGGCGCGAATGGAAATCAAAACGATTGGTAGGCTCATCGAAGCATTAAAATGTGGCTCCATTGACGACAATATTTGCAGCGAGGTCGCGAATCGACTTGCGCGCGCTGGGTTCGACGTCGAGTAGGCGCCTCTCCTATCAATGCAAAAACGTACCCTCGGTCTATTGGCCGAGGGTTTTTAACGATAAAAAAGCCCAGCCGTTGGCTGGGCAATGATTCTAGAAAGAAAGGGCTTTTGGGGCAAATATGCGGAAACGTCCTCGCCGTTTCGGCATTTTTGCGCAAACACCTCCCAGACGGACACCGGCATGGTTCTTTTGCAGTGTCCGTAATAGTATAAGTCGGCATACAGAATAAAAAGCTACGATATCGACAATTCTGACAAATCGCCCAGGTCCATGTTGCCTGGGCTACAGATTCGTATGTCCATTATTCCTCCAGCGCTTCGGTCACCAAGCGCCTAATATGTTCCTCGACTGCATCAATTACTTGCGACTGAATCGGATCGTCCGAACAGATATACTCACCCAGTACGGGGTTCGCGAGTATAACTGCTTCCAGACCTTGAGGTAGTTCTGGGGGAACCTGCCATATAAAGTTGACTAAAAGCTCTTTTGCGTCAACCACCTCCTCATCATCGGTCGGCCTTTCTCGGATGATTCGATCAATTAGCTTGATCTCTTCCGAGTAATCGGCTGTATCGACCATTTCGATGCTATACTGTTTGAGCTGCTCTCTAATGAAGGGACTAGACATGTCGTCCTTTGTTCCCAAAACAAGAACATGCTTGGCAGACATTGACTGTGACTGAATCTTTTGTGCTACGCATTTCCAGAGTTCATGTAACTCGGCAACCATAGGCTCTACTTCTCGCAGGTTGTCGGTTGCAAGCGCTACGCAACAGCATTTGTCTTTGAGCGCCAGATCGAGCGCTTCCTGGCTCATCTTCGCGGAGAGCTGGTCCCAATCTTCTTTTGTTTCTGGCGGCCCAGAACCTTGAAAATCTGGACAGTAACGGATCACGAGTCTGGTGGCATTTGCGTCTTTCGTACGCCGTTCAATCTCTTTGCTGATACCTTCGAGGTACATCAGCGTAGCGTCGTAACTAGTGGAAATAATTCCGATACTCTTCAAACAACATCACCTTCCTTTCTTATTAAAGTACAAAATCCTCAGCTATATTTCGTTACGTGATGCAACAAAAAACTGAGAGCTATTTAAATTATAACATAATATATGATATTAGTAAATGCAAAGGTGCTGAACTCTCTACGTGCTGAATTGCGCCTAAATATGTTATATTATGCCATAATAAAACACGGAAGAAGTTATATATTGCAAGAGAGGAGTATTATGGTAAAAGAATTTTTTGGAACAGGCGATTCGGCAATTCGCCCAGATAAAAAGATGACAGACCGGCAAGTGGTGATAGTATTAACGGAGCATCCCACCGAGAAGAAATGCCTATGCGTCAACAATAAAAAGTTTGGTTGGGTGGATTTTGTGATGGGCGGGATTGAAGGCGAGGAAACTCCAGCCGAAGCTGCTCGACGAGAGGTTCTAGAAGAGACTGGTTATAGCGATTTTGAAGTTGTCGCAGAATTGCCGGAAGTCTTTTACGACAATTTTTATGCGGCCCACAAAGACGTTAATCGCCATATTACTTGCCATATTGTCCACGGTAGACTCAAAAGCCTAGCTCAAACCGAGAGGGATGAGAAAGAAAAAGAAATTGCGGACGTTTTGTGGATTAAGAATGTTGAGTTGCCCAAAAAACTTACGACGGAATCGCATAAATATGTATTAGAGAAAGTATTGGGCGCCGACGCGTCAAATTAGTGCTGGGTTGGCTAGCTCGGCTCTTTTATGCGCATCAAATACTCTCATGACTGTTTGCTGCCCTTTATGGATTAACACTATTGGCAATCTCCTTTCTCTGGCAGCTAACTTATCGTCTGGGGATATTTCATCAATCGCAATTACTGCGTCGGGCGTCAATGTGGCGCCTTTTTTGATTCCTTTTTGTCGTTTGGCGGTCTTAGTTTCAATCGTAACCTGGTTATAGGCCTTAAGCCGAAGCGCCGCTTCGCACAAGTCCTCTATGTCGAGCAATATTTCTGGCGCGTCGGTTAGCTTTAATGGGTCAGTTTCGTAGCCGTCCGTATTGGAGTCGCAAGGGTAAATATGTGCAATCATAGACGCATCAATTCCACTCTTGTAGCCATACAGAACGCGCCCGGGGAAATGCGAAAGGTTATTTTCGGTCAGAATCGTGAAACCCATATATCTCCGCACCTCCGCCGTCTCTTCTATGGTTCGATTCTCCCAATTCGTGCGCACTCTAGCCAATAAAAAGAAATGGTCTTTGTCGCAATTCAACTCCTTCACTTGGCCATTTTTTGCGTCATCAAAAGTAATCAAGCTGTCTACGATGGAATTGCAGGCGTAGTCTCTGCAGGCTACGTAGGCTGTCTCGAGTTCTTTTCGTGTTGCTTCCGCCAAGTTCGGCGACTCATGCTTCTTTGCATAGGATGAATTATCGATATAATAACGTAGGCTATCATCGTTTAATCTTGTCGCTAAAACAGAATTATTTATCATTTCTAAACTTACCTTAAAATCCATTTTCATTATAGCTAATAGCTTGCTAAATTTATGAAAAATATGGCAATATGTTCCTAAATATTCCAGATTATATCGAGAGGCCAAGCTGGTGGGATCTCTAGTCGCTAGGCGTGTCCCGTGTTATGGTAAGAATGTGCAGAATGTTGGAATTCTCGTACGTGAAATAAATAACAAAAGGACGATATTGCATGGAAAAATTGAAGGCATTTTTAATAAAAGCTAAAAAGGAGACGTATGCGAACGCAAATGTCGAGAAAACATCGGCTTCGCGCGTTGGGTCGAATGACTATGAGTATAGTGAAGCTGGTATGACCTATCATGATACTTATTTTGGCGGTGTGAAGTTTATCGGCGAAGAAGTAGTCTACGATGGCGAATCCGATACGCCTATTTGGGGAATGAATTACTATGGCGTGACTTTAGACGAAGAATTATCCGAAGAAGCTATGGATAAAGCCTTGAGACCAGCTCTAATGAAGGTGGGCGAAGATGATATTTTGCCAGTACGTGGTCCAAGTCGCTTCGAGAGCGATGGTTACGAGTATACTTTTAATGTTGAGGGAAACTTAGATCGTTTTGATGGCGTTGAAGAAATACATAAAGGCGGTAAGCTCATCTACCAGCTTCGTTGCACTGGTGGACGTATAGAATGAGCAGTGGTCTATAATTAAAATAATGGGAAGTAGGCACACGGCGAGCACTCGGATTATCGGTCTAGTTGCAGTAATGGCATTAGCGGCATTAGCCGTATTTTCGGGCCTAAGTTATTTTCGCCCCTCATATTCGGAGACGCAGTCCGGCCCCGTTGAGCTAGATGAGATTGCGAAACCAGATAAAGATTACACGATAAGTATAGTTGGCGACATTTCTTTGGCAGATAACTGGGAAGTAATGCCGCAATACGATCAGCGTGGCAAAGGGGTTAGTGGTATTTTGTCGGATCAGGTTCTCAAAGTTATGCGCGAGAGCGATTTTATGGTTGCGAATAGTGAATTTACTGTCAGTAATCGTGGCACTAAAACGCCTGGCAAATACTACACTTTTCGCGCCAAACCCGAGCGACTATCAATTTATAACGACATGGGCGTAGATCTGGTAACGCTCGCCAACAATCACGTCTATGATTTTGGACCGCTCGCTTTCAGCGATATGCTAGAAAGCTTTCAGGCTATCAAAATGCCATATATTGGCGCTGGCATGAACTTAGACGAGGCTAAAAAGCCATATTATCTAACCTTACCCAACGGCTATCGCGTCGCCTTCGTTAATGCTACGCGCGCCGAAAAATGGGGTATCGACACTCCTGGTGCTACAGCCACTACTGGCGGCGTCTTGCTTTGCTATGACACGGCGGAGTTTATCGATACTATCAAAGAAGCAAAGTCGAATAGTGATTATGTCGTAGCTATCATTCATTGGGGTACTGAGGGATCGCATCAATTAGAGCAAGTCCAGAAGACGACCGCTAAAGATTACCTCAACGCTGGTGCGGATATTATTGTCGGTGGCCATGCGCATGCATTACAGGGAATCGACTATAACAACGGGAAGCCGATTGTATATAATCTTGGCGACTTCATCTTCAATAACGGGACTGAAGATACGGGAATCTTGCAAATCAAGTTCCTTACGGACGGTGGAGTAAAATTCTACTTTTTACCTGGTCTGCAAAATAATGTCTTCACGGATTTTCTTTCAGGTAACGCTCGTGCGCAAAAAATCAGCGAAATTCTATCGTGGGATGGCTCGAATGCGAGAATTCTCGATGATGGCGAAATCGTAGCAAGGTAACTATAATAATCTAAAAAGGAAAAAATATGACTGGAAAAATCTTTCTTTCTGGTGGCGGCGATACGGAAGTGATTATGGATGAATTTGATCGCACCGACTTCGAATTCGTTTTTGCAAGACTACAGTAATCATGGCGGCGTTGTTTACGGCGGCGGTGGTGGCGCCATTGCTCTTGGCAAATTTATCGATACCGGCCGTGACATTCATCGGCATTACAAGACCGGCGTCGGCCTGATTGGTCGCTATTCTGTCTATACGGATTATCGCGATAAAAATAAAGACGGCTGGGCCACTAGTCATGATTCGTTTCTAATTTGTCTGCCCAGTGGGGTTGGAGTTGTGGTTCAGGACGGCAAAATCATCTATATGGTGGCCAGAATGAGTTTCGAAAGCCGCTCGAAACATGAACACTTTTATTTTTTTCGGCGGTAGCTCCCGCCAGAAGGAGATTTTCTTATGGTTATTATTCTAATCCACAAACAGGCCGGTCAGAAAAAAGATGCAACGCGTCACGAAGGAAGCTGATATTCCGGACTTCCTGCGCGAATCCGTCCGTGTGCCAGGTGATACAATCCAGATCACCTGCGTCGAGGGAGATGAAGAATGTCCCGTCGGCAGCGTGATTGGATATGAGGGGTCTCAGACCACGAGTACTGGATACAACTGCTGGTGCATCGGCAATGCCGCCACGAACCTCGTCGAGATTGACGGAGCCCTTTATAAGAAGGCTACTATTATGGAGGCAGCACTGCTGACCGAAGAGTATCCCGAGTTCCTGAAAGGGGCCGAGATTTCCCGCAACGATGACGGATCCTGGTCAATCAAGACGGACTGGGGGTAAGCACCGGATTTCCCGGAGAGGCATACTGGGTCAGATATGGCACCAAGGAAGATGGTACGCCGGACGCCAACATTCTGACAAAGACGGAAAAGTCTTATCGGGATTATATCGTCTGCGATGGGAGCGGCAAAGATCTTGGCTGGCTTGCAGAGATTGACCCCGCATAACTGACAGCCCCGACATAAAACGCATCGATTAACCGCCCCCCCGACTTTTCCGCACTAATCGTGCGGCGGTCGGGGGCTTTTTCATGCAAAAAAGACTACATTTCGCGCGCAATCTTCATAATCTGCTTGCGGAGTAAAAAGTCGTCTAGTATCAGCAAGCTATCCGTGTTGCATTTCTTATTAAACAATTCTTCTAGCTTTTTGCGCATGCCGATACCGTCAAAATATAAGTAGCTTTTACCATCCTCTAGGGAGATTACATTCATTAACCATTCTGGGTAATCCGCAAAAACTTGCTTCATTTTTGCCGTATCAAAACGATCAATATTCAATATGACCATTTGGCCAATAGCTTCTGGCAAGGCCCCGACCTTCTCAATCTTTATGTCATCCTTGATAGCTCGCGTAAAATCTTTTAAGATTTCCGATTCGCAAGCGGAGAAGTATTCGACATAAAAATCGCTTGACACATCGCCTATTTTCAACAGCTCGCTATAGGCATTACGGTCGCGTTCGGTCGTGATACTAGATCTAAGGTTTAGTGTGTTGTCTAGAATTCCAGCAATAAGCAACTTGCAAATATCAGTGTCTAATATTTCGGTATGGTTAGATGAAATAATTCGCTCGTAAACTATAGTGCAGACCGAGCCGATAAACTCAATCTGAGTTTTAATGTTCGGGTAATCATTCCAATATTTTTCATAGCCCGTATGATGGTCGATTATCTCAATGAGCTTCCTTGTAGTAACTTGTTTATCGAAAAAATCAGGGTTTGACGTATCTAATACGATGAATTTTGCGTCCTTTACTGTATCTACTGAGTCGAGCTGGTATTTCAGGTCCAGAATCAAAGGCGGAATGCTCTGGTTGAGTCTCGACGAAGATGAGGCAGTTGCATTTTTCCCTTGCCTCTTCAATAGTTCGCGATAAGCGATGATGCTAGCGTATCCATCAATATCTAAATACTTACAGCCCGAGGTGACGACTGTATTGGTTTTCATGCGTTTATTGTAGCATTAGGTGCGTTAACAACGAGTGATAGAAGATATAAAACGCTCGAAATTCTATTTTTCTGAACGAAGTTCGCTTCGGAATCCCGTCGGTCTTAAAAATGCTACCGCTTATGATATTATGATTAGTAAGCAATGACACATAAGGAGACATATGGCGCTTAGGGGTATATTCGAATATCTGCGCGGGCAGACGGGGGCTGAAAGAGTCGACGGTTCTGAACAAAATCGGGAACCAGAGCAAAATGATGAGAACGTGGAAGGATCCGGGGAAGAGTACCCTGAAGAATGTATGGAGCAGATGGGCGAAAAGGCAGTCGAAATTGATAACGAGCTGAATTACACGGATCAACAATGGGCAGATAAGGGCGGTTCGCCATCAGAGCTATCGGCAAAGCGAAGAATTAATTTAGAAAAAAATAGAGAACGTCAAAGAACGATTGACCAAACTAAACGAAACGTTCACGCCAATCGAGGAGCTAGAGGCAATAATGGATGCCGGCGAAGCCGAAACCTCAAAGACTGTCGTCGAATATGAGGGCAAGCCGGTTGTAATATATAATACTGGCAATTTGCCGTTTAGATATCTAGAGCATGATATTCAATATAGTGGCGGTAGGGAAGGTCAGCCATTAATGAAAGACCCCATGTTGTGGTACGCCAGCAAAGAAGAGGCTCGAAAACGCGCTGCGTCCTTTTCTTTTTCGGATCAACTGCCATTCGAATACAAAGATAGCATTAAGCAGCGGGATCAAGAATATGTCGATAAAGATGAACATATTTTCTATTGTTTTCTGCATCTTCCAGAAATGTCTCTTTCTCAAATGGGCGAAGGCGCTACTGGCGAACTAGTCAAGGGTAGTAACGATATAATTAGCCTCAACGAGGGATCGGCAACTGGTGATGTTGCCGAGAAAATATCGGATAAGAGATTTGTAGAGCTTCAAGCGCACCGTTACGACGAAACGGGCAAGCCAGCATTCAAGATTGATTTTATCAGAGCCCCACTTGATGGTGTAAATGAGGATGTTCTTAGGCAAGCCGCTGCGCACGGAGTGCCAATCTTCATCATACCAAACAAACATGTCCTCACTAAGGAGGAGGCGGCCGCAGAGGAAGCGCGCAAAGCCAGGGAAATAGAGCAAGAACGAGAGCGTCGCAAAGATGAGTTATTCAAGATTATTCTTGGCCATAAATTTTATGACGATGAAGCTTATGATAAATTAGATGCACTTATGCGGGATCCATACAGTAAAGAATGGATTCCAAAGCTACGAAGTTCTAGGATGGGCGATGCTAGTGCGCGACTTCGTGAAATGT
The DNA here is from genome assembly GCA_024682595.1 of Candidatus Saccharimonadota bacterium. GTDB lineage: Bacteria > Patescibacteriota > Saccharimonadia > Saccharimonadales > Saccharimonadaceae > UBA2834. Next base: position 1,838 of record JAIKZA010000076.1, on the reverse strand, counting down.
CTCTAGAGCAAGCACAAAGTGGTAAAGAAGAATTCGATACTTCGACCGAAGAGGGTTTTGAGGCGAACAAAAAGGTTGAACTCGAGCGCGCAAATAAAGAAATCGGCTTCGAAATCGAAAGACTCATGTATATTAACAAAGATGAGAGGGCGGAAGATGAATTGCGCGAGAAGAGAGAAAAGCTAGAACAGCTTGCAAAAACGAGCAGTCGAGAAAACTGGGGAATATATGTAATAAAATATCAGCAACTTTTTAATCTCGTAAAAATGCGTGACGAAATCGAGTCTAGCCAATTTGGCGTGAATAGCGAAGAGGATGACCAGGAACTAGAAGACGAGGAGGCGGAGCCAAGCGTGGAAGAACTTGAGACCAAAGTCGAAGAGTTATGGCAACAAGTCAAGTCGAAAATTGATGCCTTCTTAGAAAGTAAGGATTATGACGACGATAAGCTCGATCGGCTGCAAAATAAGCTAATTGAAATGGCTAACAATCCAGATAGTAATATTCTTTGGAGAAGACCAACTTACAATAACCCGGACTTCTTTAAACCATTCCAGGAACTGGCCCGAAAATACAAAGAGGCAGATGCTGAGCTAGAGAAAAAGCGTCGAAGCTAGCACGGTCTTGGAAAGATTTAAGAATGCTATAATCGTCGTATGAAAGCGATTGTCACTACTAAAAAGGATTTATCTGCCACTTTTTTCGAACAGCACGAGTGGGACGTATATCTTTACGACGAGCTCTCTGGACATAACAGCAATTATGACGTAGTTTACTTGCGCGACCCATTCAATGATCAAGAGATATCACCCCGTGCAAAAGAATATGTCGAAAACGCTCTAAAAACTTTTCATTTTTCAAAAAGCATAGATAATATAGCCACATACGAACAGATGGAATCTTTTGAAGACAAGTATCACCAGTACATGCTTTATTCTGACTACATGCCGAACACATTTTTGCCTTCGAATGGGACATTCCGCGATGGTAAGCATTTAGCCAAAAAACGCATCTCGCAACGCGCAAAAGATATTTATTTTAGTGAGGCGAATTTTGATGATAGTTATATTATTCAAGATTTAATGGATATTCAGGAAGAACTGCGCGTCTATGCAATTTTTGGTAATCCGGTCGAGCAGGCTACGATAAAAACTAGTAAATCGCCAGAGTCAAAAGTCAAAGTTGTTGGAAAACGCCAATTGACTGAAAAGGAGAAAGATATTTGCAAGAAGATTGCCGTTCTCTCCGGACTTGATTTTATTGGTATTGATCTCGCCGTATTAAAAAATGGCGAATTGAAATTGATTGAAGTAAATCGATCGCCACAATTCAAGCGATTCGTAGAAATGTATGGCGAATCGCCACTGTCTGAAATTTTAAATATATAAGATCGACGGATTCAGATTTTTATGGCGCATAGGCCGTGAAGAAGTACGAGTTCACGTAGACCGTTCAGCGCCTTTGCAACATAACTAGCCTCCGAAGTAGGCAACAAAAAAGATAGGCCTTATACTTTGTTTAACGCAAATTAAATAAAGGAGACCTATCTATGAGTTATTCTACCAACCCTAGCCTAGAAAAAGCGAGAGGAAAAGCAATGAAATTACTTTTCGTAGATGAATTATCCGTTCAAATAGTTGCGGATAGATTTGGCGTGAGCCGTACAACTATCTGGAGATGGAAACGTAAATGGTTAGCTCTAAACTCTCATATTGCATTGGAAAACCAAGTAAGACAAAAAGATAACCCCATATCTAGCTTCCGCCTCTCTGCCTGTTCTTGGCGGATACCAACTATCTCTTCGGCTCCACGCACGCATCCGAATGAACTGCCAGATT
>JAIKZA010000067.1 GCA_024682595.1 Candidatus Saccharimonadota bacterium | reverse complement strand
TTTTTCTAGGCTAGGGTTGGTAGAATAACTCATAGGACGGGCCTCCTTTATTTAAGTGGTATTAAACAAAGTATATGACTCGTCCTTTTTTGTTGGCTATTGCCAGCTAACTATGTTGCAAAGGTGCTGAACTTTTTACGTAGTATATCTATTATCTCGGGCATTAAAACACCCTTCGTGAGCATAAAAGATATATAATTATTAATCAGATATGAGGTATAAGATTAATAAAGACTTAAAGCGGTATATTGAACAAAATATTCTCCCCGAATATCAGAAGAATGAGGCGGGGCATGACGTCAACCATATTAATAACGTTATTAAACATAGTCTTAAATTTGCAGAGAGCGTGAAAGATGTGAATTATAACATGGTGTACACTATTGCCGCCTATCACGACATCGCACATCACATTGATGCTAAGAACCACGAAAAACTATCCGCCGAAATACTTGCATCCGACGAGCGGCTAAAGGATTTTTTTGACGATGAGCAGATAAAAGTTATGTCCGAAGCTGTCTATGATCATCGGTCCAGCAGGGAGGGTGACCCAAGGAGCATTTATGGCAAAATTATTGCTTCGGCAGACAAGAAGATGAGCTTTGATGACCCATTAAAAAGGACTTATTCTTATCGGATGGAGCATTTTTCAAATAGTACTCTTGCCGAAATTTGCGAGGAGTCGCGCCAACATTTGATAAATAAATTCGGTAAAAGCGGTTATGCAAATAAGAAAAGTTATTTTGAAGACTTGGATTATGATAGGTTTTTAGAGCATATTCGCAACCTGACTTCAGATAAGAAGAAATTTGAGCGAAGATATATTAAAGTAAATCACATCAGCTCTTTAGACTGGCTAACGAAAGATGTCCGATGCGATTTAAAAAAGTATATTTCCGACAATATTCTTCCTGAATATTCAAAAAATGACGGTGGACATAATCAAGCGCACATCATGGAGGTTATTCGCCGTAGCTTTGAATTAAATAAGGCATTTCATCTAAGTCTAGATCCGAATATGATGTATGCTATTGCGGCCTGTCATGATCGGGGTAAATACGAAGATCACGAAAAGCATCATTTGATTGCCGCTCAATACTTTATAAATGACGACAACTTTTGTCAGTTTTTTGATAACCAGCAACGCACTATTATTAAAGAAGCTATCGAGGATCATCGCTCTTCAAAAGAGGACGAGCCACGCTCTACTTATGGCAAATTAATTTCTTCTGCCGACCGCAATTCTAGAATTGACATCGTTTTCGTGCGGAGCTTCTTTGTTGCCCACGAGCGAATGTCAGATGCGGTAATATCAGATTATCTAGACTATACCATCGAAAGATTGTCTAAGAAGTATAGCGAGACTAATCCTGAAAATATGTTTTATGAGGATAGAATTTATAAAACTTTCTTACGTGAAATGCGCAATTTATTAAAGAATGAAACGGAATTTAAAGATAGGTATTGCTCCGTGAATCATATTTCGTCTAGGCAAAATCTAGTCAAGGAAGAACCTGGAGCAATTGAGTTCTTACAAGGATACTAACATCTTGACGGAATTCAAAAAAAACTACTTCACTCCAACCCATTTTTAACTGGACTGTCCAAAGTACGACTACAAAGGATTACATGTTCGGTGGCATTCCATCATCCGTAGCGCGACCGGGTTGGTATACGGGAGGTTAGTATGGTAAAATGAAAAAGGAGATTGTGGGGCAAAAATAAACAATAAAAAATCACTTTTAGGTCAATAATAATAACAAGAGAAGGACAATCAAATGAAAAAACAAATAGAGCAATTATCGCTACGGCGGCTGTAGCGGTAGCCGCTACCGCTATCGCTCCGCTCGGTAATGTATTCGCTGCTACTGCGCCAACTTGGACTGGCGGTAGCTCTGCTACGATCATTCGCAAGATTCCGAACGCTTACGGTACAATCAGTAATACTTTCGGCTATACTATTACAGCGAATTCTAGCAACCCAGCCGGTGCAACGGGCACTCCAGCTGCGCCAAGTATCGTCTTCAATGATAGCTATGCTACACAAGGCGAGGCTTCCAAGGCTGCAACGATAGATTTTAGCGGTATGCAATTTGAGCGTGCTGGAGATTATTCCTACGCTATCTCCGAAAGTTCATCGACTAATCCTACCGTTTATCCAGTAAGTGGCGATACCTACACTGCGGTAGTTAGCGTACGCAATAATAACGATCTTATTGGCCTCGTTGCTAGCCTATACATTAAGGACTCTGGCGGTAACAAGCTTACGACTTTCTCTGGTACTGATTCCGAGTTCACTTTTGCAAGCACTCCAGCCTTTACGAACATTCAGGTATCCCACACCGTATCTGGCAGCGCGGCGGATCCAAGCATCTGCTTTAGCTATACTTTTGCAGCAAGCACTAACGATAGCTATGTCCTAAGCACGGAGTCTACTTGTGAAAACAACGATACTATCAAGAATGGCGACGTGATTAAACTTAAACATCAAGATACTGCTATGATTGGTCTCGTAAGGGCTGGGTCACAAATTCCGGTTGGAACCCCCCACTCATTCACTAAGGTTGGCAGCGATGCCTATACGACTTCTATGGATGGCGTAGAGCAAACCAGCACTGGTACTAAGACTGTGGTTGCTACCGACGCGCCAACATACAATACGGCAAACAAGACTACTATAAACGAAAGGCTTGATTCTACTGTCGATACTGGCGCTGTGATGAATATAGCTATTTATATTCTCCTAGCTCTCGCCGGTGCAGCAGGTGTTTATTATGTAGCTCGCAAAAAGCTTTTCAATAAAGCCTAAAAACGCATAAAAATACGTAATCATAAAAGCTGGGCGCAAAACCATACGCCCAGCTTTTGTAGTGCGTTTAGTTCTTCTAGCACGAAGAGCGGCTCTTCTCGCCGATATTGTAATATCGGCATGACGACTTGTAATTTTATAGGAAGACTAGAGCATAAATATGCCATAATAAACACAAGAATAATAAAAGGATAATGATATGCAGCAAGATACAGCTACGACCGCTACGGCGTCGGTTGTTGATAATAAAAAGCCAAATGATGTGAAAAAATGGGTAATTATTGCGGCGGTTGCTTGTCTTGTGGCGGTTTGCGGAATAGGATTTGGCATCTATGGTATGGTTCAGAGTGCGCAGAAAGATGCCCAGATTTCTGATTTGAAAAATAAAATGCCAGAGATGACGAAAATACCACTCAGCTAAACTCGCGCGAAGAAGAGGAAGCTCAAGAATTGGTTGGGCGCGGTAGTGATATTTTGCCCGAGAGCTATTCGGAGCCGATTAGAGACCGTTGCCTAAAAGCGGAAAAGTTGGAGCTAAAAAAGCGAATAGAATATATAGAAGAAGCATTGCGTAGAGGCACGGCGGAAATACAAGAGGTGACGGCGAAAGGAAAGCGCGTAAAGGCGGAGCACCCATCGGGTTTACTAATTTTTGATGTTTAAATATTGGATATAATAAATGACAAACTGATAATATCGGGCCAAGATAGTGGCAGTACGCGCGAGCAATCGATAGGGAGTAGTTCTTATATATTCGTAAAAATGAATATCGAAGGTGGCTCGCGCTATGTTGAGACGAAAATTTTTGACGGCGAGCATCCGTATGATGTCGAGACGGCGTTGCGGGTCGGGACGTTTACGCAAGAAGAGCTTGATAAGGCGGATAGTAGCTGTTATAATCGGCTGCTACCGTTAGTAGAAGAATACTTTGCGTCATTGCAGGCAAATCGTTGGATAGTTTAGTTCTCGCAGAGCAGTTGTTAGATAATTCGAGCAGACCTGAAGCTCGCGGGTCGAACCATCGTGTTAACCCCTGTTAAATACCTCGTTCCAGTGACTGAAGCCAGGGAATTCTTAAAAGCTAAAAAAGGCGGCCCCAACCGCTCCGGAACAGATAAAAAAAGACCTCAAAGAGGGTCAAAATGAAGTATGGTGGGGCTTAATTCGCCAGGCTTTAACGGTATATAGAGAAGATCTATGGGGAAACTACAGAATTATAGATATGATATAATATAATATAATATGATATATGATTAACTATGAATCCAATAAGAATGATATAGAGCTTGTTGATGAAGTCATAGACTTGGATGCAGAATATACTGAAGACTATCATTTAAGCCATGCTGAAGCGTTAGAGGACTTACTTAGTTTAATGGAAAATGACGAGGCAAAACGTAAGTCGGAAATGGAAAAAGATGCATATTCAAAAGCCGTTAGAATCCATGAAGAAATAGTTTTCGATAATAAGGGGGATATTTATCAAAAAATGATTAGCAATATGCGTTCATCTGTTAATGAGGAAGAAATATGTCAGGCCTTTGCATCTGGTATTTTTGATATACTAGGGGTTAAGGAAGATGATAGGCCAGTTCTGATAGTTTCTCAAGAAGAAACTCCAGTAGTCTTTGATACTAATCATTACGAATTAGGTCATTTTGAACGACCAAGTAGTCGGTTGCGTGATGCAGGTCCCAAAGCCAGAAGAAACGGAATTATCAAAATTAATCTTTCGAGCTTTGAAAATACTTCTGGGCTTGAGGATATTTTTGCAAGTTTAGAACACGAATGTTTTCATGCTTATCAGTTTGCTTCCGTGATGCATAGGACACCGATTAAAACAGTTCGGGACTTTATTATGTCAGATGCATACCATTACGGCATGCTTGAACACATTGTTCCTGAAAAAGATGACACGGAAGAATATTATGGACAAGGTATTGAAAGTTCTGCTAGAATCTTTGGAGCTCAATTATCACGAGCTACGAGTATATTAGTAAAAGATTCTGTTAGGATCAGATAAGAGAAATGATCATATTATCGGGGATTTAACCGACAAAAATATAGAGGTAAAAACGCCAATTTTTGTGTATTTTTGTCGTAAAAATGGCATAAAAATAGCCCTCTAAACTAACGAGGGATTTAACAGGCATTTACAGATTGTGAAATAGTTAAAAATACTTTATAACCTGATTGGTGGGGGCAGCTGGGTTCGAACCAGCGACCAATCGGTTATGAGCCGACTGCTCTAACCACTGAGCTATGCCCCCGTGAATAGAAGTATACCATACCTTGAGGTAAAAAATCACTAACTAGAGCTATTGCCGCCCGCGGCAACTGTCTGATGCAGATTGATGCGAAAACGTTAGTGCTATAATAACAACATGTGGCTAAGGGTCCAAACATTTTTCCGCAAGATACGTTACTATGCAAAAAAGGATGTTTTTACACTTCGGAATATTATCACGGCGATCGCAGTACTTATCTGTTTTTATTGGGCATGGGGCGCAATTAATTCGACTACGCGCAACTGGAACCTCGAAGAAAAACTCAAGAGCAAACAACTTGAAGCCGCAAAGACCAAAATCGAAGTAGATAAATATCGACTTGAGCAACAGTATTTTGAGACTGACGAATATAAGGAATTAATGGCGCGAATGAAACTTGGCAAGAAAGCCGAAGGGGAGACGATGGTGATTTTGCCAGAGAACTCTGAAAATGCGCGCACGAAATACCTCGAAAAAGAGTTGGAGGAATCTGAGTATCGTAGCAACTTCTCCCAATGGCTTGACTTTTTGTTTGGATAAGCGTAAAATAATTAAGTATCATCGCGGGGTAGAGCAGCCTGGTAGCTCGTCTGGCCCATAACCAGAAGGTCGTTGGTTCAAATCCAACCCCCGCCACCAGGAAGTATATGAAGCGGCTTTTTGGCCGATTTTTTGTTGCCACTATTTTATTGCACTATTGTTAATTAGACGTGCTCAGCACGATACGCAGCACAAAAACCTGAACTCAATCTCGTTACTGTCGACTTTACGGTTGTTGTTTAGCTTCTTTATAGCCTTTCGCAGGCTTCTCGAATTAGGGCATTCCAATCGTTTGCCAGATGCGGCACGAGTGCTATATTGTCGGCAGTTAAATCATAACAGAGTGCGAAAGCTAGTTCCTGCGCTACAATGCCAGCATTTGGAGCCACAACAGTTGCGCCCAGTAGTCGGTTTGTCTTCTTGGCAACAATTAGCTTAATGAATCCGTTATGCGTATCGGAAATATTTGCTTTCATTACTCCATCGAGCGGAACGACGACTTTTGTGATTTTCTTGTCTGAACGCAAACAGTCGTCCTCGGTCTCGCCAACTTGTGCAACCTCTGGGAAAGTATCTGTTACTCGGATGACGCCACGATAGTCCGCAATCGCCTTTGATCTACCAATAATATGCATCGCTGCGACACGCGCATCAATTTCAGCTTTCTCGGTCGAACTGTGTCCACCAACTACATCACCAGCGGCATAGATGTGTTTTTGAGATGTGCGCATCGTTATATCTACGATAACTCCGCTACGATTAAACTTTACACCGGCGTTTTCGAGGCCAATATCAACATTTGGGGCACTCCCCGTGCACATTAGTACTTCGTCTACGCGAACCGATTTTTCCTGACCGCCACGCAAGAATATAACCCGTTTGGCCTGGCCGTCTTTTTCGAGAGCGATTACGCGCGACTGTGTTAATACTTTAACTTTGTCTTTATTGAAGACGTAATCCATTACCTGACCGACTTCCTCATCTTCGCGTGGCAAGAGGCGGCCGGCGATATCAGCAATTATAACTTCAGTACCGAGTGTGGCAAAATATTGCGCTAGTTCGCAACCAGTTGAGCCGGCACCAATAATGAATAAGCTTTTTGGCGGACGTATGATGTTTAAGACATCTTCCGGTAACCAATAATCAACATTCTCGGGAATCTTTATGCCAGTATCTAAGACGGACGCGCCTGTGGCAATGAGATAATTCTTTGCTTGAATTATTTCGTCATTGACGGCAAGCTCCTTCTTTGAAATAAAACGCGCTTTACCTTTTATGCAAGTAATATTACTTGCCTCAAAAATTGCTTTGCTATTTGCTTTTGCTCGTCGCATAGCGACGTTCTTCCAATTATTAACTGTTGGATAGTTGTAGCGTAAACCGTTGCTCGAAATACCGAATTTGCCACCGTCTAGGGCCTTTTTATAGATTTGGGACGCATGAAAAAGTGCGCCAAAAGGCACATTGCTTGAATTCAGGCTAGATCCGCCCCATTTATTTGCTTCAATCAAGACTACGCGTCGTCCTGATTCGGCTGCAATTAAGGCCGCTTTACCGCCTGCATCGCCACTACCGATGACGGCCAGGTCATAATTGAAACGCTTACTCATCTTATATTATTTTATCATGATTTTGATAAGCAAAAGCGATATCGGGGCTAACCTCATCTAACTCTTTGCAGATGAAAATCATCAAGTCGTCTTCAGTTACAATATCCTTATCTTCAATCCACTTGTCGGTCGCATTAGCAATGCGCTCAGATATTTGGTTCGCCCAACCCTCTGGGAGCCGCAAAGCGCGTGCATGTCTAAGTATGCTTTCTTTTATGCCATCGTGTGTATACTCGTATGTAATCCGCTTCTTTGCCATTTACATTACCCAAAATGCAATTAAGAATATTGCCAATACTGCAAAACCACTGCCTGAGAAGAACTTTGCGAAACGCTTATTTTTAATGCGCCATTTTTGTGCCGCAATTATATTCTTGCCAGTCTTAATATTAATTTTCAGAGCTACCATTGGTATCGATATGATAGCGATATAGATAAGTACAGCTAGAAGTGGCAACTTTACGTTTAGAAGGCAATTTGCTACTACGAAATAAATCGCCAAAGTAATTGGAAATTCCGCAAAGGCACTTAGCATACCCAATGAAAAAGCCTCAATATTATCGTTTGTATACTTTGCGCGTCTCGTAATAAAACGCGAAAAACTCTTTGGCAGCCACAGCTCGGTGCCTTTTCCGTCTCTAAAATAGCCCAGCCACATTACGAGCGAGCAGGCCGCAAATGCGCCCACGATAATCATCATCCATTCCTGCGTCATTGGCCCGCCGAATAGGTGTTGTATTACGAATGCGCCAGCGCAAACGATTACAAAACTAATCGCACATGCGCCAATAATGTAATTCTTTGCCAAGTAACGAGTTTTACGCCTTTTATGGCGCCCCATACTAGAGTGATACAACAAAACAAGGCCACCCAAACTAAGCTGCAGGGAGGCTTGCACGATGCCTGCTAGTACAATCGTAGCGATACTTAATAAATCGCTCATGGTTACAGTTTAGCACGCGCTTAAAAATATTGCACTTATGCTTGGGTATTTTCGTATATTTATTTATGCTAATTCTATGAAAAAATCAGTTATATTTATTTGAATAATTGCCACTTTCTTTACTATATTAGCGCTGTCTAATGCCACTTATGCTGACGATTTATCTATTCCGCTACGTTTCCATGCCATCAATGCTGGCTATAAGGATGACAGTTCCGCGCAAAATTATGATTTTATCGAGCTCGAACGTATAGTAGAAGATTATTTAGAGCTATCTTCTTTTCGGATTATCTATACGAATAGCGCCGGTAACGTTTCGGGAGAAATCTCTTTTGCGGAGAATTTACGCATGCTGGGTAATCGGCTAGTGCTAGGCGCGTCGGTTAGCCCTCAATATTCTAGCGCTGATGGCTCGTATTATCTATATAATTTTGGTTCTTCTGGCCTCGCTTCTACGGCTGGCATGCTTGAGCTATATCATGGAGAAAATAAAATCGATGAGATATGCTGGGGGAAACTCGAATGTGATAATAGCTACGCAAAATTTGCCACAAAATTTGAGGATAACTATTCACTAAAGCGTTGCAGTAAAGAGTGTCTCGATGGTGTCGATTTTGCTATGGAAAAGTATTACCCAGATATAAATTTCGAAAGTATTGCGGAGCTTCCTAGCGACGGAGAGCCGGAGGTTGTCTCCGTTAGTCCAAGTTGTAACGGCGTCAAGATAACAGAGGTATATAGTTATTATCAGGCTAATGCATCGGAGCAATTTATTGAATTATATAATCCCACTGATGCGCCGATATTGTTAGACTCTTGTCGCGTAGCGTATAAAAATAACGTCTATCCGCTTTTCGGTGAGCTTGCTCCAGGTGATTATTATGCCTATCAAGATACCGCCTTGTCGCTAACAAAAAACCCAGTATCAGCCAATACGATTTCCGTAATCGATTTGGATGGGGCTGTTGTAGATAGTATTGATTATCCTAACGGCCAGAAAAGAGGCACTTCGTATGCCCTTTTCGACGCAAATACGGAATTAGCTTTTTGGCGTCAAACCTATCAACCGACCCCAAGTTCGGCGAATATTTATCAAGAATTTCAAACCTGTCCCGAAGACAAAATAATTAACCCTGCTACTGGAAATTGCGTTAAAAGGGTAGAAATCAGTACTGAAGAAAGTGTCGTGATTTGTCCAGAAGGGAAATATTTAAATCCACTTACGAATCGTTGCAAAAAGATCGAGGTGGCTACTGCCTTGACTCCCTGTAAAGATGGCTATGAGCGTAATCCTGACACTAATCGTTGTCGAAAAATCGAGAATACGACAACATCGACGGACTGTAAGGAAGGCTATGAGCGCAATCCGGAGACGAATCGCTGTCGTAAAATTCGCGAAAATACTGGCGAACTCGCCGATTACGCGCCTATGTCGGTAGAAAACAGCGAGGAATATCATAATCCTAAAATATTTATCGCAATTTCTACAATAGCAGTAGCAGCTATCGCGAGCATTTCATATGTTATATATCAATATCGACTAGAAATCAGGAAGGCAATTAAGGCATTTAGTAGTAAATTTCGTAAGGTATAATATATTAATATGTCAACAAAGCGTGTCTTAGGCGTGGATCCAGGAACCGGCATTTGTGGTTTTGGTGTTGTAGAATTTACAACGCATAAGCGGCCGCATATGATTACGGCCGGCGTGATTACGACTCCAGCCCACACGCCATTAGCAGACCGTCTTTTAGATATCTATGAATCACTTAATGGAATAATCGACGAAACGCATCCAGACGAATGCTCAATCGAGAAGCTATTTTTTAATCAAAATATCACAACTGGCATAACTGTCGCCGAAGCACGTGGAGTTTGTATCTTAGCGGCAAGGAAACGTAATATTCCAGTTTATGAGTACACTCCTCTTCAAATAAAACAAACAATGACGGGTTATGGTCGTGCGAAAAAGAAAGATATGCAAGAAGCGGTGCGCATGTTTCTTAATATGAAGCAGGTTGTAAAGCCCGACGATGCCGCTGATGCCTTAGCTGCGGCGATAACGCATGCGCTCATGACGCGGGTTGCATACTCGTAAGCTAGCTTGACTACACTAGAATATTATTATATAATCAGCATCGAGCGCTAACCTATGTGCTTGATATTTATAAAGTTGTCCTAAATAAAGGGGGGATTAAATGAAAACTGCGATTAATGCTCTTAAAATTATCACCATTCTCGCGGTAGCGATAATAGCGATGCTTCTGACGGTTGCGGATAACGGCTTCGTTGCTAATCCTACGGGTTTCGCCATGCTGTTGCTGATGTCGGAGATTATGGAGATAATGGTACTCTTCGTTCTGGTAAGAGGCGAAGGTCGTCCGAAGGTTGGCTTCGAGCTGTATGGCCAGGCGATCAGCCGCTTGATAATAAGAGCGCTTGTTGTTGCCGAGCTGACCTTTGACGGTGACATTGATATCATTATCAAGGTAGGCATTGCAAGGGCTGCTCTTATCGCGCTCGGGCTGTGGGCTTACAGCTCATATCTTTACATCATTGACGATGAAAGAGGTGAGATGTTCCGGCGTAATCCAGCTTGTTTAGTGGCACTATTTGCCGCGCTCGTAGCGCTTCCGCCATTGTTTTGCCACTTTGCTTATCGCGATAACTTCGCTATCGTGATTCTTTTGGTTCTGAGCGCGCTTATTATCTCAACGAACGTAGAGACCGAATTCAGAACAGTGCAGATGTTACGCTATCGTAGGCGTAGACGCAGAATCGCACAGTGACAACTTGCCCCCCAGCGAAGACCTAATCCTCCATGGATGCGGTCGGAGCCGGGGGCTTTTTCTTATTACCTCAAGAAATCTTGTATAATATGGAACATGATTGCACACGTTCACGGCCAAGTTGCCGAAAAATTTGCCAATTCCGCCATCATTGACGTGCATGGAGTTGGGTATGAAGTCTCGCTTACAAGCATTGATTTTGACAATTTAAGCTTAAACGACGACATCAAGCTTTACACTTATCACCATATTCGCGAACAGTCCGAAGAATTATTTGGCTTTTCCAGTTTGGCTGCTAAAAAGCTATTTGAATTACTTATCACGGTGCAGGGGATTGGCCCCAAGGCCGCAATGGCTATTTTGAGCCTGGCGCCAGTTGAAGAAGTTCGCAATGCTATCGCGAACGCTGACTCTGCATACGTATCTAAAGCTAGCGGCGTGGGCAAAAAATCTGCCGAGCGAGTTATTGTGGATCTCAGAGATAAAGTCGGCTTGCCGACCTATTATGGTCGAAAGGCTGAGCCGGAGCAGAAAACAACCTTAGAGCACGACGATGCGCTAGATGCGTTGATGTCGCTCGGTTTTACGCTTGCTGACGCTACAAAGGCTTTAGATGACATAGATATCAACTTGCCAGTCGAGGACCGCATTAGAGAGGCTCTCAAGAAGCGCTAGGACATAAAAAAGCTTATGCTTGAATCCTGCAATATTCTTTGTTATAATGCTTATTGCCGCTCAAAGAGCCGTCTTATCGGTTAGGGGCAAAGGTCGTTTCGAGCGGTTACATTACTAAGCAGGAGAAAACCATGAAAAAGCGTACTCGTAAGGGGACGCTACGAGTGGATACACTTCGGTGGAATGAATACATCGAAATGTAGTAATATCTAAAAATCTCCCATTTCTGGGAGATTTTTTGTTGCATTGATAGAATTACTATTTCTTAGACTCTTCTGACTTCTTTAATTCGTCCTCTATCATTTTTTTTAAATCTTTTATGATATCGTCAAAAGTCACGCCTTCTCTTGAGATGTCGACTGATTTACCATTCACGAGCACTGATGGCGTTGCCTCTACCTTGTCTTTGTTCTTGCCGAGAGTGTAATCGAAACTAATCTTTTTCTCAATATTCTGGTCATTCATATCGGCGCGGAACTTTGCTTCATCACCTTGCGGTGCAATATCCATAAAGATGCGTGCATAGATATCGGTACGTTCTTGACCTGTCGCTTCTAACCAATCCGAGCGGCTCGCGTAGAGCGCCTCCAGCATTTCCCAGTAATAATTTTGAAAACCGGCACTTTCAATAGCGGCGGCGGCTGAACGTGAATTTTGATGCCCCTTGATGGGGAAATGTCGAAAAACGAAAGCAACACGGTCGCCGTATTCTTCGTAAAGCTTCGACATACGTGGCATCATGCTGGCGCACCCTGGGCAAGATAAATCGGCATACTCAATTACAACGACCTTCGAATCAGCTTTCCCGCGAACATGATCCGCTATATTGCCATTGTCATCATTGGCTTCGAGAATCTTGGTAGAGTCGTAAGTATTATAATCTATACTTTCTTGTCTTTTTTGATTTGTAGACCAGAGAATTAAACCGCCAAAGCAGAGGATGATAACCGCAATCGCGACGGCAGTAAACTTATTCATTAATAACTCCTAATTTCCTCACTTAATAAGATGCTATAATTATATCACGAGGAACGGAGTATATATGTAATGACGAAACAAAATAACCACAACCACTCATTCTTCTATAAGATAATGGCTAAGTTTACTTCGTTTATTGACCCTAAGCTTGAAAAATATCGCCCACCGAAGAAAAAAGAGCCACCATTCACGCCTAAGACAGAGGAGGAGTTGATATCTGTTATTAAGCGTACCCCGAAAGAACTTCTAGATGCAAATACGCGCAATCTGCTAGCTAGCGCAATGGCATTTGATAAGATGGCGGTTTCTGTCATCATGTCACCGAAGCGCGAGATGAACTTTCTCCACGAGACGGACTTTCTTGGGCCACTTACTTTCGATAAACTCTATAAATCTGGTGCCAATCGTTTTCCTATCTTAGATGAGAATGATCAAGTTTGCGGAATTCTTAATACCGATAACGTTGACCCACTTGCCATCACGGAGGAAACGCCAATCGCAAAATATATGAGCACAGATGTATACTTTGTGCGTGCGGATTATACGCTCGAGATGCTTCTTGCGACATTTATTCGTACAAATAGCAGCTATTGCATTGTTGTGGATAAAAATGCAAACATCAAGGGCGATGTTACCTTGGATACGTTAATCTTCGTTCTCTTTGGTCGCGAAATTGCCGACAGTTTTGATAATGACGCCTCAGCGCTAGCGGTTGCGAAACGTAGTGAAAAATAACATAATACTTGTGCTAAAATAGTGGCATGTGGTGGCTTGTTCTTCCAATCGCCGCATCGGTTTTTTATTGTTTCGATGGCTATATCCAAAACTACTTAACCGATGTTGCGCTCCCGAAAAAACGCGCCGGAGCTCTTGCAGTTATGCATGCGCTCAGTTTTTTTGTTTCGCTAATTCTACTAATTGTAATTTTTGGTCGCGCGGTCTTTATGATGCCTCTCGGCAACGCGCTTGGATTAATGCTGGCGGGCGCCATCAATATTGTTGGTGCAGTTTTCTACTATAAAGCTATCCAAAAAGGCGACAATATAGATGTCACCATTTTTAGCCAAGTGGCACCACTCATGTCGATCGGACTGGGTGTGCTATTGCTTGGGGAATCTATCAATGCCAATCAAGGACTGGGTTTCGTATTAATCATGGGCGCAACGCTTTTAGTTATTTTTGGTACTAGTAGCAAGCGCGAAAAGAAGAGCCCAAACTTTGACGTTGCAATTATTACTATTATTTACTGTTTCTTCTCGATATTGTCGGATATAGTTTACGCTTACTTCATTGGCAATCGAATTGCTGATTATACACTTTTTGCGCAGGGATTCTTCTTCTTTCAACTCGGTTCTCTCTTGACGGTCATTTTGTGTTTAATCTTTCTTCCGTCCTGGCGCGCTGCTCTTAAAAAGACCTTTTTAACCTGCAAAAAGCATAAATTCTACCTCGCGGCAGAATTGGCGGATAACTTTGCCTTACTTGGTGGTGAAATAATCTACAAATTCGCGCTTATTGTGGCGCCGGTGGTGTCGTTGTTGTCGCCGATTGCACGCGTCGCAAACCTATTTGTGTCTTTCTTTATTGTTCTTTTCCTTGGTCGCGCTTTTCCGAAGTTTATTACCGCAAAGCGCATGACAAAGAAAATAATTCTTTACTACTTAGTCGCTGCTATTATTATTGTCACGGGTATAATATTGATGAATTCTTAGCACTCTTGACCCATAGACTGCTAAAATGTATAATCTAATCTATGAGCAAAAGAGACTATTATGAAGTTCTCGGCGTGGGGAAGGGCGCATCTGACGATGAAATAAAAAAGGCTTTTCGCAAGCTAGCTATTAAGTATCACCCTGATCGAAATCCGGGGAACAAAGAGGCGGAGGCAAAGTTTAAAGAAGCAAATGAGGCCTATTCTGTTTTGAGTGACAAGACTAAACGTCAACGCTATGACCAATTCGGCCATGCCGGCGTAGGCGGCGCTAGTGGCGGCGCAGGCGGCAATCCATTTGAAGGCTTTAACTTTAATGGTCAAAGCTTTAACTTCGATTTCGGTGGTGGTTTTGGCGGTCTTGATGATATCTTGGGGGCGATGTTCGGTGGCGGTTTTCGTGGTGTTCGTCGCGGTCGCGATTATCGCACCTCTACTACGATTAATTTTGAGGAAGCAATCTTTGGCTGTACGAAAAAAATCACAGTTGATGGCGAGCAAATAAAGCTTAAAATTCCCGCCGGTATTTTCGACGGTCAGTCTATTCGCCTAAACGGTAAAGGTGGTCCAGCTCCACAAGAGGGTGGTCAGCGTGGTGATTTATATGTAGAGGTACGCGTTCGCGCCCATAAGCACCTCACGCGTGAGGGAGAGCTGATCCTTTCTGAAGTTACCATTTCTATGGTAGATGCGGTGCTTGGTACCGAAGTTGACGTTGAGACGGTCGATGGTGAAGTGACTATGAAAATTCCCGCCGGCACTCAGCCAGGTACAAATTTCAAGCTTTCTGGTCACGGCGCTCCACGCCTTGGTTCGGACGAGCGCGGTCCGCACATCGTTACCGTGAATGTTGAAATTCCGAAGAATATCAATCGCAAGCAAAAAGAACTAATCCAAGAATTCGACAAAGCAAGGAAGCGTGGTTTATTTAGCTAATAAATACCCCCCCAGCAGGGGGTATTTTTATTGTCATCTTGACGCCAACTACATACGATAGAGCAGGCCGTTCAAAACAATGGTAAAATTGCCTCAAAACGTCCACGCCAAAAAATCTTTATCTGCCAAAGAGACGTAGAAACTAGAGAGCGCAAAAAGCGATACTAAATCAAACCTAAATGCTTCTTGGCGATATCAGTAATAACGCGTCCACGTGGCGTACGCTGAATCATGCCAAGCTGAATCAAGAATGGTTCTAGGTAATCCTCAATCGTTGAAGCTTCATCGCCAGTTAACGCGGCGATAGTATTTAGGCCCACGGGTTTATTACCGTATTTTTCATACATCAGCGTCAGCATATTGCGATCAGCTGGGTCTAATCCAAGCTCGTCAATCTCAAGCATTTTTAAAGCTCCATTCGCAATCGGAACATCAATTATTCCGTCGCCATTTATGTCGGCATAATCGCGCACACGTTTTAGGAGTCTATTTGCAATTCTCGGCGTTAACCGCGAGCGTTTTGCTAACAATTCTGCTGCATCTGGTTTAATCTGAGTGTCGAGCAACTTAGCGGAGCGTTCAATAATTTGTTGAATGTCACTATCGGCATAATATTCAAGACGATAGGAATGGCCAAAACGATCGCGTAGTGGCGCTGCTAAGTTTCCAGTTTGCGTAGTGGCGCCAATCAAAGTGAATCTTGGCAAATCTAGTTTTACGCTACGCGCGGCCGGGCCTTTGCCTATTACGATATCTAGTTTGTAATCTTCCATTGCGGAGTATAAGATTTCTTCCACTGCGCGACGGAGACGATGAATTTCGTCGATGAATAAAATATCGCCGTCGGTCAAATTCGTTAAAATACTGGCCAAATCTCCGGCTTTT
>JAIKZA010000066.1 GCA_024682595.1 Candidatus Saccharimonadota bacterium | reverse complement strand
TTTTTCTAGGCTAGGGTTGGTAGAATAACTCATAGGACGGGCCTCCTTTATTTAAGTGGTATTAAACAAAGTATATGACTCGTCCTTTTTTGTTGGCTATTGCCAGCTAACTATGTTGCAAAGGTGCTGAACTTTTTACGTCCGCTCGGTTGTCGTATGGGCGTAAAAATGTTATTCTGTAAAATGGACTTAAGCATAAGGTGCTTTTTCGTTCTTTAGAAAACTATAGTTATAATTGTTTTTTGTCTGGAGGTGTCATATGGACAGAAAAAAGAAAACACTCAATTCTTTATCTAATCAGTTCGTCGACTTGACGCAGCGTATTTTTGACATGGTAACCACGTCAAAAGCTGCCGTTGCTGTCGCGATTGATGGTGATATCAATAATAGCGCATCTTTTCCGCGCTACGTTTCGGTTAAGTCTGCCAGTCATTGCCCTCAGGCAGATGGAATAAGGGAATATCTCCTGCACCGAACTACGAAGATAGCTACGTCCGCCAAGAAGCCGCATTCTCTCGTAACTTTCGATACGCACGAGACGCCAGGGCTAATCCTAGATGTTGGATCGAACAAACGTTCTTATGGTCACGTAGTAGTGGCAATAGAGCCGTCCCCGAATAATCAGCCTAATCATGAGATCGACGAAGTGGCCATGATGCGTGAAATTGTAAATTCGATTGACGAATGCCTGCCGCATTTTCGCCACGGAAACTTAAGAAACCTCTTTGAATCCGATCCGCACGTCAAGATGGTCTATGGGACTCTTCTGGATTGCTCGTCGATTTATTGCATTGAGCTGTCTTGAATGTTCCCATAGTAGCAACTATAGTTACTCCCCCCCCAAATCGAGACAAGGTTTGGGGGATTTTTAAAGAATAAAAAAGCCGACTCTGTGCAGGGTCGGCTACTCCTGGTTATTTATTTACCAAGGAGGCTAATGTCGCGCAAATCGATATTGTTCAGCCTGATTGCGTCGAAAATCTTGTCAGCCATCGATGCATTTTCTTCGGCGGCCCCGCCTATTACCCCCACAGCAACAGAGTATGTTGTCTCCTCCTCTGTAAACTTGGCATGTTTCGCCACCAGCGGAGACTCTCCCCATCTCATGGGTCTATCGCCAATATCGTAAAAACAATTGCAGTGCTTTTGGGCGGTGCGGAATTGTACGACCTTAAGGAATCCCCTACTAATTTTGGCATCGTCAGAAGCGACCGTCTCAGAATATACCGGATTGAGTTCCTGAATGCCGCCATTGGTCTCGGGAGGCTTCAATACATTCAGGCACACTATACAGCGTGGCATCTTTAAAGCACTAGCGTACTCTCCGACATTCCCGAGGGTTTGATTCGCGACATCTTTGAAATGTGCTCCTATCACAGCTTCTCACCTCCTTTCCATCTCTTTTGTGTGAGCCGCGATATCTTGGTTGCCTTCATTATAATACTTCTATTATGCTGATGCTTTTTTATTTTTGAAGATTTTTTATATTTAAGTTATGCGTGCGAAGTATTATCAGCTCATTTGGAAGTTGCGTCGTTTATTATTTGGTAAAATCTATATTTCTTTTTCGGACATGTCCATACTTTGCGCGCAGCTCCTTTCTCCTCGCCCCAGTCGATGGCGACGTTTTTGCGTATGATTTGTCATGCTTTTAAGGCGTTGCCACAATTGGCTATATTTGCGGCACGCTCGCAGGCAAAAAATGTCGAATAGTGGCTGCGTGTTAGATCGCCAGCAGATTGAAGCAGTTGTAGCATGCGAGGATGCTCAACTTGTATTAGCATCGGCTGGCAGTGGCAAGACTATGAGTCTATTGGCAAAAATAGATTACTTGAACCGCGAGTTAGATATTCCGGCCGAACGGATATTGGTTATCTCTTTCACGCAAAAAACAGTATCTGAGCTAAAAGAGCGTTGCGACATAAAAGGGATTAATATTCATACTTTTCATAGTCTTGGCAACAGTATTTTGAAAAATGCAGACTATTCTGGCTTGGGGCTCAAAAAGCTACTTAGTGACGCTATTATTGCAACTTTTATTCGTAGCTACGTAGAATTTCTAATTAAACACGATGCTGACTTTGCGCGTGCGGTCGTGGATTTTATTTTGTTTTTCTATTCCGCACCAAGCAGTCCTGCAAGGGCGCAAACTCATTCTGGGCGTATTAATTTTAATCGAATCTACTTGCGACATGCGCTTTTTGAGCAGTCGGGTAACTTTATTCGTACAAAGGATGAGCAATTATTAGCTAATTGGTTATACGTTAACAACTTGCCACATGTGCATGAGTGCCAATATCCATTCTGTGACGAAAAATATCAGCCTAGCTTCACGATAAAAGCTCCGCAAAATGTTTATTTGGATTATTTCATTATTAATCAAAAAGGGCATAGCATTTATGGTCCTAGCTATATGCGCGATATAAAATGGCGTCAGAATTTGCATATGCGCAATCATACAAATTACATTATTTTGCCATCCTGGCGCTGGAATGATTTATCAATTTTTCAATATCTCACCGAAGAGCTAAAACGTTTTCAGATAAGTATTCATCGTCGCGATGATCGTGAAGTTTATCAAGAAATGTCTCAAAATCAATATTATGCCAAAGAATTAGATGGTTTTTATGGTATGCTGCAAAACTTTTTATCACTACACAAAAATGGCCTCTATGATTTTGCAGACATTAAACGGCGCTTAAAAAGTGATGAGGAATATTCCCAACGTCGAAATGATTTATTTTTATCGATATATCAACGCGTTTATTATGCCTACGAAAAAATGCTGCAACACGAACGGTGCTATGATTTCGCAGACATGATAAATGCCGCAAAAGAATCCATTGATAATATCGCGGATTGCTCAGCAGGGTATAAATATATATTGCTCGATGAAGTTCAGGATCTTTCACGCAATCGTTGCATGTTGGTACATTCTATTTTACATAAAAATCCAGGCTGTAAGCTGTTTGCCGTTGGTGATGATTGGCAGTCGATTTACCGGTTTACAGGCAGCGACTTATCGCTAATTAATAATTTCGAGAAGACTTTCGAACTAAGAACTCGCCGTAGCTTCATCGAGTCAACGCATCGCTTTGGCGAGCCGACGATTAAAATTAGTTGCGATTTTATACAGCGCAATCCTGCGCAGTCGCATAAATTTGTCAGAAATATTCAGAACACTAAAACTACAATAAGCATTATATTAAACAAACCCAATGGAAAGACTTCTGGGCAGGATGCAGAGTCGCTGGTTATCATTCTGCAAGAATTAATTACAAAATACGGTTACGGCAAAATAAAACAAAAAAGTCTGCAACTTATATCACGCTATAATCACGACATTAAACGAATTGAGTCAGATGCGTTCAGAATAAAGAAACGCGACGGCGGATCGGATATTTATGACGTGATATGATGCGACGAAACGAACTTGGCGCATACTTTAAAGCTCGAATTTTGCTCAATGCATAAATCAAAAGGCATCACGCGCGACATTGTTATTGTTTTAAATATGAATTCAGACATGATGGGCATGCCAGCGACCCGTGAGTCTGATCCGATTCTAGACGCTATGTTATCTAAGGAAGATAATTTTCCTTTCGCAGAAGAGCGACGACTGTTTTATGTAGCAATTACGCGGGCGCGCGAGGCCACATATTTAATCGCAAATCGCAAAAATCCATCGCCATTCATATTTGAAATTTCCAATCACATTAAGGAGGCCTACGGCAGGCTTTGTCCGAAATGCCATACAGGCGAATTGATTCGAAAACGCGGGAAACATGGCGATTTTCAATACTGTTCAAACTATGCTTACGGCTGCAACTACCTCAAAAAACTCTAAAATGCTATAATCAAGACATGGCAGTAGCTTTGCGGAAGCAAATTGCACAAAACAAAATTAATACAATAATAATTATGTTTGTTTTTGTAGCAATAATTAGCTTAATTGGTTGGCTATTTGCATGGCTTTCGAATAATCCAGCTATCCTAATATGGTGCGCAATCCTATCGGCGGGTTATGCAATATTTCAATATTTCTTTTCCGATAAAATCGCTCTAGCTAGCGCCGGCGCAAAGGAGGCTGATCCAGACGAAGAATCGCGATATTTCCGTATCGTCGAATCTTTGGCCGAAAACGCAAAAATCCCAACGCCACGCCTATATATCATTAACGACTCGGCGCCAAACGCTTTTGCGACTGGCCGCGATCCGCAGCATTCGGCGATTGCCGTTACGCGCGGATTGCTCGACATAATGGACGATAAAGAACTTCGCGCGGTACTTGGACACGAAATGTCGCATGTGCGCAATTATGATATTCGCATTAGTATGATAACTTTTGGCCTGACTTGTTTGGTTGGATTGCTGTCGGACTTTGGACTTCGTGTTCTTTGGTATAGCGACCGCGAAGAGGAAGATAATTCGCCAATCGGCATGCTGTTTGTATTGTGCGTCCTGGTTTTGTCGCCGCTGGCCGCAACGGTCGTTCAACTGGCCGTCTCGCGCCAGCGTGAATACCTTGCGGATGCATCTTCGGCCTCACTAATTGGCAATACGGACGATATGATAAACGCTTTGCGTAAACTCGATGCACACAATCGCCCAATGCGCCAGCAAAACGTAGCGACCGAGGCGATGTATATTTCTAATCCACTGAAAAAATCTGTATTGAGCCGTTTTTTCTCGACTCATCCGCCAATTGAAGCACGCATAGAAAGGCTCGAAAGTGTCAAAAAATAAAACTAATAAAAAGACCGCTAAAAATAACCAAGCTAGTAAGAAAAATTCGAAATCTAGAAATAAATCTCATAAAACATTCAAAGAGGCTTTTAATGAGACGCGCGAGCGGATTTGGGATAAAAAACGCGCACGCCTTAAGCTACATCGCTCTTTCAAACGTTCGTATCGCGAGGACTATCAGCGGAAGTTAGAGGCTCCCGGCTTAGTTCAGCACGCTACGTCAACTTTAAAGATTATTTTTGCAAATTGGAAGTTGTTTTTGCCTCTTCTAGCATTAATTGTTACGATGAATATAATTTTTGTCGGGCTACTGAGTGAAGAAACATATAAAACATTTCAGGATGCGCTCAAGGCGAGCTATAGCTCGTTAGAGCAGGGCGAAATTGGGCGTTTTGCCGAAGCGGGGCTTCTACTTGTTACGACGGTATCGACCGGTGGGTTAAATAAGGGCATGAATGAGGTTCAGCAAGTGTTTATGGTAATTTTTGTTGCCGTCACTTGGCTAATAACTATCTATTATCTACGGCATCTTTTGGCCGGCAATAAGCCAAAATTTCGTGATGGAATATACAATGCGCTGACTCCATTATTGTCGTCATTATTGGTGATGGTGTTAATATTTATCCATTTAATCCCAATCTTTGTCTTTATTATCGCTTACTCCGCAGCGGTGCAGACTCACTTCCTAGATACGCCACTTTATGCATTTGTTTTTTGGCTGTTCGGATCCTTGCTATTGTTACTATCTTGCTATTTATTGCCAGTGTCGATTACGGCGCTTGTAGCCGTTACGGTGCCGGGGATTTATCCAATGACGGCCATTAATGCTACGACCGATTTAATGCAGGGGCGACGTACAAAATTCATTATTCGACTAGTATTTGCAATTATTTTTCTAGCCGTGTTGTGGGTAATCGTGATGCTGCCGATAATGTGGTTAGACTTGTTCTTGAAGAGCAAAATAGAATGGTGGAATAATCTTGAAGCTCCAGTCGCGTCATTCTTCTTGCAAATCATGACTACGTTCTCGGTCATCTATATCACGGCTTACATCTATCTTTTCTACAGGAGAATGCTAGATGACCCAAACTAATATTCCAGCTGAAGTAGTTGAGCGTGTCGCAAAATTGCGTGACTTAATTAATGATTATCGCTATCATTATCATGTTTTGGATGAATCAACCATGTCTGAAGCGGCGGCAGATAGTCTGAAACACGAGCTATCGCTACTCGAACAAAAATTCCCAGAACTCATTACTCCCGATTCTCCAACTCAGCGCGTGGCGGGTAAGGCGCTAGATAAATTCCAAAAAGTCACCCACGCCGAACGCATGATTTCATTAGCTGATGTTTTTTCGGAAGACGAAGTGCGCGAATGGCTCGATCGTATTGCAAAACTTGGCGCCGTCAATCCAGAACTATTCGTAGATATAAAGATGGACGGCCTGGCAATGGCACTTATTTACGAAGATGGTCTACTAAAGCAGGCCGTTACGCGGGGTGATGGCCGAGTTGGCGAAGACGTAACGATGAATGTGCGCACGATCGAGAATGTGCCGCTCAGTATTCCGCAAAAAGAGCATACTGAAGTGCGTGGAGAAGTGGTGATTTTTAAAAAAGATTTCGACGAATTAAATGCGATACAGCGTGCGAAGGGTAAACCAGAGTTCGCTAACCCGCGCAATCTTGCCGCTGGTTCGATTCGCCAGCTTGACCCTAAAATCGCCGCCAGCCGCCCACTTCGATTTATGGGATACGACATGGTCTCGCCAAATCTCGACACCAACTCTCATGTGTACGACAAACTTCACGAATTAGGTTTCCGTATTTCTGGCCAGCAAAAGATTTATCGCGATTTGCGCGGAGCGATGGACTTTATTAATTCGCTAAACGAAACTCGCCAGAATCTGCCGTTTGGTACGGACGGGGCGGTTATTAAAGTCAACGATCGCAAAGTCTACCAAGCGTTAGGTATCGTTGGAAAAACTCCGCGTGCTGCGATTGCTTTTAAGTATCCAGCCGAAGAAGCTACAACAATTGTAAAAGATATTGTTATTTCAATCGGCCGCACTGGCGCCGCGACGCCCGTTGCTGTTTTTGGCCCCGTGCAGGTTGCCGGTTCAACTGTTCGTCATGCCTCATTGCATAATGCCGACGAAATTGCGCGCCTGGATGTGCGTGTTGGTGATACGGTTGTCATTTATAAAGCTGGCGATATTATCCCACAAGTCAATCGCGTACTAACTGAGCTTCGCCCCAAAGAAACGGAAGCTTTCAACTACGAAAAAGCTTTGCGCGAGCAGTATCCAGAACTCGACTTTGAGCGTCCAGCTGGTGAGGTCGTTTATCGCGTTAAAGGCTCTAATACTGATGAGATATTAAAACGTGCGATAGAATATTATGCTTCCAAACCAGCCCTAAACATTGAAGGTCTTGGCGAGAAGAACGTTGAGGCGTTGGTTGATGCTGGCCTAGTCGGCTCAATCGCGGACCTGTATACTTTGACTGCTGGACAAGTTCAAGATCTCGATCGCTTCGCGGAACTCTCTGCGCATAAGTTGGTGGACAATATTCAAGCTAGTAAAAATCCGCCACTCGCCCGTTTTATTACCGCAATCGGCATTCGCCATATTGGTAGCCAAACTGCGATTGACTTAGCGGCGCATTTTAAGACTTTTGACGCTTTGCGTGAGGCTACCGAATCGGAGCTGTTGGAGCTTCCGGGAATTGGTAAGATAGTTGCGGAATCGATTTTGGCATTTTTCTCGGACGACGACAATCTGGCGTTGCTTGATAAACTCAAGGAACTTGGCGTTGAACCAGTATATCAAGATACGTCAAATGGTCGTCTAAACGGTCTTTCCTTTGTAGTAACGGGTACGCTCGACTCGATGGGGCGCGACGCGGCGGCGGAAAAAATTCGCGCGTTGGGCGGAGAATTCCACAGCAGTGTTGTAAAAAATACGAAATATCTTGTCGCCGGTCATAATACTGGAAAATCAAAATTAGAAAAAGCCGCCAAATACGGAACAGAGGTAATTGACGAACAACGCTTCCTCGAATTGCTCGGCGAGGCATAATCTCGCCAAAAGTGTTGTAATAAAAACATGAAAAAGCTCCAGTCGGCTGACTGGAGCAAAGATGTGGCCTATTCGGCGGTGGTTTTCGTGTACGGGGACGCCCCCATCATTCTCGCCGCGACATTATATGCAATCACGCTAATGTCTTCGTTCGAGACTTCGGAATCGGAAGAAATCTCGATTGGCCATCCTGCAAATCTGTTATCGTATTTCATAATCTTTGCAGTGATGCCGTTCTTCGCCAGTTCGATCTCTAACTCTCTGATATACTTTGTATCGAGATTCCGAAATCCGAAAGGAGCAATCAATCGGCAACCGTTAGTTATGTTACATACGCCGATGCCAGAACGATTACTCCCGTATGCGAGTCGCGAGGAATTTCCTCTGCTCGCAATTACGCGACCGATTTCCTCCTCGCCAGTTTCGGGGTCGACGTATACCTCCTCTTCTGCCACCGGTGGTGTAAAGGCCGCCGTTTCGATGATCAGGTGAGGCGAAAGGCCGTTGGCGACAAAAAAGACAAGTGTAACACCCAGTACGAGTGTCAATATTGCCGCTGCAAACGTTTCGATTCTAATCATGGAATCCTCCTTCTGCGAAACCACTTTTAAAGTGCAGGTCTATGACGTTATATTTACATTATAGCACAAACGGAATAAAAAGTCAAGTATCGTGTAATCTACTAGCGCCTTCACGGTAAAAAGCGGCTCTCTAAATCGTGACGAAAAATAATCGTTAATCCGTTCTGGATAGGAGTATTATAGCTTGTTGCGATTGCGAAGCATATAAAAAAGCTCCAGTCGGCTGACTGGAGCTGAATTGGTGATCCTAGAGGCTACTAGGTGTGAAGCTTAACGGCTAGCGTTGGCCTCCTCGGCATCGACATTTTCCTCGGCATCGACATTTTCCTCGGCGCCGTCTGATTCCTCGCCTCTTTCTGAGGATGTATTATATGCGAGTTTGCGATCCTTCAAAAACTGTAAGCCCGCGAGAAGGGTTATAGCCATGGCGGATGAAAGCAACATTACGAATGTGACCATTGACCTATGGCTGGCTAAGCTCGGATCGGGCGTCAGTCTCGTGTCGGAGTTGTAGTTGGGTCCCCCGCCGAACTCTGGATTGTCTGAATGCATAGCTTGCGGACCGGCGTTAGGATCCATAGGCTCAACGTAGACTGATCCTTCAGGGTTTGCGGGTTTAGCTTTGCGGTTTCCGACGCAAATCATCGTAACGCACAGTCCGAGTACTAGCGCCGTTACGATTACGACTACTACGGATCTTCTTCTGTTCCCCATATGACCTCCTTTGAGAAAAATCACCATTAAAGTGCGTGAGTAGTTATTCAATAATACAATTATAGCACAAACGGAATATAAAGTCAACTACTACGTAACCCATCAATACCTTTGCAACAAAAAAGGCAGTCTTCTAAACTGTAGACAAATAACGCTAATTAATTTCTACGGAAGGAGAAGACTACCTATGGCGTATTGTAGCAATAAAGCACAGGAAAAAGCTAGATATCTAGCCGTAACTGAAGTAAGAAGTGGCAGAAGCGTCGCTCAGGTCGCAAGGAGATTCGGCTGTTTTCGTTCTACCGTTTACCGGTGGATTAGAAAATATGAGATATTGCTAGATTCAAAGGAAATAAATTCAAGTTTTCGACATATTCCTACCGCAAGCTCTCGCCCGAATCATTCGCCCAGAAGCCTAGATCAAAGCATCGTAGATCGAATAATTGCTATTCGATTGGCTTCTGGGCGCACCGCAGAAGTAATTTGGGCCGAAGCGAGACTATCTGGCCTAAACATTAGTCTAGCTAGCGTACATCGCATCCTAAAGCGCGCCAGACTCACAAGAGAGCCAAGCAAGTGGAAGCGTAAGCGAACGTTCTCGCCCAGGCCGCATGCGGATTGTCCCGGTGCATTGGTCGAAGTAGATACAGTGCACTTCTTTCATCCAATTACTCGAGAACGTCGCTACGCTACCTCTGTCATTGACGTCTATTCTAGAATGGCCTATGTGAAGATAAACGAGAATATGCAACAATACAACGCCATCGAAGCCGTCCTGGCCGCTCAGAAGAGATTTGGCTTTAGGTTCCATACAGTACAAACAGACAATGGCTGCGAATTTGGCAAGAAGTTTCAAGACGAGATAACACGCCGAGGCATTAAATACCGCCATACGCGTGTACGCAAGCCAAACGACAATGCGCACGTTGAAAGATTCAATAGGACATTGCGCGAAGAATGCCTCGGCGACTATCTTCCAGATAAAGAATCCATTTTTAAAACTCAGCAACGCGTCAGCCACTATCTTGACTACTACAATACAAAACGCTTACATTTAGGTATACAGCTTAGAACCCCGCTAATGTGTTGCAAAGGTATTGAGAGGAGTTAGTAGATACGCTTTGGTTTACGGGGCTTTTTATGACGAAGTCATTAAGCAGCAAGAAAGATTTCGGGAGGCTCATTTTGCTGCTATTTTGGCGCATTATGGTACGCAATGAACGTAACGAATGTTGTCAATGATTGTTGCCAGATTACCTCAGATTCTTGGTGTTCCAGAGCGACCCGTTGATTCAAAATTGGTGCAGACATGAAGAAAACCTCCGAGAAATCGGGGGCTTTCTTCACGCCGGTACGTCTCCATACTGACGTCTTTGTATGGTGC
>JAIKZA010000019.1 GCA_024682595.1 Candidatus Saccharimonadota bacterium | reverse complement strand
TGGTCCATATACCGCAAGAACGCTGCCTGAAGTTACTAAGAGTATTCAGGAATACCTAATCTATTACAACTATGCTAGAATACATACAACTTTAAGAATGACTCCTATGCAAATGTTGCAAAGGTGCTGACCCCTCTAAGGACGCGTAGGAAGTGAACCACAAAAGTAGAGCCCCGAAGGACTCTACTTTTGATTACCGGATGTAATTATTTATCGTCTTTTTCTTGTTTTTTGCGTGCAGGAACGGCGACTTTCTTAAAGCTGCCGCCAGCTTTTTTGATTGCCTCGATGGCGGTTTTGCTTGCAAATTGAGTTTCGAGTTCAATCTTGCTGGTTATTTCGCCGCGGCTAATTACCTTAACCTTAGCAAATGGATCAGCGATAAGGTCAGCCTCAGCGAGCACGAAGTTGTCGACTTTGCCCTTAACGGTATTAAGTGCATCGGTATAGACAACTTGAGCCTTAGCGTGAATAGACTTGAAGCCTTTCATCTTTGGAATAGCCTGCATGATGGCGCGTTGGCCGCCCATGAAGCCTGCTGGCAATTTGTGATGGCCAGTGCGGGACTTTTGACCTTTGGTGCCACGACCAGCGGTTTTACCTTGGCCGCCAGAGATACCGCGTCCGACGCGTTTGCGGTCATCGTTTCTATTAACGGTAAGTTCGTTGTATTTCATTACTTATCCTCCTTTTTGGCGGCTTTTTTAGCGCCATTCCATTCGGATCTTGGAACTTGCTGTTTTAGACCTTCAATTACGGCGTAAGCGATGTTTGCCTTGTTGGTGGAACCGAGTGACTTTGAAATCAAGTTCTTAATTCCAGTAAGGCCGATAATCGAACGGACGACGCCGCCAGCGATAATACCGGTACCTGGTGCGGCCGGCTTCATAAGTACGCGTGCGCCAGTAATTTTCGTTTCAACTTCGTGGCAAATAGTGTCGCCATTCATGTTGATGGTGATCATGTTCTTCTTTGCACGACGTTCAGCCTTTTGGACGGCAGAAGTAACATCGTTACCTTTGGCCATGCCGACGCCGATTTTATTTTTGTGGTTGCCCATAGCAACGAGAGCCTGGAAGCGCATGCGGCGGCCACCGGC
This sequence comes from Candidatus Saccharimonadota bacterium, assembly GCA_024682595.1. Lineage (GTDB taxonomy): Bacteria > Patescibacteriota > Saccharimonadia > Saccharimonadales > Saccharimonadaceae > UBA2834. The sequence goes on along the minus strand of JAIKZA010000019.1, from coordinate 9,029 downwards.
TACGGTGCGGGAAACGCGATTGATTGAAATATTAACGGTATCAAACTCTTTCTTGGTTTCTTCGGCGGCGCGGCGATTGCGACGATTGTCGCGGCGGCGACCACGGAATTCGCGCTCTGCTTTTGCTTCGCGTGCAGCTACGGCTTCGTCCGTAAGCTTGGTGGTACCAGATTGGTTGATAACCTTCGGTTGTTTCTTGTTATCCATATTAGAACTCCAATCCTTCCTTGCGGGCGGCATCAGCGAGAGCTTTCATGCGACCTGCATAAAGGCGTGAGCCGCGATCAAAGACTACCTTTGAAATCTTGGCTTTCTTTGCTTTTTTGGCGATCTCGGTTCCGACGTAGGTGGCGAGTTCGGTCTTGCTACCTTTTTGCTTTGAACCGACGGTCGTTGCGTATGCGAGTGTTGCTCCTTTATCGTCGTCGATAATCTGAGCGATTACGTGCATATTGCTGATATTTACGCTAAGGCGTGGGCGATCAGCAGTGCCGTGAATCTTTGCGCGAGTACGATTCGCCCTAAATTCTGCTTTCATGATTATTTCTTCCCTGCCTTACCGGCTTTACGAATAATAACTTCGTCAGCATATTTGATACCTTTACCCTTGTATGGTTCTGGTTTCTTCAATGCGCGAATTTCGGCTGCGACCTGGCCGACTTTTTGTTTGTCGATGCCAGATACGGTGATGGTCATCTTGTCCGTCTTTAATTCGATACCTTCTGGGGCTGAATATTTGACCGGGTGAGAAAAACCAAGTGCCATTTCGATTTCTTTTGGTCCACCGCTGAGGCGGAAGCCGACGCCATTGATTTCGAGTTTTTTCTCAAAACCTTTGGTGACGCCAGTAACGGCGTTGTTAAGTAGTGCGCGCTGCAAACCGTGCCAAGCACGAGACTTTGGCTCGTCGTCGCTACGCGTCACGATGATTTGGTTACCCTCGACTTTCGTCGTGGTATTTTCCTGGACGGGAACCTGAAGCGTGCCTTTTGGCCCAGCGACGGTAATTTCTTTGTCGCCGACCGTAATTGTCACGCCCGCAGGAATGTCTACAGGTAGTTTTCCGATACGACTCATTGCGTTCCTCTTTGTTAATAATATCTCGTGTATTTTATCATATATGCGTTCTTTTTGCAAGAAACGAATGGTGAATTTTTTGAGCCATAAAACCAGACTTGTGCTGGAAGCGTGGCCATATTGACATATCGCTAATTATATGATTAAGTTTTTCTATTAGATGCCTTTGTAAAACGGGGGCATCTTTGCGCATTAACATGGTTTGTTTATGATAGAAAAGAGGTGATTTTTATTGATTCTTTGCGACCGCGATGGCGTACAAAAGTGCGTCGTTCCCGAAAACGCGCTGGTCTACAAGTCGGAAAGATATCGCTTATATCGCGCGCTAAGCTTGGATGAGAAGCAGTCTTATCTGCTACGAATCCCCAGCGATGCTGCGCTGAATGGCGAGGTTAACTCCGAGGCGGAGACGCTCAAGCTTCTGAAGGCGAAATCTGATGATCTTGAGGAGAAGAAAGCATTAGTAACCGATGGTCCTGTCGAGCGCATTCACTACGATTGGCTGTTTCTACGGTTGGTTGATACGTTTGTCCTTGGCGAGGACCAGGGGTATCGTCAGGCAAATTTGCTATCTATCTTGGATGGCGATGTGGCTGATTTTTATCCTTTGCCTAAGCTGAAAAAAACGTATTTTGTGGATGCAAAATCGGCAGCTTGGATCTTGGGGAGATTCTTCAAGCTCCAAACTTTCCTGGATGACATTGGTGTCTATTACAAATTCGATCCCAATCAGGTGTTGATTGAGCCGAAGTATCACCGGGTTGTTTATATCGATTGGACTCATACGAGCGATATCGATCATTACAATAACGGCAAGCTGATGGCGAAAACGATATTGGATTGGCTGAAGGACAATAATATTGATCATGAGGCAGATTTTCGCAAGCTCTTGACGAGTATTAAAGATATGCCAAATGATAGTGCATTGGACGGCATCGGTCTACATCGGTTATTGTATGGTGATATTTACGAGTGGTGGGGGTGCAAATACTACCCTTTCACATACTTCGATTGTGCTTCCGGCGAGTGGAAGCGTGTTTCTGACAACCCGTAAAGGAGGTGGATAAATATGGGTAGGGATACTTTTACAGAACACGATTTTGAGAAAGCGACTGCTGAAAAAGGAATTGTTTTTACCGAACGCGGTGACGGTTCCCTGCGCGCAGAATGCGATGTCTCGCGTAACGCTAAAGAAGAGGCCTTTTCCTCTAGTAAACTTCATCCTTCGGTTGATCCGGCCGTAATGGTAATCCGTCGCTCTCTGCCACGTTTTGAGCAGCTTGATGATGGTACTTACCGAATGACCGTTGGTATGCCGATCGATGTCGAAGATTCCTGTGATACTACTGGTTCGATGGGTGACAATGTTCAGAGACGTATGGAAGGTTTGGTCAACACGTATCAAGCGATTTCCGAAGTCCTGCCCGGCTGCGACCCGCAGCTAGCGTTGGGTATTTTTGGTGATCGCCACGATGTTGATGGTAAACCCGACCGTTTTCCTTTGCAGCGCCCACAGTTCGAAATGACGGCGGGTAAAATCGTTGACTACGTTGCGCACTTGGTGCCCGAAGGTGGCGGTGCTGATAGCCCTGAAGATCCGCAGTACGCAATTTTTGCTGCTGCTTATCTTACAGATACTTTTACGAACAGGTGTGGCCTGAAGGGTTACCATTTCCTGATTACGGACGCGGCTTTCCACGACATACTTGACCCTAGCGCGATTGAGGAGTTGTTTGGTAAGAACGTCTGGAATGAACTTGCTGAAAATGGTCACTCTGAAATCAAGCGGAATAGTCTTCCGACCTTTAATGAGCTCTTTGCGGCTCTTCATCGTCGGGCGCATGCTTTCTTGATTAGTGTCGGTAGAAGCTCTGATTCGTTGGGGGATTTCAACGACTACTATGACTTTGAGCATCGTATTCGCATTTCGGATACGAATTGTCTGCCCGCCGTTGAGGCGGCAGTGATCGGTCTGACTGAAGGTACTCTGCAGCCCTTGGATGTGAAGAAGTTCTTGGAGGATCATCAGGTCTCCAGTTACAACATTTACGATGCGTTACCTGGCCTGATGAAGGTTCCTTTCTGTGCTCAGCGTAAGTTGGAGCGGGAATCTAAGGTTCTAACTGGCCCGTTGCCAAAGAAAGGTGATATTTTTGCTAATAAGACTGATGTTAACCCGATTCGACGCGCTGAAGATGTGTCTACCGACGTAGATGTTTTGCCTACTGAGGATACATGGGGTGAAGATTCTGGAGACTGGCTGTAAGGAGGATTCATGACTTCAAAAGCTTATGTAATTACCGATCTTGGTCCCGGAGACGGCGGAAAAGGCGGCGTAGTAGAAGCGATTTCCGCAAAGGTTCGACCGCACACCATCATCAAAGAAGGTGGCGCGCAAGGTTCGCACGGTGTTGTTTTGGCTGATGGCCGCAAGTTCTGCTTTTCTCAGTGGGGTTGCGGGACGTTTCAAAATGTACCGACATATCTGTCGTCGCGTTTCGTAATGCACCCTACTGGCCTACTGAATGAAGCGTATGCGCTTAGGGATGAGTTTGGTATTTCAAATGCTTTTGATTTGCTGAGTGTATCTCCCGACTGTATTTGCGCTTCTCCATACCATCAAATTTGGTCTCGGCTGTATGAGTTGAGCCTGCGTGATCATCCTCATGGAACGGTGGGAACTGGCGTGGGTAAGGCTTATCGGCAGAGCCGGAGTAATCCTGAGCTCTCTCTGTTCGCACGTGATTTGACCGATAAGGGAAGGATTACTCTGTTGCTACGTCGCCAAAGAGAGTTTGTGAAGGATATTTTTGGAGAACTTTGTGACGATGATGTCTTGGAGGCGGATATCGCGCTTCTCCATCGGTATCTCGCCGACTTGGATAATGAAGATGTTTTTGAGTTAATCGTAGAGACAATTCATGGAGTCGGACAATTACTTACACTTAAAGACTGTCATTCAGTGCTCCACGACAATGAAGGCTGTGTAGTTATTGAGCGTTCGCATGGAGTCTTGACTGACTCAGAATGCGGCTTCGGGCCGCACGTTAGCTCATTACGCACTTTGCCGCAATTTTCCCGTGAGGCGCTACGTGCTGCTGATTTTAATGGGAAAATCGTGAATTTGGGCGTTCATCGAGCTTATGAAATTCGTCACGGTGCTGGTCCTATACCTACGGCGTGTAATTCGGCTTTAAATATGCTTTTGCCTGATAGTCATAAGTCAATTAACCGCTGGCAAGGCGAAGTAAGAGTTGGTGCATTAGATGGCATATTGCTAAAATATGCCATCGACCAATGTAATGAAGGTTCGACACGACTGGATGGGTTATGTATCACCTGGTTTGACCAGATTATTCAGAACGGTATTTGGCAGGTATGCACAGCTTATGCTGTTGATGGCAATCTTGTCCTGCCAGGCGTTAAGCCTAATCTTTCGTTGCTTAATGCAGCAATACCCGTTTTGAAGGGCTATGATTTAGCAACTAGCGTGTCTGATGTAAATAATCGCGACAAAGTTTTAGATTTTTGTCGTGAGATATTTACGACAATTACGAATGTGCCTGTACGTCTTCTTTCATTTGGAGCGTGCAGAAAGGACAAATATTTTAAATAAGGAGGTATATATTATGTCCGAAGAAATCAAAAAAGTCACTAATGTTACTACTGGAGCCATTGATGAGAAAGAGGCTGCTCCGGCAGTCGAGCCGGTGGAGATCGCGTCTACTGCCGATTCAGAGCTGCGCTCCTTGCTCGGTGCTTATGGCGATGTTGACACAATTCTTCCCAAACTCCGCAAGCTTGGAGTTAAATCCGTCAGCGATTTATCTGTCCTGGATGCATCTGATTTGACTAGTGCTGGCATGTTGCTGGTCCAGGCTAAGCAGTTGGTTTTAAAAATGAAGAATACCGAGGCTGAAAAAGTGGCGGCCGCAGCTCCAGCGGCGATATACTCTGCTGCCAATTTGCTGGCCATTCTTCCCCCGGTTTCTTCTGATGAGTCTCTTCTGAAGGGGCTACAAATCGGTGGAGTCCTGAAAATAGATGACTCTACTTTACAAGCTGCGCTTCGCGTGTTTTTCGCTGACCGATTTGGCCTCTTTGATGTACGTAAAAAGGTTCGCGATATGATGGTGGCGCAAGCCAACAAGATTCAGGAGCCCGTAGACCCTATGTACTGGAAAGTCCTGGACGATATTACTCGTCGCGACTATGGCGAGCTGTTTAACGCGATTACAGGATTGAAAGGATCCTACTTTACCGAAAAGCACCGCTCTGAATTCATCGAGCGGATCAGGAAAGAGCTTTGCCCGGCAATTCGCGATGGTTACAACGCTGTAGCTGGTTGGATTGATGGCTATCACACTATGATGGCCAATCCGGCCTCCTGGGGAGCGGCGTTACTACATGGTACGACTTATGGAATGCCCGCGTCTGCTTGCCCGCCTTTCGATTCTGTGGCGGATGCGTCCGCAACGGTCAAGGACGCCATCAATAAAGTGTTTCGGGGGACCTATCTGCCCGTAGCTGCAGCCATGGCGAAAGATGCGATGGATGCCAGTGCACTTCTGAACGATTCGAACTTGCCCGCTCTGGTTGGCTGCGAGACTAAAGAAATCATGCTGAAAGTACTTGATCTGAATATTACCGCAAGCACTACCCGCAGCGAAAAGTACTTTATTCAGTTTGTGATCGGTCTCGTGAAGTATGATACCGAAGCTCTTGGCAATGAGCTGAACTATATTCAGGCACTCTACAACGTTGGACGGGAGATTCCCTGGAGTTTGTTGATTGATGAACCGCCCGCTCCTGGGAATGGTTATGTTGCACCCTCCAGTATTGGAGGTCGCAAACTGTAATCATCTTTGCTGCAGTAAACAAGCCATTCAAAAGGGACCCCTTCGGGGGCCCCATTTTTATTCTTGCGGTGGGAGAAAGATGTACTTAAGGAACAGCTGACTTGCAATCGTGCGGTAGCGGTCGTCGTAGAACGCGCTGTCGCCGTCGATATTGTCAAGATGTTTAGTCTTTTCGGAGATATTTGCGTATGCGCAAAACGCCCCTTTATGCATTAGACGATATTGTAGAGTCGCTTTTTCTTCGATAAGAAGAGAATTGATTCTGGACCTTTCGCTTAGCTTATAATAGCGGCTTGCGGCTTGAATTTGCGCTGCACGAGTTGATTTACCATGCGGGCCAATCCAGGCGCCGAACATGATTAGATGTACTGCCATTTCTGGCATCTCTGACATTTCTGGAAAATCACGAATTATTCCACTGGTTGCATCGTAGTGATAAAAATCGTGATCGGAGTCTGGTCGACCGTATCCTTTGAGTGTCGAATCGTGTAAAATCACAAATTCGTAATTTGTGTCGATTTTGACTTGCTGAGCACATTCGTAATCGACATTATCGATAAATGGGCCGGTCGGATTATGCAGCTTGAACTCGCCTTGGTCGACGTTATAGCCGTTGGTGCGATCTTTTAGCCATTTCTTGCGTTCTTCCGTAACTCTGACAAGCATCTGTGGTTTAGGGCGTGGGCATTGGGCCTCGTGAGAGATATTCTGTATCGTATCGAATGTTTCTCTACTGATCCAACCCATTGTGTGGGCGGCGCAAACTCCATCATATATACTCCAGAAGGTGACGGTTTTCTCGTTTTTGCTCATATGAGCTTGGTGAATAATGTCTTCTTCTGTGATATAGCCGTAATGCAACAGCCAAGGAATCAAGTGCATTGATTTAGTCACCCTTTCGGGCTCGCCCTGTGAAGCCGACGTCTCGTAAATGTCGCCAAGATGGAATGCTTCACGTACGTCGTAATATAGGCTACATCCATACCAGGCGTTGCGGTAGTGTTTCTTGAATTCTGTCGTCGGGTTCTTTAGGACGTAGAACGGTAGATATAGCGCAAGACGTGGGTTTTCGTAAAGAATTCCAGCTAATTCGCCATAAATGCGCTCCCTTTCATGCTCCCAGAGCCCATTAAACTCACCGACCGTCATACTTAATGCGTCGCAAATAATGCGAGCTTTGTAGTTGTGATTTTTAATTGCGCGATATTGTTCGGCATTCATGATTCCGCTGATTATCGGATCCTCTTTCCATACTTTATCGACAAAAGGCTCTTCTATGTGCAAGTTAAACCCTCCTTTCTTTTAAGGTGCGTCGTAATTAACAACAGGTATAGTAATGTTACTATAACATAATCCGACACATTCGTCCAGTTTAGCATATTAACTCAGCGCCTTTGCAAGATGCTCGTATTTATGATATAATATTGGCTTATAAGAATTTCTACTTTTTGTTCCTTTACCTTTAGCTTCTTTTAGGAGGTGATTATTATGCCAAAGCTTGAATACTCCGGCCCGTCCAGGTCTCCCAGAGACTATGCTCTTCTGGAGCAACTTCGAACGCGTAGCATCGTGGGGCCCCCGGAATGGTCGCCAAACGCTGCTGCGATTATCTATCTTGCAACTCAGTGCGGTCTTCCTGACTTAATTTATGGTAGTCTCCCATCCGTCTTAGACGGTGCTGTCCGCGTGGATGGGTATTGGCCTTGTGAAGATTACTACATTGTGAGTGAGTTTCTGAAGGACCCCGGATACGATTTCCTTTTCGCTAATATGCCATATGTTAGTGTCGCTCATATCGCGAAGGGCGACTTCGGTAGGCTAAAGAGGAAAATGGAATATGATCTGCATGGCGAAGTGCGCAAATTTTATGTCTTGCTGCAGAATGGTCCTGATAAAGTAAGCGATCAGGATTATAATAAGTTTTCAGCGGTGGTGTCCGATCTTTTCAGTGGCGGCCTTGCACCGGCAGCTATCGCGATGTGTTTTATTTGCATGAAGATAAAATACATTATTGAGTCGAAACCGCTAAAACACTGTATTGCCGAGTTAAACGATAATTCGCGCAATATTATTGAAAACAACATTTTCTCCCGAATCCCTGATAACTATGGCAAGCTTGAAGAAGATTTGCGCGACGTTTTCGAAGGCGCCTACCGCTGCGGAAGATCTAATTGTCGGGGTCGGGACGATTATGCATTGGAGCTTATTGCCAGGAGCTATAAGTCGCCCGTGTGGAATATTTTAGGCGTTGATTAAATATTACTTTTGAGTGTAGAAATTCATCTCAGCCCCCGAATGGGGGCTTTTTAATTTAATATTTTTTAGGCGTACTGAAGGAGATTATGAGATTACGATTAGTTCCGAACCATTCTTGATGTCCGTATTGCGAATGAGGTCGTTTTCTCGATAGGCTCGATACGCATACTTATCATAGAGTTTCACTTTACCTCCTTCAGCAAAGGTGCTGTATTTCTCTCGAATTACTATAAGAAGCAGATTTGACACTTCGCCAATGGTCTTATTGATGGGGATATATGCTTCATAATCTTCTTCGATTTCTGGAGCGTGAAACTGCACAAGTATTTTATACTGCATTATTCATCCTTATCCATCATTGTCTTTATTACGTCGTAGTTATCGTCGGAAATAATATAGCCTAGGCCCGGGTAATGATACTTGTTGTCTTCGGAACGTATTTCGATGTCGTATAAGCTTTGGCTATCGAGTCCGCGTCCAAGCCAAATGCCTTGCTTTAGATTCATCTCTCTATACCATTTTTCGACCGTGAGATTTCTTATGCTTTCGTAGTTATCAACCAATACGAATATAACTCTCTTGCTCTTCGAGAGATTTTCGAAGAGATTTTGGAATGTCTTTACGCCTTCTTCAGAAAGAACACTCTTATAGTTGCCGGCTCCGATTATTATATTAATACCATAGTCTTGCGATTCCGTTCTCGTTAATACATCCTTTTCGAGGGCTTCAAATACAGCGTTCGGATCTTGATCGAGTTTTTGTATATCTAGGATTGGTTTGTGGAATATCTTCAACAAATCTAGTACGCGCACTTTCGCGTTAGATACTTTCGTCATT
>JAIKZA010000009.1 GCA_024682595.1 Candidatus Saccharimonadota bacterium | reverse complement strand
ATCGTTAACGGACATAAAACTCCTTTTTGTATATTTATCTAGCTGACAGGCTATATGAAAAGCATAACAAAAAGGAGTTTTTTGACTCATCGGTAAACCTAAACGGAACCACCAGCCTAGCTGGTGGTTTTACGTTACAATAAGCCCCCGACCCAAAAAGCCGGGGGCTGGCACCGCCTTGGTACCCGAGAAGGGGTAGATTATTTTAGTTCGAAACCGGCACGAATAAGCTTTTGTTCGAGCTCACGATTAGCCACATCACTGATACCTCGAATCCTACCTCTGCCCTTTAGAGCCTCAAGAGCATCGCCGATTGTATTAATTCTGAGCTTCTTTAGGCTGTAATACGCGGGCGTAGTCAGGCAAATATCATCGATGTTCGATTTGAGCGTAATAGAGAGAGGCGCCACAGCGAAGGCCCCGTTAGGCATAGTTCCCCACATTATGCCAGAACGGTTAATAGCCTCCAGGCCGCGCCTAACCTTGCTTTTTGCTGTACTCTCTGAAATATGAAGCATCGCCGACACCTGTTTATACGTACGCCCACTCTCTTCTTCGAGCCCAAAACGCAGATTGACAGCATCATAGACCATGGGCTGCTCTGCTGGAAACTGATCGTCGAACAACTCTTTGATAGAGTCGATTACTTTTTTGCTCCAGTCTCCGTCCTGAGGCATAAATGTTTCATACCGAATATTCGCCAAGCGGAAACGGTCGATGCCGTTGGTTTCTGTGTAGAAATCGTGCACGCGCGCAGGAATCATCGTTTTAGCTCTCTTGCCTAGCAATGCCTTGTAAACTCGGTTGATTGCGAAAGTGGAAAGATCTAAGTCCTTCCTGATATACCCCAGTTGGTACATCAGCCCCACAACGTCCATCGTAGTGTCGTCGATAGAAACATTGCCTTCCAAGATTGCGTAGGCCGCACGGCGCGCTACCCATATCATTTCCTGGTTTGAGCGAAATATACGTTTTATCCGTTCAGCTAGCTCGTCTGAAATAGCGCCAGCGCCAAACCCAACAAAATCAATCGCTTTCTTTACCATATCCCCTCCTTTTTAATGTACTTTTTCGAAAATTACAAAAACATCGGCTTTAACCGTTTATTATTATGACACACCAGGCACTTGTGTCAATGTATCAACATGATGTTACTTTTTTACCATTTTCGCGAGTAGCACATTACGATAATGCTTCGAATCTTTATCGCAAGTAGACAGGACTATAATTTTGTCGTCTGCAGCATAATTCAAGTCTCGAGACTGCTTGGCGAAGGATCGAATTTCTTTAACGATGTCCGCATTATGACCATTGCGGCTGCCCTCATGATTATAGACGCCGGAGCGATCGATATCTACGACAGAAAAGTCTGATATTTCTAAATTATATACGCCATCTTCAGTGTAGAGTTTGCCGGTTTTATGTTGATCGAAGTAATCTGAAACTGAATCCTCTACGATTGCGTAATTCGCGTTATATGGGACGTCATCAAAAACCCCAACCCACTTATTGCTATCTGACGGATCGAGATTAGCCGAAGTGAGGGGTTAATGTTGACACGGTAGCGTTGCCATTCATCAAGCGTAGCGTCACGCTGCTTGGACGGGTGGTAGCACTCTGGTCAGACCAAGAAATTTCGACCGGAATATCCATTCCAGTCTGTGCGAAAACCGCATTAACGATAAAACTGGTAGCCAATAAGCTAAGTATGGCTAACGTAATTAATATTGTGAGTATCCTCTTAATGCCAGTTTTCACCTCCCTTGTGAAAACCATATAACTCCCAAACAATTAAGGATTCATTAATTACTCACACATTCCACTTGTGTTTTATTGTAGCAGAAATAAAGCTAAAACAACACAATATTTTTATATAAAGATGGAAAATGCTATCATATATTAAGTTGAGGTGAGCTATGTTGCTGAAATTATTCCTAGTTACATTAGTGGCGATGTTCCCACTTGTTGAATTACGTGGCGCAATACCAATTGCGGCAGGTATGAACTTGCCAGTTTTTCTTTCCTTGCTTGCCGCAATGCTCGGAAATATGATTCCCATGCCATTTATCTTTACTTTTGGGCGTGAGTTATTAGAGAAAGGGGCGAAAGTTAAATATGAACCTATTCGTAATTTCTGCAAATGGTGCATCAAAAAGGGCAATAACGGTAGCAAAAAACTTTTAGCAAAAACTAAAGATAGTATTTATATTGCTCTACTTCTATTTGTAGGCATCCCACTTCCTGGAACAGGAGCTTGGACTGGTACTCTGGCAGCAACTTTCTTAAACTTAGACTTCAAGAAATCCATGATAGCGGTAGGTTGCGGCACTCTTCTAGCCGGACTTATTATGCTAGCAATATCATTTGGCGTGTTGGACTTGCTGTTCTGACAATAATCAGTTATTCCTTTTCAGTATCTATAACAATTGTGATATCATTTAAGATAAATAGTGAGATAATAAGGTGAAAGTGACCAATAAGACTCCAAAATTACTATCCATAGCTGTGCCCTGCTACAACTCGCAGGAATACATGAAGAAGTGTATCCACTCCTTACTCCCCGCCGGCGACGAAATTGAGATTTTAATTATCGATGACGGCTCAAGTGATGATACGCCAAAAATCGCCGATGATTTTATGCATAAATACCCTGGAATAGTTCGGGCAATTCACCAAAAAAATGGCGGACACGGTGCCGCGGTTAATACTGGCATCCGTAAAGCCACTGGGATTTATTTTAAAGTGGTCGATAGCGACGACTGGGTTAATCCGGATGCTTTGGCGAAGCTACTTAAGAGTATTAAAGAACTTGAAGAAAACAATACGCCAGTTGATATGATAATTGCGAATTTTATCTACGACAAAGTCGGCGAAAAGCATAAAAAGACTATGCGTTTCAGTCGCGTATTCCCCAAAAACACCATTTTTGGTTGGAACGAGATGGGCCATATGACTCAGACTCAATACATGCTAATGCATAATATTTACTTTCGAACACAACTATTGCGCGACTGTGGGCTCAAGTTGCCTCGACATACTTTTTATGTAGACAATATTTTTGCCTTTCAGCCTTTGCTGTCGGTAGAAAAAATGTATTATGTAGACGTTGATTTATATCACTATTTTATTGGCCGCTCGGACCAGTCTGTAAATGAAGAGATGATGCTCGGAAGAATCGATCAGCAGATTAAGGTAAATAAGATTATGGTCGATATAATGGCAAATCAGGATTTTAGCAACAAGAATCCGCGTCTTCGGAAATATATGATTATATATCTCGATAAGGTAACGACCGCTACATCAGCATTCCTCTCATTAGATGGATCAAAAGAGGCCGTCCGAAAGAAGAAGGCTTTTTGGCGTTATGTCAAAAGTCATGACGCGAAATTATTTTACAGGCTGCGCAAAACTCCACTAGGCATGGCTACGAACTTACCAGGAAAAAGCGGGCGCATGATTACTAAAGTAGGATACAAGACAGCCCGCAAAATTGTTGGTTTTAACTAATTATTCTTGACTAATGATTTTGCCGCGGTCGAGATGCAGAATGCGTTGATTTTTGCTACCGCGAAACTTTAGCGTAAGATCACGTTGCGATTGAATAAAAGGCCCATCAATGAGCGCGTCAAGCTCTTCGACGAACTTCCAGGCGACAGAATCGCGCGGTATTTGTTCGTAGACGAGACCAGTAAAAGACCAGACGTTCCAGCCAAGTTCTTCTTTGCAGAACTTAGCAATTTCTAGACACGCTTTGGCTTGCAAAAGCGGTTCACCGCCGCAAAAAGTAATACCGCTCTGCCCCTTTAGTTTGCGAAGTTCGTCCTTAACTTTTTCGATTTTCACAACTGCGCCAACATCTTTTTCGGCCCATGTCTCTGGATTTTGACAGCCAGGGCAATGTTGGCGACATCCTTGCGTCCACAAAACGGCGCGAAGGCCTGGACCGTTTACGATTGAGTCGTGCTCGAGGTCGCCAGAAAGAACGATGCAACCATCCGGCACGTCCATTTGCGGTTCGCAAAGAATATTAGTCTTCATTTTTGTTGTCATAACACTTCCTCATTTAAGCCCAAAATGCCGCGTTTTTGGGCGCGGCAATTGGGGGATTTGCTTTTATTCTTTGCCGAGAGCAGCTTTTAATTCAGCTTTTTCGGCTTCGCGTTTTACCTTAGTGGCCTGATCGTATTGCCCCACCGATACGTCATGTTTTACGCGAGCGGCTTCTTCGGCCTTTTTGCCATCATTCCAACGCTCGAGCGAGCCTACTAGGTAGCCAGTAATGCGGCGGAGGCGCTCAAAGCCAAACTCGCCATCAGTTTCGCGACGACCGCAACTTGGGCATACATCGCCTTCAATGATTCCGGAGAAGCCACATACTGGATCGCGGTCGACTGGGTGGTTTACGGAACCATAGCCAATGCCAGCTTCTTTCATATGGCGAATAACTGATTCGAAAGCTTCAATATTGTCTGAAGGATCGCCATCCATCTCGATATAGGTAATGTGACCAGCATTGCAAAGATTATGATATGGAGCTTCAATATCAATCTTATCGAAAGCTGAGATTGGATAATAGACTGGCACATGGAAGGAATTAGTATAGAATTCACGATCAGTCACACCTTTAATTTTGCCAAACTCTTTACGGTCCATGCGAGTGAAGCGTCCAGCAAGACCTTCGGCCGGGGTGGCAAGAAGCGAGTAATTCAAATGGCGCTTTTTGGTCATTTCGTCACAGAACTCACGCATATGACCCACGATGTCTAGACCTATTTCCTGAGCTTCGGCGCTTTCACCGTGATGCTTGCCAATCATTGCAACCAATGTTTCCGCTAGTCCTATGAAGCCAATGGACAAGGTACCATGCTTGATAACGTCGCGAAGCTTATCGTTCGGCTTAAGTTTGTCGCTACCAACCCAGTTGCCCTGCCCCATTAGGAATGGGAAGTTTTTAACCTTTTGGTTGCCCTGGAATTCGAAGCGTTGGTAAAGCTGATCAGCACAGAGTTGAAGCTTTTCGTCTAGCTCTTTATAGAAACCATCCCAATCTGCCTCTTTGCGCTCACCTAGGCAAATGCCGTGCTTAATGCCAATGCGTACGAGATTTAGCGATGTAAAGGAAAGGTTGCCGCGGCCAGAAACATGACCATCAGTCTCGGGGAAGCAAGAGCCAAATACACGCGTGCGGCAACCCATAGTCGCAATCTCGGTATCTGGATCGCCCGGCTTGTAGTACTGGAGATTAAATGGTGCGTCAATGAAGGTAAAGTTCGGGAAGAGGCGCTTTGCGGAGACTTCCATCGCGCGCTTGAAGAGATCGTAATTTGGATCCTCTGGATTATAGTTGACCCCCTCCTTAACTTTGAAGATAGAAATTGGGAAAATTGGCGTTTCATGATGGCCGAGACCATTCATAGTGGCCTCTAGTAGCATCTTGGAGACTAGGCGACCTTCTGGACTAGTGTCGGTGCCAAAATTAATTGAAGTAAACGGCACCTGTGCTCCGGCGCGACTATGCATAGTGTTAAGATTATGGACGAAGCCTTCCATAGCTTGTAGAGTTTGATGCTCAGTATCTTTATGTGCGTCTTCGATAACTTTTTCTGGGACTTTAAGCTTTCTGAGTTTCTTGTCGTCGCCAAGGGTGATAGTGTCTTTTATTTCAATATTTAAGTTCTTGCCAGTGAAATCGTTGTATTTTTCAAGGTTAGCTTTGAGACTTTTGCGGAACGTCTTATTGACACTTGGCGCCAAAGCGTAGTCAAAGTTCGGGATTGACTGTCCGCCGTGCTGCTCGTTTTGGTTCGCCTGAAGAATGATTGCAGCTAACGCAGCGGCTGTGCCGATTGATTGCGGCGTACGAAGATAGCCATGACCAGTGTTGAAGCCGCGTTCGAAGAATTTTAGAGGGTCGGTCTGGCAGCAAGTCAATGTTCCGGTCGCCATGAAGTCTAGATCGTGAATATGAATATCACCATTGTCATGAGCGGCAGCAAATTCTGGTTTTAGAAGTAACAACTTTGCATATTCCTTTGAGCCCTCAGAACCAAAGCGAAGCATTTTACCCATTGCGCAGTCGCCATCGATGTTGCCATTCTCGCGCTTTACGGATGAATCCTCGGAGGAATCAATGACCGAAATAACGCCATAAGTTTGCATAAGCTTGCTTTTTGCGGCGCGAATTCTTGTTCGCTCAGCACGATATTCAATATAGGCCTTTGCGGTGCGCTTAAAGGCCGATTCCATCAAGACTCTTTCGACAATATCCTGGATTTGTTCAACCGTTGGGATACGGCTTTTGATTTCTTCTTGCGCTACGCGAAGAACTTTTTCGGCAATATTCTGAGCACGATCATGGCCAAATTCGCCAGTAGCGCTGCCTGCTTTTGCGATAGCTTCTGTAATTTTTTCTGGTTTGAAAGCGGTCACCTTTCCGTCGCGCTTTCGGATTGATTTGAACATTTTTACCTCCGTAGTTCTGAATCAATTGTGAATTTTGTCTGTCCCGAAACACCATATTTAGTGTTTGTTGAGATAATGGTAACGCTATATGTAGTGTTTTTGCAATAGAGAATGTAAATAATACAACGCTAACAGATTCATTTTTTGTCGCCTACACGCTATATATAGTGTTTCGCAAGCAGAATGGGACGCTATTTTTGGTTATTTTTACAACATTTCACTTATAAGAACGGGAATATACCGCTATTATGCGCCCCGTGATATACTATCTATATGAAAAGGCAAGCTGACTACATGGTTGAAATTGGAGCAATTATTGCAACTGCTCGTACTCGCCAAAATATGACTCAGGCTGAATTGGCCGAGAAAATCGGAACAAGCCAGTCTGCGATTAATAGAATTGAGCATGGAAAACAGAACGCCTCACTTGAAATAATTAGCAAAATTAGCCATGCCCTGCGCACACAAATCGTTACCGTCAACGATACCGCTTCAAAAAGCTATCAAATAAAAGGTGGCAAGGAATTGCATGGTTCAATCGAGATAAACACATCTAAGAATGCTGCTGTAGGGTTGCTCTGCGCAGCGCTTTTGAATGAGCAGAAGACGACTCTAGTTCATTTAGCCCACATCGAGGAGGTTTATCGTATCATAGAGGTGCTCGAGTCAATCGGGGTGCGAACGGAATGGATAAACAATGGGCACGACTTAGAGATAATTCCACCAAAAAAGCTTGACCTAGGAAATCTTGACATAGAGGCCGCGCGACGCACTCGTACCGTGATTATGTTTATGGGGCCACTATTGCACCGTTTTAAGGAATTTCGCTTGCCGTACGCCGGGGGCTGCTCTCTCGGCTCTAGGACTGTTGAGCCGCATTTACATGCTTTAAAGAATTTTGGGCTAGACGTCGACGCTAAAGTTAACCCTGGTTTTTATGAAGCTACTGTTCGCAATATAAAAATTGAAGACAAGAAAATCGTACTAACGGAGCGTGGCGATACGGTTACCGAAAACGCCGTCATGGCGGCTGCATTATACCCTGGCAAAACTACCATTGTAGGAGCTAGCCCAAACTATATGGTCCAGGACGTATGCTTCTTCCTACAAAAGTTAGGCATACAAATTGATGGCGTCGGCACAACAAACCTTACAATACACGGCGTAAAGAAAATTAGCAAACAAATAGACTATGCGCCCGGCGAAGATCCAATCGAAGCGATGAGTTTCATTGCGGCGGGAATTGCAACTAAGTCTGAAATAGAGATTAAGCGAGTGCCAATTGAGTTCCTGGAGATTGAATTGGAAGTATTGCGTAGCATGGGCCAGAAAATGCGTATTAGCGATGAATACTTGGCTGAAAACGGAAGGACGCGCCTAGTCGACATAAAGCTAAAGAAGTCCAACCTTAAAGCGCCAATAGACAAAATTCATCCAATGCCCTTCCCAGGCTTGAATATTGATAGCTTGCCATTTTTCTCTTTAATTGCCGCAACGGCAGAAGGTAGGACATTGATACATGACTGGGTGTTCGAAAACCGCGCAATTTATTCAACAGAATTGTCTAACCTAAATGCAAAAGTTGAGCTTTTAGATGCACATCGTATCTTCGTGAATGGTCCAACCAATTGGCGCCCTGCAGAAATGATGGCTCCGCCAGCGCTTCGCCCTGCGGTAGTAATTATGTTAGCGATGCTTGCCGCACCTGGCACTTCAATTTTACGCAACGTATATTCAATTGCGCGTGGCTACGAGGATTTCGCGAACCGTTTGCGCAAGTTGGATGCAAATATAGAGCCACTGTCTGACATCTAGTTTGTTAGTTCCCTGTTATCTGTTATAATTACCATATGGCTATTACTAGAAAAGATGTCTTGCATTTGGCAGAATTGTCAAATCTGCGTCTAAGCGAAGATCAGATTGAGCCACTAATAAAAGATCTCGATAATATCGTCGGTTATATTTCCCAGCTCGATGAGTTGGATACCGATGGCGTCGAGCCTACTTATCAGTGTTTCGACATGCAGAATGTTTGGCGCGAAGACGTAATTGAAGAATTTGAAGCAAATCGAGAAGACTTGCTAAACCTTACGGTCGAAAGTGAAGATCATCAGATAAAGGTACCGAAAGTATTATGATTATTGCAGACAAAAATACTAAAGCCGTAGGCTTAGTCCGTGCGGCGCTCGACAAAGCAAAAGAATATGAGGACTATCATTGCTTCATCTCAATGAACGAAGCGCGCGCACTAGACCGCGCACGCGAAATCGATGAAAGAATCGCAAAAGGCGAGAAAGTCGGTCGTTTAGCGGGAGTACCGTACGCAATTAAGGACAACTACTTAAGTCCAGAAGGCGTTACAACGGCCGCTTCGCGTATGCTTGATAATTTCCCTTCGCCAATCACCGCGACTGCGGTTGCGAAGCTTGAGGCAGAAGGCGCAATCATGATTGGCCGCGCCAACCTTGATTCCTACGCACATGGCTCTAGCACAGAGAACTCATATTTTGGACCAACACTTAATGCTCGCGACAAGGAGCGCGTCGCTGGAGGGTCTAGTGGTGGATCGGCGGCGGCGGTCGCTTTAGGCATCGTCCCATTCGCACTAGGGTCAGATACTGGCGGATCAATTCGCCAGCCAGCTAGTTATAACGGTGTTTGGGGCATGAAACCAACCTATGGAACCGTAAGCCGCTACGGCGTGGTCGCAATGGCCTCATCGCTCGACACAATGGGATGCATCGCAAATAATGCCGAAGATGTTGATCTCATTATGAGTATTATTGCCGGCAAGGACCCAAAAGATTCCACTACTCTAGACGATTTTTGGACGCGCGAGCTTGAAGATGCGAAACCGAAGAAAAAGACAATCGGTATCATTAAGGACTTTTTGAAAGATGGCGTCGATCCAGAAGTTAGCAAAACTGTCTTGAGCTATGCCAATAAAATGAAAAAGGCCGGTTACGAAGTCGAAGAAATCAGCATGCCTATCATGAAATATGGTCTAGCGATTTATTACATTATTCAACCGGCCGAGGTAGCGTCAAACCTAAGTCGTTATGACGGTATTCGCTACGGACATCGCGCTGCCGAAATAACTGATCTGGATAGTATTTATGGCAAAACGCGCGACGAAGGTTTTATGCCAGAAAATAAACGTCGCATTATGGTCGGAAACTTCGTGCTCAGCTCCGGCTTCTTTGATGCCTATTATTTGAAGGCGCAAAAGGCGCGTACGCTGTTAATTAACGCATATAATGAAGCATTCGAAAAATATGACGCCCTTCTCTGCGCGGTAGCACCAGCTCCAGCATTCAAGCTTGGCGAAAAAACTGATGACCCACTACAGATGTATATGGAAGACATGATGAGCGTCTTGGCAAACCTCGCGGGATTGCCAGCTGTAGCAATACCGGCAGGCGAATCGGAGTCCGGCTTACCTATTGGCGTGCAGTTAATTGGCCCGCGCAAGAGCGACCAAGTTCTACTCAATATCGCTAAAAACGTAGAGGAGAATGCTTAATGAACGATGGCTCGCCGATAGTATTTTTAGTAGCCATATTGGTTGTTGGTTTTCTGCTTCTTCTTGCGATATCGATGACCAAAAAAAGGGCACATGCTTTTGATAAGGAAAATTATCAGATTGATTTGATGCGAATAGAAAACTCTCTGCAGCAAGGCAATGACGCAACTTATGCGATGGCAATTATCGAAGGCGACAAGTTGCTCGACAAGGCGCTCTGCGAGATGGGCGTACAGGGACGCACGATGGGAGATCGTCTGAAAAAAATAGGAAAAGAGAGATTGACTCAGTTAAACGCAGTTTGGCATGCGCATAAGTTGCGTAACCAAATTGCGCACGAAAGTGATTTTCACCCTGAGTATCGCCAAGCGCAGCACGCCCTAGCGACCTACCGACAGGCTTTAAAAGATTTGGGAGCAATATAAATGAGCAAGAGTGATTACAAAATGACAATTGGTATTGAGTGCCACGTGCAGCTCAATACCAAAACAAAATTATTCAGCGCCGTAGACAACGACGCGGTCGACAAAGAGCCAAATTCCTGCGTAAGTCCTATTGATTACGCCTTACCTGGCATGCTACCAGTACTTAATAAGGCTGCAATTGAAAAGTGTGTCCGTGCAGGCCTGGCGATGAATTGTAAAATAAATCTCGTAAGCCGTTTTGATCGCAAGCATTATTACTACCCCGACCTACCAAAAGGGTATCAGATTTCACAAATGTACCAACCCATAATTGGTGCTGGCGAAGTCCATTTGCCGGATGGGTCCAGTGTTAAAATCGACCACGCTCATCTAGAAGAAGATGCGGCCAAACTGACGCATTTCGGGAACTATTCCCTAGTAGACCTAAATCGCGTTGGCACACCGCTTCTAGAAATTGTCACGGATCTGCCAGGAATGAGTTCCGCCGCACAGGCAAGACTGTATTGCGAGGAATTACATCGCTTAATGATTTATGCAGGCGTAACAAATGGCGACCTTTACCAAGGAAATATGCGCTTTGACGTAAATGTCTCAGTTTCAAAGACAGACAAGCTTGGCACACGCACGGAAACAAAAAATCTTAACTCCTTCCGTAGCGTAGAACGCATGATTGAATATGAATCTGCTCGCCAAATTTCCGTACTCGAAAAAGGAGGAGAGATTATTCAAGAGACACGTGGCTGGAATGATGCTACAGGAAAAACCACTGCGCAACGAAATAAGGAGAATGCGCAAGATTACCGCTATATGCCCGAACCAGACGTCCCACCAGTTGTTCTAGAACAGAGTTACGTCGATAAAGTTGAGGCGAACATGCCGATGATGCCAGACGAGTATCGCTCGAAGTTTGGCGTACTTAATCTTGATAATAGCGAACGAGAAGCGATTTTGAATTATCCGATTCTAGCGAAGCGTTTGAACGAAGTGCTAGACAAAGGTGGCGTACAACTTGCTCCACGTGTAGCACACTGGTTCTCTGGCGTATTGCTCGCAGAAGAAAACCTTGATAAGGATTTCACGCTTGCAACCGCTAACGAATTGACCGAGTTGTCCGAGATGGTCGAGAAAAAGGAGCTTTCGTCGACTGGCGCAAAGGCCATATTGATGGAGATGTACGATAGAAAGAATACTCAAAAGACCCCACATCAACTCGCGAAAGAAATGAATCTATTGCAGGAAAACGATGAAGATGCGCTAGGGGTGATCATTGATGAAGTATTAACTGCGCCAGAATGCGCTAAGGCAGCCGAAGACGTTCGTAATGGCGAAATGAAAGCAATTGGATTCCTAGTTGGGCAAGTAATGAAGAAATCGAAAGGAAAAGCCAACCCAGCTACCGTTAACGAATTAATTAAAAAGAAATTGTCATAGAACCAGAAAGGAGTAACTAAAATGGCATATAAAACACCGACCAAAGCAGTAATTACCGATGCGGGTATTGCGAGCCGCTTTTTACCAATTACTAAGACTATTCCAAAAGCAATGATTCCACTTGGCCCAAAGCCTATCATGCAATATGTCGTTGAAGAGTGCGTTGCGGGCGGAATTAAAGATATTATCATTGTGGCAACACATGAGGGCAAACCGATTTACGAAGATTACTTCACAAACCCTTGCGAAAAGTTTTATAAGCAACTAGAGTCGCAGAACAAGCTTGACCGTTTCGAGTCTGTGCGCGAAGTGCTTTCTATTGCGAATATCACGGTTATCGAACAGGATCCAAGTTTTCCTTACGGTAATGGATCACCAATTGCCTCCGCAAAACCATATTTGAACGATGACGAAGCCTTCTTGGCGCTCTATAGTGATGACCTCATTTTCGGCAAGGGTGATGTAGAGACATTGGTTGAAGCATATAAAAAGAATCCGGAAGCAAAAGCGATTATTGCGGCTCAGGAAATGCCAGAAGAAGTTTGGTGCAAATACGGCATGATTGCCATGAAGGACAAGAAGAAGCAGACTCTTAGCCACATTGTCGAGAAGCCAGCTACGCCAGACCTCTCACCTTCAAACCTAACTTCATATGGTCGCTACCTGTTGACTCCTGAGGTTTTCGCGCATTTAGTGCCAAAGAATACTGGGCTAGACGATGAGCTTTGGACTGTCGATGCCATTACTAAGCTTGCCAAGTCTGGCGATGTACTAGTCGTAAAGAGCAAGGGTAAATGGCTCACAACCGGCGACCCAAAGAACTACTACAAAGCTTACGAAGAATTTAATAAAATGGAGATATAAACTATGGAAACTCCCGCTTGGATACTAGTATTTATTCTTTCAGGGATGCTCTTTCTATTCTTATTATTATTCATTATCTTATTAATAAAACTAATAGGCGTCACGAAAGAGGCGAAAAAGATAATGATACAAGGTCAAGGTATTGCTGAAAAGGCCGACGATATTGCCGGCAACGTACGCGATATGACGACCGTGGGTGGTTTAGTTAGATACTTCGTTGACAACTATACTGGCGTGGGCGTCAGGAAGAAGAAGGCGAAGAAAGCGAAAATCGTAAAAAACGAGGAGGAAAAAGAAGATGAGCAACGAAAATAAGAAGTGCGGGAGTGGCAAGTTCTTTATCGGAGCTGCGCTCGGAGCAATTGCGGGAGCAGTGGCTGGTATTGTAATGGCGCCAAAAAGCGGCGAAGAAACCCGTAAAGACATTAAAGAGCTCGGCGACAAGGCCGTCAAAGAAGGCAAAGAGGCCGGAAGTAAACTTATTGAAAAGTTTAAGAAGCCAAGCGAGTCCGACGAAGATGAAGTCGAGGAAGAAGTCGATGGCGAAGACGAGGAGTTGGACGAAGAAGAAGTTATAGTAGAGTCCGACGAGGATGAAGTCGAGGAAGAAGCTCCAAAGGCTAAAAAGAAAATAATTAAAAAGAATCCTACAAAGAAGTCTGAATAATTAAAAAAATACCCCACACTCGTGGGGTATTTTTATTGGCGCTTAATATTTTTGAAGAGTGTGTCGTTGATTTTTTGTATAACTGGCTTTACTTCTTCAATACGCAAGACTGAACAAATTACTAAATAGAAAATTCCAGTAACAGCAGTAATGGCAAGGAACTTCGGGAAGGTTGCAAGGAAGGAATTATCTACGGCGCGAAGTGGCAATAATTTAGTCATAAGGTAAGCGATTAGGCCAGTAAGGGTGGAGGCTAATATGATCTTACCAACTACAACCCAAAAATCTACATCAAATAACTTGCGTTCCATATCGCGATTTTGGCAAATTGCTAGTACGCCAACTTCAAATATCGCACTAACAGAAGCTGCATATGCAAGACCTTCTGGGCCAAAATTCAGCACGCTTAAACTAACCGCAAAAATAACCTGCACGACAAAAGCTAAGATCGAGATTACCAACGGCGTACGCGTATTTTGGCGAGCATAATAACCGCGCGCTACGATATGGTATAACGATTGACAAAAGATTGAGATGACAAAAGCTGCAAGAACGCTAGCGATTTTTGGATCACCACCATTCTTTATGAAGTTCACAACATAGCCGCGTATAAAGAAAGCCACGATAGCTACTGGCAACGATATCCAAATGATCGTTCGGTACGCAGAACGGAGCGTGTCTCGATATTGTTCTTCTTGTTTTAGGCCAGCCTCTTCGCTAAGTTTCGGGAAGAACGCCGTAGAAATTGCGACGCCAATTAAGTTAATCGGCATAGAGTGCAATGACGAGGCTTGCTGAAATGCACGAATAGACTGCTCGCCCATGCGCGATGCGAGATTAGTATTCATAATACTAGTGACGTAGTCTATTCCCTGGTCAACCGAACGAAGTGGCAAAACTTTAAGAATAGAACGAAAACCTTGGTTTTTCCAATGAATTTTGAATTCATATTCAAATCCAAGACCAACTAAACCAATGACGCTTGTGACTAACTGCAAGATAGCGCCCAGTACTACGCCGAGAGCTACCCCCATAATACCGCCTTCGAATAGTTGAATGCCAAAAATATTAATTCCATTCGTGAATACCAGAATGCCGATTATAATTCCGACATTATAAAGTGCTGGCGCAATAGCATAGAATACAAAACGCCCAACGGCCTGCTGCATACTCGATAACACCGTAGCAATCGCGAAGAGAAACGGATTAATCGCAATAACTCGCATCATATTAATAGCCAACGCCATTGCAGACTCATTTAGGCCTGGCGCGACTACGTAACGTACTAATGGATCCGCAAAGATCATAATAAAGATCGATGCTACTAAACAAAGAATCGCCAAAAAATTTAAAATGCTACCACTAAGCTCCCAGGCGGATTTTTTATTCCCCGCTACCAAGCGCTGATTGAAGACAGGGATAAAAGTCACTGCAAGCGCGCCGGACGTAATAATGAAGAATAGAAAATCAGGAACCGTAAAGGCCGCAGTGTAGGCATCGAGGCCTGCTGGATAAGTGTCGTAATACATAGAATTTAGCCAGCGATCACGAAATATGCCGAGCAATGCCGAGATAAGCGTAGAGCTGGCTATAACAATAGCGGCGGTTTTTACCGATAGCTTAGTATTTACTAAAGACACGACCGATCGAAAATGGTTTCTGCGCTCTTTCATACTTTTTTCAATCGTGCAATTTTGCACTTTCTGGCATCGTTGTACCTTTCAGAATTTCGGAAACTTCCCCCTCTTCAAGTGTTTCTTTTTCAAGAAGTGCAGTTGCAAGTTCATCGAGATACTTCTTATTCGCTTTCAAGACAGCCTCTGCACGTTGACCAGCTTCTTTATTAAGAGCCTCTATTTCAGCATCAATTATTTCAGACGTTTTTTCAGAGTAGTTCTTTGCATGATCGCCAAAGAAGTTGACTTCCTCAGTATTAAATACTTGGTCACGCAATCTAGAGCCCATGCCCTCTTGCGAGACCATCTCGCGAGACAGCTCGGCGACATGTTGCAAGTCTGAACTCGCGCCAGTAGTGATGCCGTCTTTGCCGAGAATCATGCGTTCCGCTACACGCCCGCCCATAGCGCGCGCAAGCACGTCCTTGAGCTCGTAAATGTTCTTGTAACTACGGTCTTCAGGAGGAAGGAACCAGGTTACGCCACCAGTACGTCCGCGCGGAATAATCGTAACCTTATGGACAGGATCAGAATCTGGCAATACGTGGCCAACAATAGCATGACCAGCCTCATGATAGGCCGTGATGCGACGCTCTTGGTCATTCATGACTTTCGACTTTCGCTCCGGTCCGATAGCTACACGCTCAAAGGCTTCGGTTATGTCGGCATTGGTGATTTCCTTATGATTTAAGCGGGCAGCCGTGATTGCGGCCTCATTAGCAATGTTTGCTAAGTCTGCGCCAGAACTCCCAGCCGTCTTAGCGGCTAGAGCGTCAATATTCACGTCTTCCGCAACTGGCTTATTTTTGAAATGGACTTTAAGAATCTCAACGCGGTCTTTACGCTCTGGTAAAGTAACATTCACGTGCCGGTCAAAGCGACCTGGACGTAGGAGTGCTTTGTCTAGCATATCGACTCGGTTAGTGGCGGCGATTACAATTACGCCCGTGTCATTATCGAAACCATCCATTTCGACTAGGATTTGATTGAGTGTCTGCTCATCTTCGCGCCCTGCACCACCGCGAGCATCGCGCTTGTGGGCTACCGCGTCAATCTCATCGATGAAAATGATACTAGGGGAATTCTTTTTAGCTTTGCCAAATAAGTCTCGTACGCGAGAAGCGCCAACGCCGACAAACATTTCCGCAAATTCAGAGCCAGAAATCGAGAAGAAGGGTACGCCCGCTTCACCCGCAACAGCGCGCGCCATGAGGGTTTTGCCCGTACCAGGCTCACCGGCAAGAAGTACGCCGCGCGGAATTTTTGCACCAAGGCGCTCATACTTTTTAGGATTTTTAAGAAAATCGACAATTTCAGATAAATCCTGCTTAGCCGCCTCATTGCCCGCTACGTCATCGAAAGTCACTTTCTTTTTTTCATTGCCATACAGGCGCGCTTTGGCTTTACCGAAGCCCATAGATTGATTATTCATGTTTTGCGCTTGGCGCATCATGTAGATGAGAAAACCAACGATAATAATTATTGGTAGCACAATAAGTGCAATATCGAGTATTATGCCAAGAGCGTCGACGTTTTCTTTAATGTCGACCGCAACTTTGCCCTCTTCTATGACCTCTGCAAAACCTTGCTCTTGGAGAGTGCCGGAGCCGTCTTTACGAGACGTGAGATTCTTAGGTAGGTCAGAGCCGTCTTTAGTCGTGACATTAAGCTCATTCCCCTTCACTTCAATCTTTTCAAGTTTACCATCTTTGGCGTAACTGAGAATTTCCGTCAGAGTGCGCTCTTCGGTTTTGAGAGCCGCGTTCGGATTTAAACTATTAACTACGGCCATACCGATGACGATTATGATCATCCAAAACATGAATAGGCGAATAGTATTGAGAAATTTGTTTGGTTTTTTCTGAGGGCGTTTTCCTTGTACGCTCTTTTTGTATTCCGACATTAAAACTCCTAAATTAACGTGCGACCACACTCGCACTTATCATCTATTAATTATAGCAAAGAACACGCCCTTTCAACATACTTGGGAAATAAAACACGAATCAAAAAAAGCCTTGCGGCTTCTTACTTGTGGTCGGGGTTAGCAGGCTCGAACTGCTGACCTCGCGCTCCCAAAGCGCGCGCGCTACCAACTGCGCCAAACCCCGGTCAAGAGCAATTATATCATAATTGTGGTAAAATTGAAACATGAAAGAATTCCTTATAAAACGCAAACGCGTCTTTCTGATTTTGACGCCGGCCTTTTTAGGCGTATTGTATATGGCATTATGTATATTTAACCTGCGCCAGTCTATTTGGTTCGATGAATCATTCAGCTCATATTTAACACGTTTTGATTTTAGGAAGATTTGGAATCTTACGGCAGCAGATGTCCATCCGCCACTATATTATTTTCTGCTAAAGATTTGGGCGCATATGTTTGGTCATGTTGATTTTGCTATGCGCATGATGTCGACAGTCTTTGGCGCAGTAGCAATTCTATTCGCTTTCTTGTGGCTAAAATATAAATATGGCCTCAAAGCGGCGATGGTTGCTAGCTTCTTATTGAGCATTTCACCAGTCTTCGTCCGATATGGACAAGAAATGCGGATGTATACTATGGTTCTAGCAATAGTGTTCGCTGCAACATACTTCTTACAACTTGCCATCGATAACGGCAAGAAGATTTGGTGGATTATTTATGCGGTTTTGGTTGCGGCAGGTATGTGGACGCACTATTTTGCGGCTTTTGCTTGGTGCGCACATCTAGTCTATTTACTCATTACATATGGAGTAAAAGGCTTCTTTAGGCATAAAATATGGGCGCCATACTTATTAGCGGTCGTGCTATTTTTACCGTGGGCACCTAGCCTAGTTGCGCAGGTTGGAAACGTCGAATCGAACGGATTTTGGATTGGGCCCGTGAGTGTGTCAGTGATGGCAAATTATTTTGCGGAAGGTCTGTTCTACATGAAGGCCGAAGAAATTCAAAACTGGCTACTCGTACTCGCTACAGCCACTGTGATTGTTGTTCTATTTTTAGCAGTACGCTATCGTAAAACGTTTAATATGCTGTTATCTTTAGCGCTCGTGCCATTGGTATTGCTAGTGCTACTATCTCTACCTCCGCTCAACCCGGTTTTCATTCCGCGATACATAATGTACGCAATGCTAGCGATTCCGCTGATTGCCGGAGTTGGATTGGTCATGTTGATAAATGAGCTATCGATGAAAAAGCGAAAGAAGTTGCATTTATTGCAAAATCCAACATTAGTCGGTTTTTCATTTATGGCAATTTTAGTCTCTAGTTCAATCGTGGGAATTGCAACCGTGTATGAAAAAGGAAACTATAATATATATACGGATACAAAGTCCGCCAGCAAAGACCTTTACAATGCAATAATCGACCTAGATAACGGCGAAGGATTACCTACAATAGTAAACTCTGCTTGGTTATACTATGATTTGTCTGCCTATACTTCTGAAGAAAACCCAATTCTTTTCATTAATGAGCAGACGGATTATCGCTACGGCTCAATGGAGCCGCTGAAGCAAAGTTATTTTGGGCGAATTGACAATTTAGATAAATGGCTAGAGGAACATGAATCTTTTTGGTATGTAGGTACTGCTCCCGAAGAGGGCTCCGAGGAGCCATACTTGGTCTTTCCGCGTGATGGTTGGCGAGTGGCGGAGGTTTCATCGATGAAGTTTAATAATTATAGCGACGAATACCAAATCTTGAAAATTACCAGAGATGAGGTTTATAATAACGACTAGAGTCGGGGCGTGGCGCAGTTGGTAGCGCGCGCGGTTCGGGACTGCGAGGTCGCCTGTTCGAGTCAGGTCGCCCCGACCAGGAAATGTATTTATACTAAAAAAGAGACTACACGCGTAGTCTCTTTTTGAAGTAGCAATCTTGCTACATGCCTGGAATTCTAAAGGCGCTTGGGTCGGCAGGATAGACTTGGTCTGGCATTACGCCAATACTGTGGGGGACAACATTGTTTTGTGTAGCACTACTAGGATTACCGGCAGCCTGCTCGTCTACGGCCGGCATAGAAGTAATCGGGGTAGCTAGATTCACCGATTCGTCAGCAGTACCGCCACCTAATTCATTTTGAATTTGATTGGCATATTCTTGCGCGCTTGACATCGGCGCATCAGCAGCATCTAGCGGAGCGGCGTTTAGATCAAATGGGGCTGGCGGTGGCGGTAATATAGAATCCGCATTTGGCATCGGAAGAGGATCAACATATTCATTATTCACCGTTTCCTCCGAAACTGGTGGCTCTTTAACCGCCGATTCTTCGTCGTTTGCAGGTCCATCTTGTTTGGCAGGCTCGTCTGACGATAGTACGCCATTTGGCACTGGGGCAACTAATGGTTCACCCTCATCGAGAGTGGCAGAAATTGGCGTAGGTGGCAATGACTCCTTCGACAGTTCCGTCTCCATCAACGAGGCGTAGTCTTTAGGTGTCTCCGGTGGTCCAAGTGCTTCACCTGGCGGTGTTATATTTTTCTTAGCATGAGTAGATTGAAGCTCTGCCATCACAGATTCATCAACAGCTCCAGACATCTTTGGTTCCGAGACTAGCTGTTCGAGCTCGGCGGTAGCCTTAGCTTGCTCTTCTGGGGTTGCTATTGGCGCGTCTGCGGCGAGCGTAATTTGTGGCTCTGGCTCTGCTGGCGCTATTGGAGTAATTGGAGGTTCTACGGATTGTTCGGCTGGCTCCGGTTCGGGTTCTGGCTGTGGGGCTGGGGCTGGAATTGGCATTTCTACTGGTTCTGGAATTGGCTCTGGCGACGGTTTAGTCGGCGAGGTCACGGGCTCTAAATCGGGAATCTGAGAATCTATTGGCGCCGGTTCTATGTCGACGGATTTACTATCTTCTGGTTCTGGTTCAGAGTCGGCCCTCACTGGCTCTTCAGCTACTTCTTCTGCTACAGGAGCCGGTTCCTCAATAGAACCCTGTTCTTTTTCAACCTCTTCTTTTTCAGTCTCTTCTTTTGATTCCGCCTTAGTTCGTAATTCAGCTTTAACCTTTGGCGCGGCTTCATTTTTTGGTATAGCTTTAACTTTCGGCACAGGCTGCTCGATTTCTGCCGGCTTATCTACTGGTTCTTCGTGTTTTATGCTGAAGTTAGTTGGATCGGCAAGCTCGGCCGGCTCTTCTTTCGTAGCGTCCTCGCTCGTTTGATCAGATGAATCCGCCTCTTCCTTCGCATCCTCCGACGCGTCCACGACATCCGTAGTTAGAATATCAACGGGAATACTTGACGAAATCAGCTGCTGGTCGGCACCGGCCATCATTAGTTTGCTGGCAGCAGTCATTGTATCTGGCGACGTGCGCTCGTTTGAGAAACGATTTGTAGCAGCAACAATACCAGCCAATAATGCAGTGGCAGTGGATTTATCTATGATATCTTTGTCTTTTTCTTTTATTTCTTGC
The DNA here is from genome assembly GCA_024682595.1 of Candidatus Saccharimonadota bacterium. Taxonomy (GTDB): domain Bacteria; phylum Patescibacteriota; class Saccharimonadia; order Saccharimonadales; family Saccharimonadaceae; genus UBA2834. Next base: position 22,301 of record JAIKZA010000009.1, on the reverse strand, counting down.
GAAAGACTAAATATCATTTCAGATACGGACGATGCGGCTGGATCGCCCCATTCTATATCGCCAAATTTTCCGGGCACATTTGCAGAGATATTAATAGAACTGGCATCGTGCATAATTCGGCCATACTCAGTCAAAGCCGAATCTAAATCGTCAGAACTTGCCACATTTAAGGCTATAACAAGGTCAACATTATAGTCGCCATGGCTAAACTCCATGTCTTTTTCGTCAATCGTGGTCTTATAAGGAGTAATAAATACCTTTACGTAATCGCCATCGATTTTATACCGTAAATGGTCAGCCTTCTCTTTATCTAGGGCGATAATAAAATCTTGTAAGCTATTAGTATTTGTCTCAAAAGTTTTTTCTGGCTCAAGGAACTCTATCGCATTCGGCACGGAACCTGAAAAGATTGCAGTCGCATGCTTCCCGATTTTATCTAATATGAACGTAAGTCCAAGGGCGGCGGACAATTCGTCGACACTCGGATCCTTGGAGAGAGCAACTAGTACATTATCACTCGTACGGATACGTTCCGCCACTTGAGATATGATGCTACCGCTCGCTTTTGGCTGAGTATTAGTATTTGGCATTTTTATTTTTTCTGTTTATTTTTGACCTTTATCAGATTCAGTTTAGCATAAACTTTTTCTAATTGCAAGTATTAAATCATATCTACACTTTACAATTTGCAAATTTTAGAATATAATATACATTAATCGAAATAATAATTTTAAGGAAAAAGAATTAAATGCCGATTATCAAATCCGCGAAGAAGGCTGCGCGCCAAGCTGTTAAGCGTCGCAACAACAATCAAGCGACCAAAAAGGTTATCCGTAATGCATTGAAGGATTTCCGCAATAAACCAACCGCCGAAAAAATGGCAATCGTCCAATCAGAGTATGACAAAGCCGTTAAAAAAGGCTTGATGAAGAAAAATACTGCTAGCCGCCGCAAGGCAAACCTTGCAAAATGGGCAAAAGAGCACAATGTAAAGATAGCTGCCAGCAAAAAGGCTACCGCGCCAAAAGCAGAGACAAAAGTAGCCGAAAAACCAGCCGCTAAGACTACTACCAAGAAAACTGTCGCAAAAAAGGCTCCAGCCAAAAAAGCAACCGCAAAGAAAACTACTACAAAGAAAGCGGCCGAAAAATAAAAATACTTAAGCCTTAAAAATCTCCGTCTTATTGACGGAGATTTTTTATCCTGCAATTGTATCGTGTTCCGATGACTCGAGTAATTCGCCGTAGCTTTGCTCGATTGGCTTGCCTTTCACCTTTAGAACTCGGAAAGTTTCAACTAAGTCATCAAATGCTTCTTCTGGATCATCGCTGTCACTGAGGTTCGATTCTATGCGACCATAATAACCTGGCAGCCCGTCAATTTTGTCAATATATATACTAATAGTGTCACCCATATTTAGCTCTTCCCTACGGCGGCTAACTTCGTACTTGAGCTCATATCCTAGCTGATAAACGATATGGGCGGCTTCCGTATAATCTTTTACTACCGTAGAATTAACGATATCTAGGTGCTTATCTTCGAAATGGCGGCGCAATACAAGCGCATAAATAGTTTTGTCTGGCGCTTTTACGATAGTTCTCAGCGATAGGCGTGGCATAGATTTATCACGAGCGTAGTTTTTCGGAACAAAAACACGATCGTGCTGCCAATACGCTTCCGAAAACTTAAAATTTATTTCCTCAAGCGTCTGTATAAAGTCGGCGCGGCTCTGCAGCTTCATTTTTACGATAGATTTTTTCATAGAGTTGCTCCTTCGCGGGCTTTGTTTGCCCATTCGTCTGCGCTTTCATTTCCTTTTGTCCCGACATGACCACGCGTCCATTCTAGGACTACGTCGGGATTGTCAAGATATAAAGCATATAGTTCTTGAACGAGCTCGAGATTTTTAATCTCGCCTGTTTTCTTTTTCCACCCGTTTTTCTGCCAGTTGGGCGCCCATTTTGTAACTACATTAACCCAAAATTCGCTATCGGTTGATATAGTGTCGCCTGGTTTGGCAATTTTATAGGCAGTAATGAGAGCTTGAGCTTCCATACGAATATTAGTGGAATCCCCTTCCCGGCCAAGAGCGACAGGTTGACCATCAAGAATAACAGCATAGCCACCAGGGCCTGGATTCGGACTTGCGCTACCATCTGTATAATAGTGTGCCATATGCCTTTATTTTACCACAGTTCATCTCGGTGAAAATATTTTATAAAAGATACTTGACCTCTGCAAAAATCGATGTTAGTATATGTTTGTTGGATTAGTCTGAGCATAGTGCGAAAGACAGCCAATGCAAACGCTCAGGGGGGAAAATGTATGAGCGCTATTTCTACAATTTTCGTATGGGTTGCACCGATTGCTTTATGCTTAGTGGCTTGCGCCGCATTTGCCTACAGCTTCAGGCTGAAAGAGGTACCGAAGCAGGCCAACACCTTCAGGTGCGTGGCCTTCGGTCTGGTGCTTCTCGCGGCGATCGATTTAATGATTGCGCCGCAGCTTCTGCCTAATACTACAAACGATTACGAAGTCGTCTTCTCCAAAGACGACACGATTGTAGTAATCGACGTAGAAAACGGCAAGACGAAGAAGTATGACCTGGGAAAGATTCCGCACACAGGAGACGCATCCGCGTACTCCAAAGATGCTACCGTCAGCGTAGTAAGCAGCTGCGTAGGCAGAGCCGTTCTCATCTGCCCGTCAGGCCAGATGGAGGCTGAATCGGCCGAGTAGTCGAATAACGCAACATAAGCGCAGAACCCATACAAAAAATACACTGCCGCAGCACATGCTGCGGCTTTTCCATACAATACAATTTTGACGCGCCCCTGATTAGTGATAAAATATAGCCATGCCCGCGTGGCGGAATTGGCAGACGCGCTAGCTTCAGGTGCTAGTGCCCTCACGGGCGTGCTGGTTCAACTCCAGTCGCGGGCACCATGTTATTCGGCTTTAAAAAACTCACCTCTTTTGGAGGTGAGTTTTTGGTTATGAGCGATCGGCGGCGTTCTTGCAAGATGCCCCATTCGTATAGGTAACAGCTTGCGTAGTACTGTCCCAGGTAGTCTCACTGCGGAGGCAGTTGCGAGTCACATAGAAATCTTTCTTCACGTAGTCTTCGTTATCATCAGGATCATTCACCGCTAAGGCATAGTTAGCAATTGGGAAGTAGGTATCGACTAGCTCAATGCGAGCTTCTATGCGGCGGAATAGGTCGTTTGCGCGACCAGTAGCGTCCACAGTTGGCTGCACGTAAGCAAACTCTACTGCTTTGCAACCAGAATCGTCGGTGTTCTTCCTGTCTACATATATCGTATCAGAATCATTAATACAGTTACGTAGCTCGACATTAACTTCAGTTTCTGGCTCACCATACGGCAGATTTAAAACTAAGAAGAAAGTCGTGTAGTTACGCGCGTCGCCCTCACTAGCAACGACCGATTTGCGAGGACGTGGGATTGGAATATCCGCATTACAGGCATATCCACTTGCGACATCTACGTTATCTCGAAGAATACAATGCACATCAAGCGGGGTGTTCTGTGACTTTAGGGCCGATGTCGCAAAGACGGAGGCCGAAGTTGTACCAATGTGGTTGGAGTATTGTTCTTTTGTGATACCATAAAGATTTTGAGTAGTCGGACGAAGCGTGATTGAACCCCTATTAGAACGATAGATACTACCATCTTTCTCGGCAGAATAGAACTGACTCAGTTTAAAGCTCGTCGCCGTTTGGATTAAGGTAGCCTGAATCGTTGACGGCACCGATGGCTTATTCGTGAAAGTATTTTGATAATCTGGAATATTACTCAGGAATCTATTGTTTGTCTTTAGGGCACCTTTCATCTCTGGATTACTATTAAATGCATGAAATTCGGGCTTAATGTTGCCAGAGTTATTGCTCGCAGTAGTAAGATCCTTACGACTAAACCAGCTCAACACAATACGATTTATACTGTTAGTAGCCTCCGCCGATTCGGTACGAATCGGTACCATCTTGGTTGGATAATTCTTCGTTAGAGTAGTGATATAGTTTCTGCTCTTCTGAGATATTTTAACGCAGGTATATGCCTGGTCAAATTCTCTTGCGGAGCCAGTAACGTTATTACTGTCACTCTTTGTCCGAATTAGCGTTTCGTGGTTTTCTGTATTGTAGCCAAGAATCTTGCTAATAATGTCACAGTCTTGAGAGGTTTCTTTAGCATTATTGGTAAAAGCTTCAACATACTTTTTACAATCAATAGATGCACCATTCACTACAAGCGTATTGCCGCCGTTATTGACGCAGTTTTGATAACGAAGCAGAACAATCTTTGCATCCTCGATACCAGCTAGTGCGGAGTTGTAGGCTGACTGAGAAAGACTATAGTTAGTTGTACGCCCACTCTCAGATAGCATCAATCGAATAAAGCTAAGTGCAATAATGCTCAAAAGAGTTGCCGTAAAAATGACGACATAGATCGCGGCAGCGCCTTTTTTAGTTTTGTTTTGAATATTCGACATGTTACCTCTCTCCATATTGGTCCACGTTACTCGTCTCCCCCGTGGCGCGTACCGCAAAATTAAATTTATTAACTGCACAATAATTAAAATCTTGATCAACCGCTTCTACCTCGGAGTTATACATTTGTTCCGTACCAGTGCAATAATCTCCATTCGTCAAAACATTCACGCCGCCACGCATGGTCGCCAGAATAAACGATCCGGAGTAGAATATTTGACCAGTTTTCGCGTTTTGCGTAGCAGGCAACACTACAAAGTCATAAAGCGCCAAGTCGGATTCGTCGTCGGAAATCAGGCTTACTACATCTCTACTATCGATATCATTTGTAATGTGTGTAGTTTTAAGATCATCACTATTCGCATTGACGCGCTCGCAAGCTGCACGATCGGTATCAGGAAAACGCGCAAGTTTGTACACTTTACCCTCAATAGTAAACAGGTTGTTTTTATTGTTTGGATTCTTGCGGTATTGTTCGATAGCCGGGGCAGTATTCCAAACATATGAATACGACCCTGTACAGAAGACGCCACCGATTTGGACTTTCTTATTGTTGGTTACGTCGGAAGACGATATCTTTTCATTGTAGTAATTGCGATAAACTTTCTTGATATCATACCAACGGATATCGTTACTGCCAGATGATGGAACTGGGTTGATATTCTCAACGATTGGAGATCCGCCAACAGAACGCGAAAGGTCATTTAGGATGTCTCGCCCAGTAGCATTAATCGCGCGAAGAGCAAGACCCTTACGATAGATTTCCAAGATTCGCATCGTTAACGTGACAATACCCATCAACATTACCGACAATACTGTCATTGCAAGCAAGAATTCAATAACAGTGAAGGCTTTCTTATGCTTTTTCATTATTCCAATACCTCTGGGTTGTATAAGCGTACAATTGTAGTAATCGTACTCGGCGCAATCGAGCCAACGCTATGCCAACAGGTGCGAATATAGAAATCGAAGTAGTTTGAGCGCATTGGGTCTTTGTCGTTATCTCCTACAGCTATCACAAAGACGCCTTCAGCGCGAGCCACGCGATTATATATTTGCTTCTCAGTGAGAGCGCCTTCGTCATTATTTTCGCTCGCGCCCGCATCTACGCCACGTGCGCCTGAAACGGTATCTTTAGCCTTTTTGTACACAATACGCGGATACACGACTGGGGCAGTAAGAACCCTTCTACTGTTAACATCAAGAGAATCTATACCGACGATAATTTCAGGAATAAGATTGGCGTAAGTGTCGCCGCCATATGTAGCATTGTTGCCAGAGTCTGGCAGAATCATGCGCGTATTTAGCGCAAAAGCATTATAGAACTCAACCATGCCGTTCGTTTGGTACGCCTCCCCGCAAGTTTCGATATTGTTGATATCGAATTTCACCTCAGTGTTATTATTGGCGTGATCTTCAAGATTCCTTGATTTAATTGCAACTCTGCGCAACGCATCCCACAATCTTCTAAATTGGCTGCTGTTTCTATCCAACTGGCGTTCCGCAACGTAACTCTGGTGAATGTAGCGAAGCGCTTCAGCCTGCGAGTCAATCTCGTTGCGCGCCATAGTGTACTCTAGGGTACGTTGAGCATTATTAATGCCACTGTTCATGAGATTTACTGTAATAATTGCTAAAACAGCAAATACCGCCAAGGCCATCATAACTTCAATAATAGTATCGCCATGCTTTTTTATTGACATTCGGCTACCCCCAACGTAGCATCGCTACTATAATCGACACCACCTTCGCTTATTTCCCTTTCGGCATCTAGATTCATCAATTCTACAGCACTTTGCCCCATACCAGCTTTTTTGATTTTAATAAGTCGGCGTGCATTGCTATAAGTTTGCGAGTCGCCAGAGTCGACACAAATATCAAGTGCTTGGATTTTGAAATTAGCGTCTGTTAGATGACGATTGATGCCATAGCTGTCTAACGGATGCCCTACGTTAAATTTTTGACCTTTACCATCATTCATTGCGTTTAGCTCCTCGTAACGAACATATTCTAGACCAGTCAAGCCACCCTTAATTCCGTCATTCCATACATAAGTGCGAATTGAGCCATCACGAGGTGAGCGAATAATCATTAAAGTCTTGCGAATCGGTTCGCCTTCTGGATCAAGTAGTCTCGTACCCCATTTCGTGTATTGCGTACGGGAATTATCCGCAGAGCGCACATAGCAGTCTTCTGAATCGTCGAGATTGCAATGAAGTGCTACATTGTTTGCGCTAACGACATCTTTCAAAATCTCTATATCCGACAAATCGCTTCTAACTGGATTATCCGTACCCTCGCGTTGTTTAACTATGGTTTTATAATCACGGCCAATTAGCTCTGTTGTTTCTATGTATTTTTCCGTAATAGACACGACCGCTCCATAGATTACACAGTTGGTGCGACCGCGATATGCAATTTTATTATCTGCGCTAGAACTATTAAGTGACCTAAAGTACGACTTGGCGTCGTCATTGCTAACATCACTTTGGACTAAACCATAACAATATGAATCTTCCTTGTTGCGTTGTGCAATCTGTGTATCGGATACAAATGAATACTGGTCACGCATCATGTTGGCTATATCCTGGACGGCGTCATTATAACGTTGTCTTGCTATATTCCCTCCAAGGCCACCCAATATGCCCGCTAACAAAACGCCGCTTAGCGCCAGAAAAAGCATAACTTCAATAATAGTGAAGCCCCTAAGAAATGCTCCCTTATTTTTATCCATAAGCATATTATACATTATCATTGGTAAAAATGGGATTTTTTGTTTTTTAGAAGAAACGTCTTACGACAATCAAAAAGTATTAAGAATAACGTTCTTATAATGCCATATTTAAAATATTATTTAGCGTATTCGATCGCGCGTGTTTCGCGAATAACGTTCACTTTAATAACGCCAGGATATTGCATCGTAGCTTCAATCTTGTCGGCAATATCGCGCGCCAATTTCAGCGCCGACAAATCATCGATTTGTTTTGGCTCGACAATAACACGAATTTCGCGGCCAGCAGAAATTGCATAAGCCTTGTCGATACCAGGGAAACCAGTAGCGATATTCTCTAGAGCTTTCATGCGCTCGGCAAAGTTTTCCGCTGAGATATTGCGCGCGCCTGGACGAGCGGCCGAGATAGAGTCAACAATCTTGACAATAATAGCTTCTGGGGTAGATGGTTCAATGTCCTCGTGATGGGCGGCAATAGCATGAACTATTTCATCCTTCATGCCGAATTTCTTTGCTAGCTCTGCGCCAATATCTGCATGCTTACCCTCGATTTTATGAGTGACAGCCTTGCCGATATCGTGCAGAAGTGTAGCAGTCTTAGCGATATTGATATCGGCACCAATTTCCTCAGCTATCATGCCGGCAATATGTGCCATTTCGATAGAGTGTAGGAGAACATTTTGGCCGTAGCTAGTACGGAACTTGAGTTCGCCAAGCAGATGAAGAATCTCGGATGGTATACCGATAACGCCAACTTCGCGTGCGGCATCTTCGCCGGCACGAACAACTTCTTTCTCAATCTCGCGTTCCGCCTTAGCGACTGCGTCCTCGATGCTCGATGGATTAATGCGGCCGTCTTTCATGAGGCGCTCAAGCGCATAGCGGGCAACCTGGCGACGAATAGGATCAAAGCTACTTAAGACAACCATACCTGGAGTGTCGTCAACTAAAACATCTACGCCAGTGGCATGCTGAAGCGCTTGTATATTGCGGCCTTCCTTGCCAATGATGCGCCCTTTCATATCATCATCCGGCAACTTCAAACTAGTAACCGTACGATCAGCCGTTACCTCTGAGGACATCCGCTCCATCGCAGACAGAAGCATAGCCTCAGCCGTCTCATCAATGTGATCATTGTAAGCTTTTTGCTCTTTTACGATCAGCTCCGCAAGATCCCCCTTAATGTCACGCTCGGTCATAGACATCAACTTCTCTTTGGCGTCCGCCTTGCTAAGACCAGCGATTTTTTCGAGTTTCTCTTGAGCTTTTGTGCGAATGGCGCGTACCTCTTCCTTCAATTCTTCGATTTCGCCTTCTTGCTTGCGCAAATTTTCGGAACGTTTATCGAGTTGGTCTAGCTTCTTATCGAGCAAGGTCTCGCGCTCAACAAGTCGGTTCTCGGTCTTTTTCCATTCTTTACGATGCTCATTTTCTTCACGTTGCGTCTTGTCGTTGATATTTGATGCTTCTTTTTTTGCATTCAAAACAATCTCCGAGGCTTCATGTTTCGCCTTGCGGATTAGCTCGTCCGCCTTATTCTTGGCGCCTTTTTCTTTATTTTTACTTACGGCATAAAAACCGCCCACGCCAGCCCCAGCTCCTAGGACTAACCCGGCGATAAGCAAACCTATCTCCATATTTTCCTCTTTCTTATATACACACTAAACTAGCAAAAACTAAAAGAAGGTGCGTATATCAATAAATTAAATAAATATCATTAAAATTGAAATGGTAACTTCTTACCTGTTGTTATTGTAACACGGGATTACTTCTTTGGGGGAGTAATATTTGCAGGTCGACCATATTCTGGCATAATGAGTTTTACTTTTTCTCCGCGATGGTTATATAGAGGAATTTTAAGCTGGCTGGCAAGAGTGTTTGCAACCGTAGCGCCAATTCGTAGGCCAGTAAAACTGCCCGGGCCAGACATAAAATCGATTTCGGTTATATCTTGCCAATCTTTCCCGTTCTCTGCGAGCTTGTCGTGAATAAATTTAAGAAGATTTTTGGCAAGGCTGCGACCAGAATCCCATTCGTATGTTTTATTATCAAGCTTCATAATAGTGAGCGGCTGCGACGTGTCTAGATATAGTTTCATTTTGTTTTTATCTCCCTCGTTTTTTCGTCAATATACCGAATTTCAATGATTTTTCTGTTTTTCGGAAGCACGTCTTGAATGCTTTGCCCCCACTCTACAATTACGATAGCCTTCGGATTGCTAATCGCCTCAGCAAGATCCTCAGCCATAATGCCCGGATCAGAGAGTCGATAGAAATCATAATGGATTAAACAATAGTCTGAACCGTAATACTCTTTCGAAAGCGTAAACGAAGGAGAAGTAACACTATCGACAACGCCAAGCCCCTCCGCAATACCACGCGTTAAAGTAGTTTTGCCGGCACCAACATCGCCTAGCAACTCAAGCACTTGTGGAGCGCGCAAGGTTTCACCAAGCCTCTTGCCGTATTCAAGCATTTCCTTTTCGGAATGAATTAACATGTATATATTTTACCATATTCTGGAATTTTATCCAGTACGTACCTGGGGCGGAAACTATACTTCGTGCGAGATTTTAGAAATAGCACAAGCAAGACGATGGGAATATACATCATAAGAATTAGCGGAGTTCCGCTCCCGATTGATACCGTAGCCCATTTCGCCTTACTCAATACATCAATTACCGCAATCTGAAGCGCCAACATTTTTTTGCAGATAAGGACTACTGGCGCAAAGCCTGGCGTAATTCCAATAAGAAAGGTTAATGCCATTATTGCTGGAATTATTGGAGTAACGATAATATTCGCCAGTATGCCGATGATCGAGAAAGCTCCAAAAGAATAAATAGTTATAGGCAAACAAAATAGCTGCGCCGAAAATGCAACAATAACCATTTCGCCAACGTAACTAGTGGCATTACCATAAAAATACTCCTTCAATACAGGTGCCAAAAACATAATTCCGCCATATGACGCAAGCGACAGCTGTCATGCCAAACTTTTAATTATGAGTGGGTTTATTAAAGTTGAAATCGCAACAATATATATTAATAAACGACCAGGGTGGAATTTTCTGCCAAAGTACCCTGCCGTTAACGTTGAGCCCGTTACTAGCCCGGCGCGCAAAAGACTTGGACTAAGTCCTGCCACCATAATAAAAGACAGAATCAAGATGCCAGCAAAGGCATAGCTCGCAAATCGAGAAACTTTCCTCATGCTTTCCTGTGCAAAAATCGAAAGTGTAGCTAAACAAAAGCCAGACGCTACTACGATATGAGATAAGCCTACGGTTCTAAGTTTAGCTTTAAAATCTTCAGATAGCGCTTTCTCGCCAATTAAAAAGCCCAACGCTAAATTCGCCTCTTCTGAGTCGCCCATGGCTTGGCGAATACGTTTCGTAAAAATGTTGCGAATTGTTACGAAGTAGTCTGGCGGATCTGGCTTGCTTATCGAGATTAAAATGGGGCGATAAATCGAGACAGCATAATCACCGAAGCCCTCACTGACCATTGCGCGAAGGGTTATTTGATCCGAACGCGCTATGTCATCATATACCCCTGACATAGTTGCATATATTTGACAATTTAATGCGCTTGTGCTATAATTAAAGTGTGGACTTCCTAAATGAAGCCTGGTTTGGTTATTTTTGACCTCCGGCCAATCTTGAACAGTAGCCACAATAATTACTTCGCGACCAATGTACGTGGTGGCGATTTTTTGATTACTAATACTTAATCCCGAATGATATAGCCCAAGTAGACAACCGGCTGCTAGCGCTAATATAATCCGGAGTTGACTGGAAATTACTAGCGAAGCAAAAATAAGCAGACCTACAAAAGAGACCAAATTAAAAACTATAGTTCAATTAAATAGTACCGAAAGAATACCGCTAATAATAATACCGACAGAAAAAGATAATGGCACCACGGATATATGAACAGTATTCTTCTTAAGCAAACCCATGTCTTAGTTTAAATATTAACGATTCAGCATTCAAACATGAGCTCAATTATCTGTTATACTATTTACGTGAGGAAAAAACTTGAAAAAATACAGAAGAAAATGACCAAGAAGCAACGATATATTGCTTCGTCGTTAATTTTTTTATTCATAGCTGCGCTTTTATTAACTTGGTTCTTAGAATATCGCTATTTCCTGAATGACATGTTTCGAGTTTGGAGTTTCGTAATCGGAAGCCCACTGGTTTACCTATTTAATGTATTTCTAATGTGGCTGATGCTTGTTTTTATTTGGGGGCTTCTGGGGTCGCCGGTTATAACCGTTGGCGTTAGTTGGATTTCGATAATCATTTTGACTTATGTGCATATATATAAATACTATTCGCGCCAAACTCCTTTGCTGCCAGAGGATTTTCAGCTCGCTAGCGAGGCCAGTTCTCTTACTAAATTCGTAGACTTCGGAAGTATTGCACAAACAGTCATTGCCGTGTTGCTAGTCATTTGGCTAACCGCCCTATTTTCAAAATATATGGCGAGAAGATTTAATCTAGTTAGAAATTGGAAAACACACAGTCCAGCACAAAGACACGCAGTTGGAATGCGCTTGCTAGTAGTTATGCTAGCGGGAGGCACATTCTTCTTTTCCACGGATTTTATTAGACACCATGACGGAACACGCTATGAGGATATTCCCGTTTTAGGTACACATTTTACAGCCTGGAATCAAAACCGCAACTACGACGATAACGGTTTCATTCTGGGGTTCTTATATAACTTCCAGAAGCTTAAACTAGACGAACCAGAGATTTATTCGCGCGACAAAATCGCTGGCATAAAAAACAAGTACGATGCAATCGCTGAAGAAGAAAACATGAATCGCAAAAGTCCAAAAGAAGAGAAAGCGAGCGTGATAGTCATATTAAATGAATCATTTTATGACCCGAGTGTCGAATTTAATGGTGAAAAATTTGAAGATTATTACGAACACACAGGTGGAGAAATTCTGCCGAATATTCATAGAATCCAAAGTAAATACCCAAGCGGACTAATGTATTCATTGGACTATGGTGGCGGCACGGCGAATATTGAATTTGAGACATTGACTAGTCTGACGAATTATTGGACAAATACCGTCCCGTATACTGCCCTAGTTCCGAAAGCTGGAAAAATCCCTTCCATCGCGCGGATGCTGAAGAAAAGCGGATACACGACAACGGCGATTCACCCATTTAATGGTGGCATGTATAAGCGCAATATCTCGCTAGCAAACGAGGATTTTGATACCTTTATTACCGAAAATGAACTAGATTTTAAAGAGCATGAAGGCAACTCGGAATACATCAATGATCGCTCAGCCTATCTGCAGACGCTAAAGGTTCTAAAAGAAAATGAAGGGCCGCAAATGATTGGTTTAATAACAATGCAAAATCATACACCATATAATGCAGATATTTACGAGAAAACGAATTTTGAAATAGTGGGTGACGAAGTTGACGAGCAGAAAAAGTCAGACATAGCAATTTATTATCAGACATTACATAATTCGGATAAGTATCTTGGCGAATTCATTGACGAGTTGGACAAACTAGGTAAAAAAGTTGTCGTATTATTCTTCGGCGATCACTCAGCGGGCCTGTTTGACAATGTTAATTCGCATGAGAAAAAGGCCGTACGTGACTTATCGCGCGTGACCCCATACTTTATTTATTCAAACTACGCATCGGGTTTTCAAGGTGAGAAAAAGCTACCAACCACGACTCCAAACTGCATGGTCAACACTATGCTAAATGGCCTAAACTGGAAAAAAGATTCATTATATTACCTCGTAGATGACGTTTGCGCAAATGAACCAATTCTAACATCGAGTTACCTAGAGGGCCGCCAAATTAATATGGCATCCGTCATGGATGACTATGAGCTAATAACTTACGACATTCTAGGCGGCAAGAAGTATTGGATGAAATAGCCCACAAAAAAGACTCCCCGCGGGGAGCTTTTTTAATTCTTTGGAAATAGTGGAGCTGCTGGTGGTTGAATTTGTTTAGCTGTAAAGATTTCTTCAATTTGCCCTGCTGTATCTGGAAGGAAAATTGCGAGTCGGTCATTTATAGTCAATAGGTCAGCTACGAGTTTCCGAAGAACCTCTTTAGCTTTGTCTGGATTAGTTTTAACGAGAGCCCACGGCTTTTCTGCATCGATGCGTTTGTTTAGTTCTGAGATACCGTCCCAAAGAATATCAAATGCAAAATTGAATTCGTATTTTTGCATGCGAGAATCGAAGTCGGGATTTTCGCATTTTTTGACTTTTTGCCCTGATATCTCATTCTTTTTACAAAGCGTAGCAAGTCGTTGGACAAGGTTACCTAAATCGTTAGCTAGTTCATTATAGGATGCTTCATATTTTTCCCAGGTAAAGTCCACATCGTCCGTCGTAGACGCATGACGCAAGAAGTAATAGCGAAACGGAGTTAGGCCGTGTTTCGCAAGAATATCTTGCGGATCAACAACGTTACCGATGGATTTAGACATCTTTTCACCATTAGCTGTAATAAAACCGTGCGCTAACAAGTTGTGTGCCAGCGGAAGTCCTAAACCTAGCAACATTGCCGGCCAAATACCAGCATGGAAGCGCAAAATATCCTTGCCGACGATTTGCGTATGGGCTGGCCAATAGCCCGAAATGTCTTTGTCTGGGTAGCCAAGAACGGTAATATAGTTCGAAAGTGCATCAATCCAAACATACATCACTTGACTATCGTCGCCAGGCACTGGAATTCCCCATTCAACCTGTTCCTTTGGGCGCGAAATAGATACGTCTGGCATGTTTTTAAGTAAATTCAGGAACTCTTTCTTGCGAAAAGCTGGGGTGATTTTTAGCCTGTCAGACTCGATAGCATTACGGATTTTTTCTTTAAAATCGGAAATGCGCAAATAATAATTCTCTTCACTAAGTTTGACGTACGGCTTTTTGTGGTCGGGACACTCGCCGTGATTGTCGTCGCGCTCCTTATCTGTCACAAAAGCCTCACATCCTTCGCAGTACCAACCAGTATATTTATCTTTGTAAATATGATCTGAAAGTTTAGTCCATATTTCTTGACAGCGACGTTCGTGGTCCGGATCGGTCGTGCGAATGAAATCCGTATACTCTACTCCAAGCGAATGAATGAAATCTTGGAATTTTCGAGAATTTTGATCGACAAATTTCTGCACAGTAACACCTTGATCGGCAGCTTTCTTAAAGTTCTTATTGCCGTGTTCATCAGTACCAGCCTGCAAGCGAACCTTTTGGCCGTTATACATCATATACCGACGGAGTGTATCCGCAAGAAGATAGTCCATAGCATGGCCAAGGTGCGGATTACCGTTGACGTATGGAATAGCTGTAGTGATATATGATTCTTTCATGAATCATATTTTAACATCTTTTATAGAGAAAGGCGAATGTGCCTACTTAATAACTACAAGTAGAACTATAATTGCGATAATAATTACTGCTACACCTACACCGATACCAATAAATAATGGGGCTTTACTCTTTTTTTGTTCTGGGGAAGTAATAGTATTGGCAATATGTGCTGGTTCACCAGCTGGGGCAGCTGCATTATCGGCACCATCTGCCTTTGCTGTGGTTTCTGTCGGAGAACTGGGAGCTCCTAGTTGGCCAGTCACCTTTGCGCCGGATTTTTCATTCTCTTCGGCGGCAATTGGATCAACGTTAATTTGGCCAAATGAAGCCTCCATATGGTCTAGTTCTTCTTTAGCCTTAGCGTCTGATTCGGATGTTTTATCCGATGAATTATCAGGTTCATCAATAATATCACCAGCCACGAAAGAAGCTGACGGCTCCGCCTTTGGGGCGGCTGATTCGGACGGCGCAATTGTGGGGTCACCAATACCATTATCAAGGGCAATGGTTTCCGAGTTTGCCGATTGTATAGATAGAGAAACGGCGGAAGAATCGTCAGCAATATTAGTGTTACCCGCGTTACCACTAGAAATAGAGCCGTCAAAGCTTACAGACCCTACGGAATCGCTACCGCCAGCCAAGTTAAGATTTGGGTCGTCCGTCATACGTTGATCGAGTTCATATTGCGACGTTGGAACGTCGTCTAGGCTAATATCGTTAACATCAAAGGTATTCTGAATTTTTGGAGTGTCACCAGCGGCCATTACGGCTTGATTAATAACGTCCATATCGAAGTCTGGCTGGGCGTTAAGTTTTTCTTCGCTAATTGGTCCGCCAAAATCAGGCGCTGCTGAATCCGTGTTTGTGTTAGTTGTTGCAGGGGTCTGGTTGTCTAAATCCACCGGATTAGCCTCCATTAAAATTAGCCGTTATTTTAATAATATCATAATGCTAATGAATATTTTTTTCAAGTCGAACCCAGTCCGATATTGACAAATCAGCAGGACGTGCGTCGAGACTCAGCTCGTTTTTAGTGAATATTTCAGCAAGTTTCTCTTTTGGCAGGTGGGTGCCGACCGCTAAATTAGTTAGCAACTTTTTGCGTGGCGCTATAAACCCTAGCTTTATGAGTGCGATAGTAGATTCCGTTGCCAGTGGCTGGTCGAGTGGTTCAAGAACTACAATTTGGCTGTCTACTTTCGGCGGCGGCGTAAAAAGTTCACGCCCAACAACTAGCCCTAAAGAAACTTTGGCATATATTTGTGCCGATAGTCCAAGTATGGAATAGTCGCCTGGCTCAGCAGCAAGACGCTCAGCCACCTCTTTTTGTATAAGTAACACTATCTTTTGCGGCCGATGATTGGCGTGCAGGAATTTTTGAATAATCGGAGAGGTAATGTAATATGGAATATTTCCCGCTACAACATATTTTTCTGGGAGATTTAAGCTCTCTAATTCAAGCGACAGAATATCCTGATTGTGAACTTCTAGGTTTTTTCCAGGAAACGACTTTGGTAAGTTTTCGGCAAGACGATCATCTAGCTCGATAGTGACAACTTTTTCGAAGTTTTTAAAAAGTGCCGAAGTAAGTGTGCCAAGGCCTGGGCCGATTTCGACCACTACGCCGCAGCCATCCGTAGCCGCCATATCCGATATATCTAACAAAATATCTCGATCTTTAAGCCAATGCTGGCCAAGAGACTTTCGGTTCTTCATTTTACCACCAATGATTTACGGTCCAGAATTGATACGCTTTTGCCCAGCTGCCATATCTTCCGATAGCGTAACCGTTACACCAGCGTAGCTGAGTGATTGGATTAGTCGCCCAGTCGCTACCCGCGCTAGCCATCTTGCTACCCGGAAGGGCCTGACATAGACCCGTTGCGCCACTATACGCGTTCTTTGCTAGCGGATTCCAGTGCGACTCGCGCTGTATGATATAGTTTACATAACCATAGTCACTTGGAGAAATCCCCGCTTGAGCCATCCAGTCATTATGTGTGCCGGCCGGTAAGTCTACTTTCATACCAACCTTTACCTGCTCGTCAATTGGCTTTTGCGTCACAATAGAAGAGAGGACTTTGCGTGAGATTTCTTTGCCGTTACGCATATTTATCTCATAAGTCACAGTCTTCTTACCTTTTTGTCCGGCCGTTGTTACTTTTCTGACGCCATAATTAAGCGAATAGTCGTAGGTGATTTTCGTGTTGTAGTTTACGACCTCTTCTACCGTTTTTGTCTGTTTTCCTTGGCGGAAGACAGCAAGACTAATCCCGTCTTTCAACTTAACATCATCTTGCAGCGATGACCAGGTTTCCTTAGCGTCTACAGTAATTCCCTGCTCGGCCAAGAATTCGCCAACCGTATCGGCCTGGGTTCGAATAACCATGTCTTTGCCATAAAATTCGAAATTTACAGTCTTTGCGCGCGTGATTTGATATGCGGTAGTTATACCGCTCTCGAGTAACCCATTATACGCAACTACCTCGATAATATCTTGGTCAAGAAGCTTCAAGCCAGCATCTTCGGCGACTTGCTCGGGCTCAGTGGCGGAAGTGCGAACATATTTTTTAACATTATCGTCAATTACAACCGTCTGACGTGATCGATAGATATTAATATTGAATGTTTCCGAGTTGATTTCATCGTCTAATCCTGGCTCAACCGTATCATACTCGTCGTAAACTATACCAGCGCGCTCCAGAAGTTCGCGCACCGTAATTGCCGCTGAGCGAAGAGTGGTCTTTTCACCGCCGTCATAAATAGTCACAAAACTTTGATTATCTTTCTCTGCCGACTCCGATGAAGTCGCGCTCGCGAAAAAGCCGCCAGTCTTTGCAATAATAGTAAAGAAAAGCAGAGAGGCGAGGAATCCGAGGGTCATTAAAGACGGGATCGAGAATGTCCCGATAACCTTGCGTAATTTCATGCTCTTAAATTTTAACATTTCTTTGTAATTCTGGCAAATTTTAACAGATATCTCTTAATTACTTTTGATTGAAAAATGATATTTAGATACTCTGATATATTTGTTTTTATTTAGCGGAAATTGCTTTCCGGGAAGATAATTCTTAATCGCCGAAAGCGCGCGGTGCAGTTGTGGGCGCGTCTGCGAAATGCCGTTTATTGACAATAATTCGCGCAACAGCTCAACGCCAGATTGCTCATCAATATCTATAAAAATATCGCGCAAAATGGCTTGCCCCTGCTCCGAGACAAAACGATCTAAAATTTTTTGTACCTCAGACGATATTTGACATTGACGCTCATATAGTTGACGGAGCTGTTCTTTTTGAGCATCACTCGCACGCAATAAAGCCACGCGGACTCGATTTCGCAAATAAATATCTTCATTATTAGTTTGATCCTGACGAAAGTTAAGTTGATGTTCGGTTGCGTAGCGATAAATATCGCTCTTCCGCCATCCTAACAAGGGTCGCTCCACATTAGGATTACGTAATGGTGCAAGCCCACGCCATCCTGTCCCCCTTAAGACGTTGATTGCGATCGATTCATATACATCATCGAGATGATGCGCAACATGAAGACGACCTCCGTGCTTTTTGCAGATTGCTTCAAAAAACTGGTATCGAGCCTCCCGAGCAGCCGCCTCTGAAGCATTCGGCCCCAAGTTTCCATCCGTAGTTTCAAATGGGAACTCGTATTTTTGAGCGAGCCGCTTGACGAAAGCCTGATCGTCTGCCGAATTAGGACGAATACCGTGATTATAATGCGCTACGACCACCTCCGAATCGTTGCGAAAAATATGTAGCATCACGACCGAGTCAATACCGCCAGAGACCGCTAAAACCTTTTTCATGTGCTACAATTATTCCATAAGCGGAGAGAAAAAGAAAATGTTAATGGTTGGTTCAAACTTGATTGACTTTCCCGTTTTAAGCCTCCATATCGGTGGCGAAATTGCCCGTACTACTAGAGCAATCATTGACCCAGATAATCTGAAAATCATTGCCTACGTAGTTGATGGCGCAATAATTCATAACGATAACGAGATTGGAAATATTCTCGACATGAACGATGTGCGCGAAATCAGCGACCAAGGCCTAATCGTTAACTCTGCTGACGTTTTTACAAAGCGTGAGGATGTAATAAAATTTGACGAAATCATGTCGCTGGAATTCAATCTAGTCGGCTTGAAAGTAGTAGACCAGAAAGGCAAAAAACTCGGGAAAGTTGTCGATTATACCGTTGATTCTGGCAGTTTTATCATATATCAACTAATCGTACAGCGACCAATTACGTCTTCGTTTTTTGATCCTCAATTGACCATAAACCGTTCACAGATTGTTGAAATTGACGATTTTAAGATTACAATTAAACACGGCGATTCCAAGGTTAAAGTTAAAAAGAAAAAGGAAATCGCCCAAGAGGAGTTTGTCCCTAATTTTGTTAACCCCTTTAGAAAACCTGGCTACGCACCTTCGGATGAGGATAGCTCGTCCAAAATATCGGAATAAGTAAAGCCTTGGCGTATTAAATATTGAATTAGTTTTTGTCGGTCAGCGTAGCGGTTGGACTTGCGCGCAATAACTTTACGCAATTCTTCGCGTTCATTGCGCATATTGCTGCACAATACGTCATCTATAATTTTTTGACTAATACCCTTCCTCGCTAGCTCATCTCGGAGCTTTTTAAAGCTAGTCCCTTTTTTGACGTCGCGATTCTCAACCCATAACTCCGCAAAACGACGATCATCCAAATGTCCGTGCTGGTCTAGCCGCTCTAGAACAAGCGGAATTAGGCTCGGATCATAGCCGCTCCGAACCGTATCCTTATATTCGCCTGTCTTTGGATTTTTTGTACGTATTTTTTTGCTGAGAGTTTTACGCCTTAAATAGTCGCTAATTTCTTTAGTCGAATGCGGTCGCATTAGGACATATTCGAGTGCGCGGGCGTAAAATTTGCCAAACTCTGAAGCGCGTTTTATGTCTTCTAGCTGCTCGGAATTTAGCTTGCGACCAATTTTGATGCCCAGATCGACGACCTGAGAAATATCTAACGAACAATAATATTTGTCGTCTATGTATACATTAACCCGATTATGGTCGCGAACCGCTTCTTTTATGCCTGTTACACGATGGGATTGAGCCTTATCTGCGACCTCATCATCGTCGAAGATGGTAATTGTTTCAAGCATTAGTCTTCATCAGTCTTTGCAGCCTCACGAACTTTAGCTTCGATTTCGGCCATAAGTTCTGGTTTCTCTTTAAAGAGTCGCTTTACAGCCTCACGCCCTTGACCGAGCGTATCGCCATTATATTTGAAGAAAGCGCCAGCCTTGTCTAAGATACCGTATTGGACGCCCAAGTCCAATACGTCACCAGTTTTGCTAATACCCTCGTTGTACATAATGTCAAACTCTGCCGTTCGGAATGGGGCGGCAATTTTATTTTTGACGACTTTAATTTTTGTACGGTTGCCAGCCACATTGTCGCCATCCTTAATCTGACCAATACGGCGAATATCTACACGCACCGATGCATAAAACTTTAACGCATTACCGCCAGTGGTGGTCTCTGGATTTCCAAATAGAACACCGATTTTCATACGAATCTGGTTAATAAAGATGACCGTAGCCTTAGTCTTGCTGATAATACCAGTAAGCTTGCGCATGGCTTGGGACATGAGGCGCGCCTGAAGCCCCATTTGCGCATCGCCCATATCGCCATCGATTTCTGCCTGCGGAACAAGCGCGGCCACGGAATCAACAATGATCAAATCCACAGCGCCAGAGCGTACTAATGTTTCGCAAATTTCTAGCGCCTGTTCGCCGTTATCTGGCTGCGAGATTAATAAGTCATCCGTTTTGACGCCAATTTTACGCGCATAGGCTGGGTCGAGAGCGTGTTCTGCGTCAATAAAAGCAGCCTGTCCACCCTGTTTTTGGATTTCGGCGATTGCATGGAGTGCAAGAGTTGTTTTACCAGAAGACTCTGGTCCATAGATTTCAATAATACGCCCCTTTGGAAAGCCGCCACCGAGTGCAAGATCAAATGCAAGAGAGCCGGTCGAAAACAGCTCGACGTCAATCTTTGACTGTTCGCCTAGCTTCATAATGGAGCCGTCGCCGAATTGCTTCGTGATTTGCGATAAGGCTAGGTTTAGGGCCTGTTTTTTGCCCTCGTCCATTGCCGGGGTTGTATCTTTTGTCTTCTTCGTATCCTTTTTGTCTTTATCTGACATGTCCACCGCATCCTGACTCTTCTTAGCCACTTGAAACCTCCTGTTTTTATAGTTTTATTTTAACTAATTATCTCGGTAAAATCTAGCACGGCGGCGTCTGCAAGTTATGCGCTTTACTAGCTCGATTTTTAGACGTACAAAAAGGGTCAAATCTTTCAAAATAATACCCTACCATGGTTTCGATGCGATCCCTTATTTGGCTCGGTACACCCTTATTGTTGCGATATACGCTATTCAAACGATTGACAACGAGCGGATAGCTTATATCGCCAGTACGCAAATCTAAACCGATGCCGAAAATATTCTTTGGGCGGCTATGGTATTTATAAATAAGGTCGTCACGCATTTCGACGAGATATTCATCTCCGAGAACAATAGAGTTATTATGCACATCTAGAACTGCCCAAATATAGCCGTCGGAGCGTCGTCTTATTTGGGCAACCTCACTCGCACTTAGATCTTTTTTCTTCATATACTTCATGTTTCTCCTTTCTGGTAGAGCTTATATTGTTTAAAAGCATGCATAAAAAATACCATCCAAAAGCTAGGGCGAAAAAGCATCAGCTTAATGTTTTTGACAAGGCGTGGTTTTAAATAGTTTAAAATATGTTAAAATATAGAAAATACAGTTATGAAAGTAAGGGATAAGATATGAGCGGACATAGTAAATGGGCAACCACTAAACGCCAAAAGGCCGTTGTAGACGCCAAGCGCGGTGCGTTGTTTACGAAAATCGGTAACCAAATTGCAATTGCGGCGCGCAGTGGTACCGACCCTGCTATGAATCCGTCACTTGCGATGGTGCTCGAGAAGGCGCGGCTCGCCAATATGCCGAAAGCAAATATTGAGCGCGCGATTGCACGCGTAGCAGACAAGAGCGCAGCCGCCTTGATTGAAGAAACTTATGAAGCTTACGGCCCGGGCGGAGTTGGAATCATCATCGAAGTTGCTACCGACAATAAGAACCGTACGATGCCAGAAGTGCGCCACACGCTCGAAAAAAATGGCGGCCGCATGGCGGACCCTGGCTCAGTCATGTTCCAATTTACGCGTAAAGGAGTTATCTTCGTAAAAGCTAAAGGTGACGAAATCATGATGGCCGCACTAGATGCTGGCGCAGAAGACATAGCTGATGAAGAAGATGGGACGACCATCTATACCGCCGCAGGTGACCTTGCCAAGGTACGCAGTGGTCTAATTGATGCTGGTTACGAGATTGACTCAGCAGAGTTGCAATATGTGCCAAACAATACCGTTCCGGTCGACGAAGAAGCTTCAGCAAAAGTGGAAAAAATCCTCGACGCGATTGATGACCTCGATGATGTAGTGGCCGTACATACTAACGCCGAGTAACCCTTAGAGGGGTCAGCACCTTTGCAACATTTGCATAGGAGTCATTCTTAAAGTTGTATGTATTCTAGCATAGTTGTAATAGATTAGGTATTCCTGAATACTCTTAGTAACTTCAGGCAGCGTTCTTGCGGTATATGGACCA
>JAIKZA010000016.1 GCA_024682595.1 Candidatus Saccharimonadota bacterium | reverse complement strand
CCACGGCCGGTCGAACCAGTGCTGCTAACTTCAATTACGCCAGGTGTAAGGTCGCCGTCGATCTCGTCGCGCATAGTCAGCCCAGTACCTTCTAGTTTCTTCATGATGGCGTCGCGAATAGCTTGGTCTTTGCGGAGGGTATCTTTCTTATTTTCCTCGATATCTAGTTCTTGGCCAAGACCGAGAGTTGCAATATGTTCGGAATCATGTGCAAAATCTTCCGCCGTAGCGTGACGATATTCACCCATGCGATATTCCGGGTTGCCAGAAAGCTGCTCGCGCATCTGATCATACTGTTCTGGCGTAAAGATTAGTTTGCCGGTTTTGCGTTCGTAAACTGGAATATAGAAGCCGTTTTTGACGATACGGAAGAAGGTGCGATCGCGAAATTCTTCTGGTTCCTGAATTACGATGGCTTTAATATGTTCGGAGCCGAAGCCAGTGCGAATGCCATAATGGCTATCTCCCATGACGCCAGTTTGGAATAGTTCTAGCCGACTAGTTGTTAGTAGTGGTTCTTCGACGTCGCCCCCTGGATGCCCTTCTCCTTTGCGAGTCGTAATAATACGGTCTGGCGTATTTTCGACAATAAACCAAACGTAGCCATAATTGCCGTTTGGGTTAGCTTGAATTTCAGAACATTTATCAATTGTCGAGTCGCCGCCTAATACCATCGTTAAGTCTGTGTCGAGTGGCGTTCCGTCACTGTCCGCGTTGCGGCCGAGGAATTCCTTACAGTTCGAGCCTACGCCAAGTATGCCGTCAAGGTATTGGCCGCTTACGTTTTTAATAAGGTCGCCATTATGAATAATGAGCTCTGATCGTGCGGCCTCGCGGTTGCGCTGATCGGCTTCGTCGCGTTTTTTATCCATCAGCTGTAAAGCGCCTTCGATTGTGCGTAGTCCATTAGTGCGACCGAAGTAACGTACGGTAAAGTCTGCAATACTGCCGTCTGGCTTGAGGCGTAAAAGATCGTATATTTTTTGGATATTTTCGTTCGTAATTGGCATAGCTGGATCGATTGGATTTTCTTGACCGCGACGAGTTGGATTATAGATGGTGGCGACGTGGCTAATAAAAGCTCGCGTTTCGCGCTGCTCGTCTTCGCTCAACTGGTCGAAACTAACTTCGCCTGACCGTATGCGATCAATGATTTTTTGACTATCGCGCATATTCTCGAGGTATCTGCGAAAGTCTAGATCATTCGACTCGATTGAATTCTTGACTATGTCGCGCAACATTAAACCATAGCGACCAAAAGGCCCATTATTGTCTGCTTCTAGTAGAGTTGGCGACAATTTTGGTCGTACGAAATCTTTCTCAAATTTATCTTTTGGGTGGAGTTTTGTGAAGATAAGGAAATATTTTGCAGCGAGTGGTAAGTTATTGCGCAAAAAAACATCTTCGATTTGTTCAAGACGTTCGTGGGCGGTAGCAGTATCTAGGGAATATTCGCCGCTCTCGCCGTTCTTGGTCGTACAGGATTTTATCAACTGATCTACCAGCTCTTTCGAGACGCGACGCAGGTCGAGCGAATTGGATGATTCTACGCGTTCAACCATATCGATAATGTCGTCGATTTCCTCATCGTTAACTTCCGCTAGGGCTACAATGTCTAGATCAAAAACGCGATCAATGACTCTTTTGCGAGTCTCTTTGTTGGCAAGCTCTGACATACGCTCATTAATTCGGTAGTAGTTCTTGATTGCAGCATCTACAACGTCGTCAAATCTTTCACTTGTGATAAGATTCTTGGACAATATCTTTTCGACCAGAATATTAGCATGCTTGTCGCCTTTTTCAAAACTGTATATACGCTTGAGGGCTGAAAAATGTTCGATCGCTCTTTGAACCTGAGCATCGTCGATTGCCTCTTCGGCAGAAAATGTGGCGGCAAATTGTTTAGTTACGAAATCTAGGCGATCTTCTGGGATTTCTCCATCGTGTATTTCGTCATTGATTGCTGTTAAAATTTTCAGCACGTTCTTTTTATCGCCCTCCCTTCTGGTTCTTAAATTAGCGCGAGCTAAACAGCGATCGGCGGGTGTGTCGTTGAAATCTCTTAATATGTCGTCTGGGCTCTTTTGTGCTTCTTCGAGAGTGTTTGCGCCTAGGATAATTCGTTCAATATCGCTCTCATCTAAAAATAAACCTTTAGGATGTTCTTGGCCGGCTTGCTTATTTATATAGTCTTGGGTGCGGCGAATTAAATCAATTTTTGCTTTGCGTAACGCCGGATCTTTTGTTTGGCTTAATAGCACTAGTGTTTCGCTAGAAATATTCTTACGATGTTCTTCGTCGAGTAGTTCGCATATCTCCTCAGTCGTGCGCAATACTTCTGGCTCGAGGTATGTTTGCATTAATTCGCGCGCATTTGCGCAGTATGTATATGCTTCATCGTCTTTTTCTGGTCGGAGTGCATGATATCTTACATCGAAGCTAAAAAGCATAACTTGGCGAAAATAATCATTTGGTTTGCCATCTTCTAATAGCGGATGTCGGTCGTCGCCGACAAGATAGTCGCCAATTACATCCGTTACAGTATCGCGTGCGCCCTTACTCAGGCCATTGTCTGGGTCATTTACGTACTCTATCAGAGAGCGCGTTTCGTCGTCGACGTATTCCATAAGTTCGCTGCTTTGTTCGGTCATACTTTTTATGCAGAAAAAATCTGCACTATTATTTCTTTCCGATGTCCTCGGCATGTATTCTGGCATTATTTTTTCGCCGATAAAAGCGTATAGCGCCTCCATGTCGCCACCGCTTTCTGTAATTTCGTTTTCATGCTGATTGAGCATTTTTAGAATATTAGTGACATCTCTTGCTATATGACTGCGCTTATTCATAGCCTTGCTATTATATTCGTCGTTAGCGGCTATTTCTTGAAGGTCATCGCTTATTTTTTGGAGTTCGGCGAGGGTTTGTTGAGGCATCTGCTCGATACGTTTACTGCGAATAAACTCAACATCTGCGGCGTGCTCCTGAAGCGCTTTTACTAGCGGCGGTGCGTTATAAGAGTCGTCTTCGTCTAGATAGACAAGTCCGTCGATAGTGTCTGGATATGTTCCTCCATCTTCACCAAACTTTTTCGAAAAAGATATCACCTCATCGTAGAAGAGAGCTATAATTTCTTCCTCGGATATGTCTAATGCTTCTGGGTCTGGCTCGGGCATGCCGTCGATGCCCGCTATTGCATCATTGAAGTACTGAGGTGATTTAGTATAATCTGGGTCATCTAAATGTTCTTGCTGGCAAGCCTCCATGCTTTGACGAACGAATAGTCGGAATGTTTCTGCGGGAGATAATTCTTCACTCGATTCAGTTTCTTCATCAACAAGATGGTCCCATGGTGTCGAGGCGTCGGCTATTTGATCGCCGCTGTGAGGTTTTTCTTCCATTTTTTCTCCCTTGCTTATGTTAATTATAGCATAAACGCGCTTCTGGTAAGATTGCAAAATGGCGATTCTATGATATAATATTATTACGATATTTCTTCTTGTCTCAATACAAATGAAAGGTTGGTGGTATGAATGGGGAAGATGCACTTTATGAGTTTAGTTGCGATTCTTCTGGTGGTATGTTTGGCGCTGAGCGCGTGCTCGATCCCTTCTTCACAGAGCAGCAGTTCTGGTCCAGAGTCTGCAGTGTCGCGTCCTGATCTCGACAGTCCTCCGCCCAGTGACATCGGTGGCTATGTGCACGAGATTGGCGATTGCAAGTTTCTATACTGAACAGAACCTTGAAGAGTGGATTACTTCTCTATTGCAACTAACTAAACTCAAAAAGAGCCCCTCTTCGGAGGGGCTTTGTTGTAGCGTAAAACCACTGGCTAGGCCAGTGGATGTTTATTAATTCTCTTCTGGCTCGTAGTCGTCGTTGCCGGTGTTGGTATTCTTTACTGGAGCTTCCTCGAGATCGAGAATGAAGGCGTTGACGGCACGCTTGCGACTGCTGTAGGTGACGTAATCGATGCCGTTGTAATATTCATACTTGCCGTCTTCGTCTAGCGGAACAACAAAGCGGATGTCCTCGTGGCCGTTCATTTCGCGGTTAAGGGTGTAGCGACTGACCATTTGGGTGCCATTTTTCTCGGTAACGTCAAACTTGACGAAGACTAGCTCGCCGAGGCTAATACTGCCATTGTCGCCATTGGCCTTGACGGAGTCGAAGCCGTGCGAGTTGGCAAGCGTTTTGAGTTGGTCGAAAGTCATTTCTTCGTTTAGTTCGAGGTAGAATTTGGTCATTTTGTCGTACTTGTCGCTGTAATCTTTGTCGAGCTCTTCGTTATCTGCAAAAATCTTGCGCCCAGAGGCGAACGGATGATAATCCTCGCCATCTTCGTCGCCGGTATTGGGTGGCTCTGCGGGCGGCGTTGGTTTTGTGAGAACAGTAATTGTGACAATGCTAGCGATGACGACCAGGACGATTGATATCAGAATGGCGGCAACTTTGAGGCCGGCATGATTGTTATTGTTGTTTTGGGTATTTACGGGCGCCGCTTGCTGGTTGAAAGACGTTGGCGTCTGAATGACTTGATTATTATCCATGTAACTCCTTATTAACTATTATACGCCAAGATAATCCAATAATGCTTTTGTTATTTTTTGGTAGCCGGTCTCGTCGAGATTATTGGCGATGAAATTGTCGTGCGGATATCTACTCTTTCTTTCCGAGGTATGATTGGCGCCAAGGTCCCAGATTTGGTAATTGTTTACGAAATCAGTAAATCTGGTTGGTTCTGCGCCAGAGATACGCTGGCCGTTTTGGCCCAATAGGCCAGCGGCCTGGAGGAAGCTGCGCGTTGCAGCGGTGAACGAGCCACCATTTTGAAGAATCCAGTTTTCGGTGCCGATGCCACCTAGGCCGCCTTGTGCTAGCGACTCGTTGGTAACCTCGTCCTTGTCGCCAGCGTGTTTTGGCTTGTAACATTCGTATTGCTTGAATAGCTTTTTTGGCGGCAATGATGTTTGGTCTTGGTCTGGGAATAATATCTCATCCAAATCACCAGACATCTTTCCGCCATCTGCGATAAATTTTTGCGATTCATCGACAAGTACGTCGATAGTGGCTGTTCTGATGTCGTCTTCGGATAGGCCTTCGGGCGGATTATCGAATGCGGCCGCAAAAACCGATTGGCACATGTTTGCATAATAGTCTTGAGAGTGTCGATAGGCTTCTTTGTCGACGACGTCCTCTGGTATCTCTATCTGGGCGGCGGTGGCAATTTTTTGCTTTAGCTCTGCCGCAGTATCTTTCTGCGACTCTAGTGCACTCCACTCGCTTTGCGAGGATTCTTTTGGCTGTTGGTAGGGTTCCTGGCTTGGCATATTACTTTTGGAATAGTTGGTGGTCCATGATGGCTTCGTCGAGGGTTTCGAACTCATTAGTTAAGCTTCCGTTAAAATGCTGGAAGGCTTTTTCGCCGGACTGGAGAATGAAGGTGTCGGTATTTTGAATTGGCTCATGATAGACGAAATCTACGGCCGTGTCGGGGGAATCAGACTCTTCGTTGACGGATGAAAATTGGACATATTCTTTGGTTCCCGCTAGGACGATTCGGCCATAGCTGTTGTAGTCCTCGATGTCGATTTCGTTGGAGATATCCTTTAGCTCGTCTCTGAGCGTGTCGATGACAATTTCCCGACCGCAAACCTTCGTGAAGATCTTTTGCATGGTCGTGTAGTAGTCGGCATGATTGATTGTGTCGCTCTGATTTTGCGCGTCATCGATGAGCATTTTAGGCACAATATTAACAGCAACAATGGCGGCGATTATCATGATCGCAATAATGATTGCGGATATAATGATTGGCTTGATAAAACTATTCTTTGGTTTTTGGCTTGTCGTTCCGGCCAAATTTATATAATCTTGTCGCATTTTCCTCGCCTTTTCTTGTTTATGATTATACAACAATATTTGCGCCATGTCTCCTACCTCGTCCGAGCCTACGGTTCTCCTCCTACTTTAATAAGAAAAAATCCCAAGCTGATGCTCAGGATCTTTCCTTGGTGCTGGGAGTAGGAGAGCGCAACTCTAAGAGTTGCTTGACTCGGGGCGTCGACTCGGAAATAGAAATGCAAGCATTTCTGCTTCACTCGTCT
>JAIKZA010000002.1 GCA_024682595.1 Candidatus Saccharimonadota bacterium | reverse complement strand
TGTTAATTATTTTAGCATAACTATTATGTTTTTTGCCGCCTTTTTGCTATAATTTTGTCATGCCCGAGTGGTGAAATTGGTATACACGTATGCCTTAGGAGCATATGCCTTTCGGCGTGCTGGTTCAAGTCCAGTCTCGCGCACCAGACCTAGTTCTGTTCTTAAGAGCCTGGTTAAAGACGTTTTTAAGAGGTTTCTTCAACCTGAAGGAGACCTCATTTTTGTTGGAAATTTCTAGGTTCGTAACCAATTTTCGTACTAACTGATCCTTTTGCCATGAGTCTGCACTTTTCATCTTGTCAACGAGGGAATCTAGCTGGTTCGTAAGTTCTTCTAGAATTTCTCGAACTTGGTCAGGATCGTAGATTTTGGCGCAAGAATTTCCGTTATTTATTAATATGCGGCTCGCCATATTTCGCTATCGTATCGCGAAAATCTTTATATAAGACTTCGGCGCGATTATATAGTGCATCAATTAGGCGTTGGTCATTGATAGTCTCACAAAGATCCTCTATCATTTCCGAGAGATGGTAGAGTTCCTCTTCGCCGCAATTCTCCCGGATATAAGCGATGGTCGCCTCCTTATCTTCCGAAAGTAATTCGAGCTCTTTTTTCTCAATTTCTTTTCGGCCATAATCGTCGTCTAGACCAATACTAAGGCGCTCAAGCTGTAGCTCGTCCATTTTAAGAGCTAGTTCGTAATTCTTCGACATCACTGTCCTCCTTCAATATTTTTTTGATTCCCGTCTGGACATACTGTCCCTATTGTACCATTGCGTTTATAAATCCTCACGCGTACACCCTTATAAATTCCCGTCGCGGATCCGCCTTCGGGCATCTCATCGAAATTGACAGATTTTGCTACAGCCTCTCCCGCTTTTCTAATATCCGACCTAGACCAATCTTTCGGAAACCATAGTTGGCGGCCTCCGTTTTTCTTACCCGCGTCAGTATGATTAGATACATTACCCCGCCTAACACCGTTCGGATAAGTCTCGAGTATTTTATAATCAATACCTTCTCTCTCAAGCTTTTCGATGTTCTCTTGTCCGTGGCCTCCGCCCGTCATGCGGCCGTTTTGCTGAAAATCTCCTTCGCTCGAATGACTCAGCCTCTCGCCCGAGAGTTTCGCCGAACTAGTCGCGCCGCTTTGTTTGTTTTCTTCTGGAACAACACTGGCGCCTTTCGTCCCGCTAAAAAGGTGGCTATTCCCTTTACTCATCACCACCTCTTTTCTTCTTATAGTAGCTGGCAGTAGCAGCCTCGCATTCTATAATATCGATGCCTTTTTCGCGAAGTTTATCGAAACATGGATATTTTGCGGAGCCATAAGTCAGTATCGCTTTCGGATTGAGACGTATGACTAGTTCACTTAAACCGCGCTCGAACCTTGGACGGTCAAGTAGTCTACGTGGACTCCCGCCAACGGTGCCGATTGCTACGATACTATCCTTCTCGATTCCATCGAAGGAGTATTCGAACGATTCTTCCGTGCCCCAACGTACGTTGTTAATAACCTCCAGTCCATTATGCCCGCACCAGTATCCAAAAACTCGCATCCGATAAGTGTTATATAATTTGATAGGGTACGGAAAATCCTGATACTCTGAGAAGTCTGGGGTTACTATACCCTTAAAATGCGACAGAATTTCGAGCGAGCGATGCGGTTGCGCCCAAATCCCCGCTCGGGTTCCGTCAAACTTATAGTCGTCTATATAGAAACAGACGAACGAATCGTCTTTGAATGACGGATCTTTCTTAATCCGCTTTTTATATATCGATTTCGCTTCGACCCACGTGATAATACGCGACGGAATTTCAGTGTTAGTATAGTTGGACAGAACGGAATGTCGTTCTTGGACCATTTTGCTCCGTCACACATAAATGCATTCCATGCATCGACGAGGCCGGGTCTAATACTTTTTTGTGGCATACGCCTCCTTCCAATTAAATGTTCGAGGCGATTGTACATGCGATACGCTCTGTTAAAAATTTAGATTTTTCGTTATTTTTTCTTCATTACCACTGCTGCAAAATCTTAGATTTAGTCTTAGAGTCGTGAAACGATTTTATACTTTTGTATAAATATTATCGTATAATATAAATTATATTAACGTTATTAATTCGGAGGTTTCGCTATTATGGCTAGCGAAAAAGAAATTCAGCAGTTTATCGGTAATAGAATTAAAGAGCTACGCGAAGAAAGGCATTTATCGCAAGAGGGTCTCGAAGCAAAATCTGGCGTAAAAAATACAGCAATTAGCTCATATGAAAATCATAAAAGAAATATAGGTTTATATAATTTAGGCCGGATTGCAAGAGGCCTAGGCGTAACAATTGACGAGCTATATTACGGCAGCAATGAAACTGCGCCAATTCGAAAAGCCGGGACAGACGTTGGCATGAAGGTTACGAATTGCATCTTTGAGCTATATAAAGAAAAAGTAATTTACGGCATACAACAAGACGCCATGGACAACACGATAGAGTTTGAAGTAGGAAAATTCTATCACCCGTTATCTAAGTTTCTCCTGACGCTCAACCAGACCCATGGAGACATAGAGAGCGATGAGCCTGAGCAGCAGAAGTACATCGAGCAAGCCAAAACTATGTCCGCATACGAGATTAATCACGAAATCAAAGACGAAGAAGAACGAAAGAAAATCCGCCAAAGTTTTCCGATCCTTGAAGGAGAATAAAACCAAATGACCACACAGTATCTTAAGGAACTCATCGAGGCCGGCCACGATATCCAACTTAAATATCATGACGAAACTTACTGGATTACTTGGAGTGAGGCCCTCGGAGACAATCTTGTCTATTTTTACCAAGCGAACGCGGGTGACGAGGTCGGTTTTAAAGACGCCGATGAGCTAATCGCCGGCTCATACCATAATCTAAAAATCAAAGAGGTTTGGGAGAGCCTCAGCGAAGAAGACTTAGATTTCTAGAGCCCTAAATAAGCTTAACCTGCTTGGAGCCAAAACTTACCGACTAATCAGGCGCCGGTCGCTAGACCGTTCGTAGCGAACAACATGAGCGGTTTTGGCGCAAAGCTTCGGCGTTTGCTAGTTTCTATGCCGGAGTGTGATGGGTGCAATGTTGATTTATAACCTTAGACGACTCTTTCGCTGGTGCGATATAATTGCTATATGGACGAAGCCATCGTGCAGCTCATGATTCCGTTTGCAATTGCGGCAGTCGCTTTATTTGTCGTATCTGGTTTGATATGGCTCTTTGCATGCCATGGAATAGACAAAATCCGCCACCCAGAAGAGTGGACGGATGAAGGAAAATCTGGCGAGCAAATTATCTACCGAACGCTAATTGACCAGATCCATGTACCAGAAAATCAAATTCTTCGAAACGTTTATGTGCCAACTGAGGACAGCAAAACGTCTGAGATTGATTTACTCGTAGTCTCTAAGAAGGGCCTGCTCGTGTTTGAATGTAAGAACTGCGCTGGAAATGTTTACGGAGATGCGCGGCGGAACAAGTGGATACAATATCTCGGAAAAAAGAAAAGCTTTTTCTATAACCCATTCATGCAGAACAGGTCACATGTTAAGCACCTGAAGAAATATTTAGAGGCCTATGGGGATATTCCAATGATTCCAATGGTGACTACAATTACACGCGGAAATTGGAAGGTAAAGAATTATGGGCCGGAAGACTACCTGCTGGGTTACAATAGCCACCTGAAAGAAATCCTCGCCAAGACACCGGACTCGGAATTGATGGCGCAACGCTTCAAGGCAATCATGGCGAAACTGCAACCACTATCGCGCCCAGATGAAGCTGTGCGGCAAGAGCATATT
>JAIKZA010000031.1 GCA_024682595.1 Candidatus Saccharimonadota bacterium | reverse complement strand
ACGGTTTACGCCATATCTATCTGCAATGTTTTGAACAGGGATATTTTCAAGGAAAAGCAATTTCATTGCTTTTCCTCTAGCTTTTTCTAGACTAGGGTTGGTAGAATAACACATAGATAGGTCTCCTTTATTTAATTTGCGGTAAACAAAGTATAAGGCCTATCTTTTTTGTTGCCTACTTCGGAGGCTAGTTATGTTGCAAAGGCGCTGAACGGTCTACGGGTGCGGATTCTTGTTTGAGCAAACTCGAGGCGCAAAAAACGGCACCTTGCGACGTCCTTCTTTGTGGTGCACCTATTATCTCCAAATTTAAATTTTTCTAGCTCAATCGAATCGTGTGATTTTGATGGGCTAAGTTGAATTATATTGGTTTCGTCTTCTAGGAAAATACTATTATGCTCTTTTCTTTGCTAAACAATCTAACCAATTGCCGTATCGCCAAATTTTTATATCTTTGAATCCAATTTTGCGTAAAAAATTGTTTATCTCCTTTTCTTTCCAAAATGAAAAATAAACTTTTGCTTGTTTTTCGTTTTGGAAATCTACCCATTCTTCTTTTTGTTTTTATCGGTTTTTATACACATTAAGATTCTGCCATCGTTATTTAGAGCATTATACATTTTACGAATTGCATTTTTAGCTTCTTCTTTTGTAAAATGCATTAAAACTGCCCAGCAATAAATAAAATCATACGAATCTGAAAAATCGTCTTTTATTAAATCGAATTTTATTGGTGAAAACCCTTTATTCTTGAGCTCTATCAAGAAATGATTAGGAACGTCACTAACTGTAATCTTTTTATAGCCTAGGGAACGGAAAAACTCTGCATCTTTACCGCTAGCAGAACCGACTTCGAATATTTTGGCATCTTTTGGGATATTGTTTAAACATTTCTCCAACATATCTTGTTTTGCCTTATCGGCACTCGAAGTATCTTGTTTAAGATAATTGTTGGCATATCTTTCATATGTTTCAAGAGTTTTTTGATTTTCGGTGCTCATATCAAGTATTACTATAACAAATCTTAATAGCTTTAATAGGACATAAAAATGGTGCTGCATCAGGGGAAATGTTTACACGCATGAATTTAGCTTAATTTACAGATGGGTGGCAACAAAAAAGGCTCCCCCGGGCCTCAAAATTCACCTGTGGTGCGGGTTAAGAGACTCTAACTCTCGACCTCTTCCTTGGCAAGGAAGCGCTCTAACAACTGAGCTAAACCCGCTCGCTTTCATGATTATATGCTACTTCGCACCAAAACGCAAGTTTAAAGTGTTGTACTGGACCAAATGTTATATAATAACGGTATATGGACACTGCGGTAGATTATTCGCAACTAAAGGTCCCTAATCATGTAGCTATTATTGTTGACGGCAATGGTCGCTGGGCAAAAGAGCGAGGCTTGCCGCGAATCAAAGGGCACGATGCTGGTTTTAATAATATGCGCACGCTTCTGCGTTATATAATGTCGCGCGGCGTAAAAGTATTAAGTCTTTATGTCTTCTCAACGGAGAATTTTAAACGCCCCAGTGAAGAAGTTAGCCACCTGATGTGGCTTTTCGTTTTGATGTATAGAAAAGAGCTTAAGACATTTATGGAGGATAATATTAAAGTAGTCTTTTCTGGTCGAGATGATCCACTCCCGAAATCGGTAATTAAGGCGCGAGACGAATTAATTGAGGCTACAAAAAATAATACAGGCGGCATTGTAAACTTTTGCATGAACTATGGCGGCCGTGCGGAAATTATGGATGCGGTGAAAAAGATCGTAAAATCGGGTGTTGATGTAGACGAGCTTAATGACGACGACTTCCGCCACTACCTCTATCACGATTTGCCGGACATCGATTTAATGATTCGCACTAGCGGTGAACTCCGCCTAAGCAACTTCTTGCTCTGGCAAAACTCTTATGCGGAATTCTATTTTCCCGATACTAAATTCCCAGATTTTCATGAGGCCGACTTTGATCAAGCGATAATAGAATATACATCTCGCGATCGTCGCTTTGGTAGTGCTAAGAGTTAAAAAATAGGACCTTCGGTCTTATCTGTGGGTGCAATATGTGCTAGTCAATCGACTAGGGTTCAACATTGCAGGGGGCGCCCCTCGTGCCCCCTTTTTTATGTCAAAAAACACAAAAAACGACCGCCAATGGGGTCATCTTTTGTCTGGTGCCCGAGATGAGACTCGAACTCATAATCCGGTAAAGGAAGCGGATTTTAAGTCCGCCGCGTATACCAATTCCGCCACTCGGGCAGGCACAGTAGTCATGGAGGTGCGTACCAGAGTTGCACTGGTCTAGGAGGTTTTGCAGACCTCTGCGTAACTGCTCCGCCAACGCACCATGCGAACATTATATCATAAAAAATCCCCAACTATACGGTTGGGGATGGTTTTTATTCTTTACGCAACTTCAAGACGATTGGGATGGCGAGCGGCACGAAAATAGCCATTGTTGCCAGTAGGGAGTACTCCAACCGAATGTCCGCTGCGCGGTTAATTGCCCACACTGCTACTATGTAGAGTAGCTGGGCGATGACGCGCGCCAAAGATTCGACTGAGCTCTGCTCGGCCGCACGAGTCTGCTCTTTTACGAGCGGCATCATTGTGGCGGAACTCCAACCCTGAGCTAATCCGAAGCAAGCATAGAGGCAAATAGTGACAGTATTCAGGTTGAGATACATTATCGTGCTCGCGAAACTAATTAGCGCAATCGGCACAATAAATAGCTGCCAATCTTTCATTTTTGGCGCAAAACGGCGCGCAAGTCTAGTTCCCAGATATGCTACAGCAAAATTAATCGCCCAACCTACCGAAACTACAGCCAACGGGACACCGACTCGGAGCATCAATGGTGTAAAAACCCAAATAATGCCATGCGTAATTTCGCGCGCTACCGCATAGGCTGCAATGCGAACTCTAAGCTTGCGATTGTTCATGTTTCGCTTTACCAATGCCGCAATCTCCGAAAGCGGATTACTCGTTGCGTGGAGTCGCTCGCTGTCATCAACGATTAGTAAGCTCGCGAAAGCGCCGACAAAATGGTTTATTGCCGAAGCTGCTATAGCCAAGCGGAAATCGATTGCTCCAATCGGTCCGCCAAGCAGTAGTATGGTTAGCGTTGCAATCTGGCGATAAGAGGCCATCTTGGCATATTTGCTCCTAAAAATTCGGCCAGAGTCGTCAATTTTTTCCGAGAAATGCTTCAGTAGAGACGAATCTACTCCCTGTGAAAGAGCATTTCCTACTCCGCAAAGCGTTTCGCAAAGAACAACGAACCAGAAACTCTGAGCCGTAGAGTAGAGCAACAGCGAGAAAGCCACTATTGAGTCGCCAATAACGTTGGCCCACTTGCGACTGAAGCGGTCGGCTACCCAACCTAAGGGAAGGTTGAGAATCATCGTGGCGGCCGTAAAAGCCATCTGCGACATCGCAATTTGCTCCTGGCTCAGGCCGATGCTTAAGTAGAACGGTGTCATAATCGGCACGGCTAATATTCCAGCCGTCACTGCCGACTCCAGGATTACCAGGCGCAAGTTGCGCATTGGATCATTTTTACGCATAAAAATCCCTCCTTTTCAAGTTGCGTATATTATTAAAGTGCCAGCCGTCTTTTTTATACGGCTAGATAAACTTCAAAGGCGATAGGGGGATGTTTTTCCTAGATAAGTCGCTTTTGAAACTTATCTAGTTTTACAAGAATTAGACAGTTTCTGCAACGGGAATACGAAGTGTAGCAAAATGTACGCCTGCAATGGCGACAGCTACAACGTGAAACCAGTATGCAAAAACATTAATATTCATAAAGTAATTGTATCATAGTTTGCATGAAAAGTCAATCCGCTCGTATTGGTTCACAACCTATGCAACATAAAACTTGAAACAAAATAGATAGATTCCTAAACTCTAAATAACTACATAAAAAGAAAGGAATCTATCTATGCAAGATTATACCAAACTTAAGGAAAAAGAAGCTATTGCTCGTG
>JAIKZA010000030.1 GCA_024682595.1 Candidatus Saccharimonadota bacterium | reverse complement strand
ACGGTTTACGCCATATCTATCTGCAATGTTTTGAACAGGGATATTTTCAAGGAAAAGCAATTTCATTGCTTTTCCTCTAGCTTTTTCTAGACTAGGGTTGGTAGAATAACACATAGATAGGTCTCCTTTATTTAATTTGCGTTAAACAAAGTATAAGGCCTATCTTTTTTGTTGCCTACTTCGGAGGCTAGTTATGTTGCAAAGGTGCTGAACTCTCTACGTCTATGGCAATGTGATAGAATACTTAAAGTGAAAGACGCATTAATCAA
This sequence comes from Candidatus Saccharimonadota bacterium, assembly GCA_024682595.1. Taxonomy (GTDB): domain Bacteria; phylum Patescibacteriota; class Saccharimonadia; order Saccharimonadales; family Saccharimonadaceae; genus UBA2834. The sequence goes on along the minus strand of JAIKZA010000030.1, from coordinate 4,897 downwards.
AGAATTAGAGAAAAGTATTGACGCCGACCGTAGCGAGCGCACGCAGCATTATTTTGGCATATTCCCCGGCGGCTACGGCGAGGGTGATATCCTACTTGGCATTCCGACACCGTATATCCGCAAATGTGCCAAAAGTTACAATAAGATGCCTCTCTCCGAGTTGCGCGAATTACTTCAATCGCCCGTCCACGAATATCGTTTTGCGGCTCTCGCCATCATGAAAGACCAGTACCGCAAGAATGGCGAAACTATTATTAAACTCTATCTCGATAATCTTGACTACGTCAATAACTGGGATCTGGTCGACTGTTTCGCGTCGCATTTAATTGGGCGATGGTGCCTAGAAAACCGCGACGAAAGCGTGCTTGATATCCTTAACCAGTCAACTAATTTGTGGCGACGACGCATCTCGTTGGTCGCCTATATGGCCTTCTATCGCAAGAATCTCCTCGGTAATGGTCTCGAAATGATAGATCGGCGCATTGACGATCCCGAAGACTTAATGCATAAAGCCTGCGGTTGGATGTTACGAGAGATTTATAGCAATGTCGACAAGCACCTAGCGGAGTCGTATTTAATCGACAATTACTCACGGCTTTCACGCACAACTCTGCGCTACGCGATCGAGCATATGCCAGAGGGACAGCGCCTCAAGTATCTACACGGAGATTTTTAATGTCGCGCGCCCAAAATAACCGCCCCGCCCCATATAATCCGCCGCGTTGTTGGGTTGGAGACAAAAATAAAGTATGCTATCCCGACGAAATAACGGCAGAGATGAGCGCGCGTTTAGTAGAGGCCGAGCATGGCTTAGCGGCTAACTCTTTGACCTGTTATCATTGCGAGTATGGCAACCACTGGCACTTGGCAAATAATAACACTAAAAATCGCCGCCAGCGTTAGACTTCCGTGTAGCCTTGTTTTTGCATATTTGCTTTTAACTATATGAAGATGTCAAATTTTTTATACTAAATGCACCCTTTTATACCCGTTCTTACAGATAATTAGCGACGGACAGTTAGAGTACAAATTTGCGCCGTTCTTCCAGGGGGCCATCAGAAGCACCTATCTGGCGATGTTGTACAAAAATCTTGGACAACTTCGCATATGTGCGAAAACACAAGACGCGCGCCTATAATAAGACATCAAAAACGCCGGCCTGCTGAAAAGCGGAACCGGCGATTAGCGAATTATTTTTTAGCCTTTTTGGCAGCAGCTTTTTTAGCTGGCTTCTTGGCGTGTGGCTTATTAATTTCAACAAGCTTATTCATAGTTCGGTCAACACGCATGCGATTGCGAATACTGACAGCAACGTCAGGATTCTTGAGTTGCTCTAGTGCCTTCGGATCGTTCTTGTAGACAGCGCGCATTTCGACAACCTGCCGTGCGGCTTCTTCTTCGGAAACCTCGATACCGAGCGCATCGGCAAGCTTTTGTACTACGATACTACCAATAACCCGCTTACGGGCTGTTTCGCGAAGTCCTTCTTCCCACTCCTCGAGCTTTTGCTTGGTTTGCTCAAGGTATTGCTCAAATTCCATACCGCGAGAGCGGAGGTTGCGGAACATATCCTCTTTCATGCCCTCAAACTGCTCTTGAACGAGCGAAGCTGGTGCCTCGGTCTTTGAATGGGAGACAATTTCGTTCAAAAGGCTATCTTTGTATTTTTCATCAGCCTCATAGGTGGCACGAGATTTAAGATTCTTCATGATATCTTCGCGAAGCTCTTTGAGAGTCTCAAAAGCGCCAGATTTCTTTGCGAGATCATCGTCAATTGCTGGAACGTTAATCTCGGAAACTTGCTTTAAGAGAATCTCAAACACGGTTTTTGCGCCAGCAAGTTCTGCGCTAGCATAATCTTTAGGGAAAGTGATGTCGAGATCGAATTTGTCGCCAACTTCATGGCCAACAATGCCGTCTTCAAAGCCAGGAATAAATTGTCCAGATCCGAGGCGAAGATGATAATCCTTTGCGGACCCACCGTCGAAAGCTTTACCATCTTTCTTACCCTTGAAATCAATGATGACTTCGTCGCCGTTCTTAGCTGCGCGCTTTACGACTTTTGGCTCAGCATAACTTTCAGCAATACGGCGAAGGACATCCTCGACATCGTCGTCGGTGACTTCTGGTTCATCATAAACGACCTTTACGTTCTCATAATCGCCAAGTTTGACATCTGGCATAATGTCGGAAGTAATCGTTAGCTCCGCCATTTCGCCGGGAACATATTTCTTAACATCTACGTGTGGGATAGAGATTGGGGTTAGGCCAGCCTCGGTATAAAGCTTTGGGATGGCTTGGCGAACAACAATATCAAGGGTTTGCGAAGCAAGATCGTTTGGATCGACGTGCTGTTCAACGATGTTTGCCGGAGCTTTGCCGTTGCGAAAGCCTGGCACTTTAATATTTCGAGCGAGACGCTCGAGAGCCTTCAGACGCGCAGGCTCAAAGTCTTTTTGATCGAACTCAACGGTAAATTCTACCGATGTACTGAGTTTTTTGCTGGTAGATTTCATAGGAGAAATTATAACATGAACAGATAGAGATTATAAAGCGTAACTATTTTATAGCACTAATGCCGCTATTGTAATCTGTACGGAAATGTCGCAAAACATTGCGCGGCTCAACTTCTTGCTTTAGGCCCGGATTCAAAATATCATACGGATCAAAGATTCCCTTGATCTTGCCATAAATTGCTAGAGTATCCGCATCTTCGCTTGGCCGAGTAAACATAGCCAGGAAACGCCCCTCTGGAGCATCGCCACAAGGATAACCGTCGCAATGTTGAACGAGCTTCAGATATTTGCGCAAAAAGTCGATTAAGGCCTTACGCCCTTCAGAAGTTGCCGGCGAAAAACTCGGGCGAACCGTAAAAGTATTAAAATCGACTGAGCCATATATGGCCAGCTTTAGTTTCAGTTTCTCCGTCATTAGGCGTAAGCCTTGGAAGAACTCCGCTTGGCGCTCCTCTGGAATATATGCTCCGTCTACGAGTGGCAAGAAATAATTTGGATTAGCATCGTTCAAGAACGCCAAAAGATTCTCATTTACAGCTATAAAATCGCGTGTATTTTTAATATCCTCTATTACTAATCTATCTTTGCCAGATAAGGCTTTGCGAAGTTTGCGGAATTTACGGCGGCGATCACGGCGCGCATCGTCTTTCGCATTTGCAACAACCAAGAGGCCATCGTCTGGGACTTTTCGGTAAAGACCGCAAGCTTTCCCGGTGCTGCCTGCTTGATTAAAAATAGACGTATCATACACTTCTATATCGGTAAATTTGATTTTCTTTAAGATTTTGCAGACGCGTACAAAATCTTTGCCATCGCTACACGGGATTGCAAACCAGTCTGGACTCTCAAATACCGGCTCGACACGCAAAATCGCCTCCGTGATAATACCGAGAGTCCCCTCTGAACCACAGATTAATGGCAATATATTAAAGTTACGTCTTTCTCGTACAGACTTGATGCCAGCGTAACCTGAGCGATTTTGAGTCGTAAGCGCGATTTTTGTCACGGTTTCGGACTTTTTGTCGAGAATCTCTTTTATTTGACGATAGATTTCGCCTTCTAGGTTCTTCTGTTCAAGCTTCTTCTTTAGACCCCAGTGGCCGTAGTTTGCTGTTTGAATTAGACTGCCATCGCTTAGGACAATTTCCGCTTCCTCAATAAAATCCGTAATCGTCTTCGGTTCGGTATTCACGCTTGCGGAAGCATTTTTTGCAATCAAGCCTCCAATGGTTTCGTGCGGGTCGCCGCTGACTGGCAGGTCGAGACCGTGTACGCCAAGCGACTTTTTAAGTTCGCCCAGAGTTACGCCCGCCTGAACGCGAATTAGCCGTTGGCGCACATCAATTTCCTGAATATGATTGAGCCTCTCCGTAGAAATAATAAGACCGTTACCAATACTTGAACCCGTCTTGCTGTAGCCAGCACCGCGCACTGTAATTGGAAGAGATATTTTTTTCGCAGCCAGCTGGTTAGAAAATCTGACAAGACGGCGAACATCGCGAGTATTAGCCGGAACCGCCACTATGCGCGGATGAAACTTCAAAAGCGAACGGTCGGTAGAGTACTGCTCCAAAACATTAGGCGCACTATAAACAACGCCATCGATATGCTGATTTAAATAAATCGCAATACGGTTCATAATCCACCCTTAATCATCACATTTTATTTTATCACATAAAAGCACGAGCTTGATGTTTTTTTAAGAATGAAAAAGATCCCCAAAATATGTATGGGTAGCCAACCTACGGAATGGACTATGCAGCGTTAGACGCTGGCGGGTCGGCGGCGAAAACCGCCTTTTTCGGGCAGATCCCAGCCTTCGCATCCGTAAACATAAAAGGCCATATCCGTACCTGCCGAGCGCGCCTCGAGGATGCCCCTCTGCTTGTCGTCGTCTTCGACGTACTTGACGCTCATTACGGGCGGGGATAAGTAGCTGGTTCCGTCCTTAAGCTTGACAGCGTCTTTAAGGACGGTTCCGCTGATGCAAAAACCGCATCCACGCGCAGCTTCGCTGTCAGTAAAGAAGACCAGTTCGTCGCCGATCTCCGCGTATTGGATGAAATTCCACATACGCCTCGCAAAAGCCTCATTATCCAGCTTGCTAGGCTGTTTCTCGCTTGCGGGACAAATAGTCCAGAGTCGCATATAATGTCCGTTAGATGTCATAAATCCCCCTTTCATTGGATAGCATACAACTTTAATATTATATCATACTAGCTGCGTTTTTGCAAGTGCCACGTATTGGTTCACAACCTATGCAACATAAAACTTGAAACAAAATAGATAGATTCCTAAACTCTAAATAACTACATAAAAAGAAAGGAATCTATCTATGCAAGATTATACCAAACTTAAGGAAAAAGAAGCTATTGCTCGTG
>JAIKZA010000006.1 GCA_024682595.1 Candidatus Saccharimonadota bacterium | reverse complement strand
ATTTGCTCGCCAGCCGAATCGGTTTTAGAGACAAAAGCTTTTGATGGTAAGACCATTCTCGAAATAGAAGACGATATGACAGATTGTATTCTGCGATAATTAATCCAAAGATAGCTCCATGTTGTTTTGGAGCTATTTTTTTATCGCAGCCGTATATCCCTTAATACTTGAACAGCATCTTGTCGCCATCCCAGGCCGCCCATTTATTGCGCTCCTTTTCTTCGGGCGTCATCTTTGCTTGTTCTATATCAATCCTATCTAGAGCCATCATTAGCTCGTAGGCATTCTTTTTCGCTTCTTCTGTCCACTCTACCTTAGCCGTACTCTTTTTAGCGACATTTTGCTTACCCATAAAACTCCTCTTTAGGTATTACTTGAATTTTACCAATAAAATGGTTCGATAGTGATATTTTCGTTTAAACTGGCTATTCCTCGAAGCAAACAAAATATGCCCATCTTGGGCAAATATCTGAGAAATAATAATGATAATAGGACGCTAACGCATCTCTGTAATACCTAGGCCAAAGGCGATGTAATGGACATTTTCCAGCAGCCTCTCATATTTTGCGGGGTTCCTAATTACATCCTGAAGTTCCAGCCATTAAGGATAAAGAAACACCCCGCAGGGTGTGTTTTTTATCCTTAATTACGGAGTAGAATTCGCCTCTGGGGGGGTCGCCCAATGCCCGGTCGCTTGCGACAACGGCGCATTGTTTATATCCCTCATCCCCAGCCACGAAGAAAGAAAAAACGAGAGCTTGTTCTCGGTTTTTATTTCTTACGACTGGTTTTAATTGAATAATTATCATCTTCAGTTCTTTATTTTAAAAAAAATACCGCAGGGCATTTCTGCTCTGCGGTTTAATGATACGACCCAGCTTTTCGCCGTCTCTAGGAGTGCGTTACTCGATGATAGTGCAATCCTTGTCGGCGGTAGCCACGAAGGCAAGATTTTCTCTGCTGGCATCTACACGGACGGTTAGCGAGAGATCTTCGAAGTTTACGTCAGGAATATCTACGTAATCCGGACCTTCAGAAGCTTTGCGCAGATGCTCGGCAGTAATAATGCCTTCGAGATAGAGTGCAACAGCGGCGCGTTTACCGACGATTACAAAGGCGATCTTGTCACGTTTGCCGGCGTCGGTATCACCCTTAATACACTGCTTGATACCCTCAAGAGTATCATGGGTTTTTACGACTTCGACCATCAGATTACCTCCAAAGGTATTGATAGCCCACCCGTCGCCGAAATGCATACCTCTAGCACCGAAGAAGTCTACGGTGCCAGCATCCAGAGAATAGTTAGTGCCACAAATTACGTTGCTTGCCATTGCAATTACCTCCTTAATAAAGTCGTGTACAGGTACGAAAGTTATAGCCGTCAATTAACTATAACTTAGTTTTTAATCATAGCATATATGGGCGTATTTGTCAAGGATTTATTGTCTATTGGCCTATTTTTGATTAAGTTTATTATTTGTTTTTCTGTATGTTGTTAATGCCTGCTTAATTTTGCCCAGCCATTAAGGATAAAGAAACACCCCGCAGGGTGTGTTTTTATCCTTAATTACGGAGTAGAGTTCGCCTCTGGGGGTTCGCCCAATGCCCGGTCGCTTGCGACAACGGCGCATTGTTTATATCCCTCATCCCCAGCCATATTTCAAGAAAAACCGCCAGACCTGCAGTCTGGCGGTACGGAGTTGATCACGTAAAGATTCAGGGGGTAATTTCGCCCTGATCGTCTGCCGTGGCGCAAAAACCTGCTTTACGACTCGGGTCAACGCGCAGAAGAACTTCGATGTCGCCAAAACGGACGCCCGGAATGTCGATGAGCTCGTCGTGCTCATTCGAGCGCACCAGATCATTAATTGCGAAATATCCGAGAAGATGCAGCATGACAGCTACGTTCGGGGCCACAATTACATAACGGATATCGCCGCGTCTGCCGTTTTTCGTATCTCTCTCGATGCAAGCGCTAATCCGGTTAGCCGAATCGTCGCCGGGGGGGAAGCTTCCACCGGCAAGCCGCCCCAAAAGTCGAGAACCCAATTGTTGTCACTCTTCGCTCCTCTGTAGCCGAAGAGGTTAACAAAGCCTCCAGGCTCTATGCTCCAGTTCTGTCCTTAGTGGTGCTACAAGACATGTTACGTAACCTCCTTTCATAAAAAGACCTTTTAGTGGCCATAGCCGCCAAATTACACATACGATACCATAAACACCGATGCGCTTCAATGGTGACGAGTTACACATTGACAAACATAGACGAATATGGTAATATATACCTAGAGTTGTGTCTATTCGTCAGGAAGGGGGTGATAAAAATGGAACACAGCCGTAACTTAGAGCTCTATAGAGCGGCATTCTTAGCGTATATCGACGTAGCGACAAAGCTCGGAGAGGTATATTGTCAGCTTGGAAGGGTTAAGAAAGCTAAGGACGCCTTTGAATGTGGGCGGTCATTTGGCGACCAAGAAGAAGCCGCAATGGCCATCGGAGACTACCTCTATGTAAACTATGACATGGAGTGGTCAAAGAAAGGATTCTACCGATCTGCAGGACAGCTCGAATCCCAGTTTGATGCGCTTGCGAAGCTTAAAGATGCTGCCTGGAAATGCGTCGAAGAAAGCGCACGTGCGATTTGGCCTAATTGCGATGAGCTTTTTGGCTATTATCAGGTTGGAGATGAGAATCTGACCATTCGCGAGCTTTTGTGGGATAGTCCCGACGCAAAGACTCGTGCAGACTTCTATATGAAGCGGCTTAAGCAATGGGATAAGGATCCTGAGCCCCCGAATGAACTTGAACGGGGCTTCATCGCAACTCGCGGAATGCTTGCTTACTACGCGCCGGTGAAGCCGGCTCAGGTAGACTAAAGCCCTCAGAGCGGCCAATGTGGCCGCTCTTTTTTATATATAACTAGAATATGTCGCGATAGTCTTACTTGGCTCTGTAACTATGAATAAACCTTAAGGCGCCAGGATGCCTTTGGTCGAGTATGTCTAGTCTTGTGTCGCTGTTTGATTTTTTGTCAATTATTCCAAGTTTCTTTTGGAAACATCTAGATAAGTTGATGTATATATTCGCTTTGCGTCTATTATCGTCGCCGTCCAATCTGGAATAGTAAACCGCCCATTGTTCGGCCTGTCGGAATAGTTCATAGTAAATAAGATCACCGATCTCTTTGGGTGGTAGATTGCCACTTGCTTGGCTCTCGCAAAAGTAAGAGAACTCACTTTTATCTCGAGGCAAACAAAGAGTAAAATGGGGAACATCCTTCATTTCTGGCAACGCCTCGCCGGAACATGTTGAAGGGTAAATAATGTCCGTAAAACCGTGTCGCTTGTCGTAATTTTCGTGGATTTTACCAACTTTGCCTTTTCCGGTCCCAATAGTTAAATCGAGACAAATTGGCTGATGCGCGATATGTATATTGCCATCTTCGTCTAATTCCTCAACAGGAATAAATAATGCAAAGTCTGCTTTATTTACGAAATCGTCATAATCGCTCGTAAGTATTGCCGCTGCCGGTTCTCCGTCGGGCGAATCGAAAAATCCACTTCGGACTAGCGGATGGGAAAAAGCTTCTAGCATTCTGCCGGCGATTTTATCTTCAATATTTTCATAATTTCTATCTTGGGATAGAAAAGCAGCTTTGCACTTTCTGACAACTTTTTCGTGCTTTTCTTCGTACCTACCTTTGCCGGGGTCGCCGAACCTTCCGTCGTAGTCTGTCGCCTCTCGGTAATCTAGTGGGCCTATGTAGAACCGTGCCGCATCTTTTTGCCCATCGAAAGATTTTGGTGCTTTTGCGCGATAATTGAAAGTCTTATTACCCCTAATGCGCAATTCATCGGCGGCTGCAATCTTACTTGCAAAGGCGCTATTCAGCTCCTCGAGCTTCTTTTCTTCGTTGCGGTCATATGGCACAAATTTAAAGCCTCGGACTTTGTCGCCTTTTTGCAGATTTGAAGTATCCTCCGAATATGGGTAATATTTGTTCGGCTCTATTGGCCCTATTCTCAAGGCTGCGCCTCCTAGCTTAGTGAATAGTCTAGCGCGCTCTTTGTTATTTTCTTCAATGGAACTGAGCGAAGCTTCAGACCAATATTCCGAATCTGGACCACTTTCTAAATCTTTCCAGCCGACTATTTGGCCATTTTTATTAATAGTAGCCTCTGCCTCTATTTTGATGTAGCCTTTGTCGCGCATCTACATATCTCCTACAATAATCAATAATATCTTATCATGTATTCGGCTTATTATTGAAAATAAATATGTTAAGATTAAAGCATGAGCATATATGATCTTGACCGCGAAGGCCTTCGCGAACAATTCTATGAATTTCACAAATCTTTATATGGGCGAACGATGTTTTTCTTTGCCTACTTTATCCCATTTGTGCTATTTATAACTGCCGCGCTATCGGCATTATTCGCAATCTTTTATTCGTTCGATATTGCACTGCTAAATGTTGCTGCGGCGACGATAGTTTTGTTTGTGCCTAGCTTTATACTAGGGAATATGTATTTCTATAATGAGATTCGTAAGTTTATCAACTATCGCGCTCGTAACCCTCGCCAGAAAGAGAAGAAATAGCTTGCACTCAGTCTTATCGAAAAAATCGGAACTAGCATTGGAAGGTTATATGCAAAAAAAATCCACCGGCTTAGCCGGTGGATGCTTTTTGAAAGATCAACAGTTACTGTTTGTTTAGAATAAATGATATGACTTGAATGACATAGCGAACGTATTCGCTACAGTTGCCATTGACTTGATAAAAATGTCGATTGCGACACCGACAACGTCTTTTCTGGTGTCGCCGACTGTGTCGCCAGTGACGGAGGCTTTATGAGCTGCAATCAGCTCTAGACCTTTTTGAGCAAACTTATCGATGACATTTATAAGGCTGTCGGATTCCTCGACGGCAAGCGGAAGAAAACTAAAAGAAGTCGGTTCTGGAATATTTAGCGCTTCGCATTGCCTAAATATGAAGCCTTCAAGTTTTGCGATACTGTTGGGAATTCTGCGGTCTGTTACCAGAAAAATACGCAAAGAGGGCATCTCTAATACGAAACGTAGCTCAAACTTTTCGCCTTGCCGGCACATTTTCGTTATTGCGACAACCAGAGCGCGCCATTGCTCAACACTGACATTCTTTGCCGTCAGAAACACCTCGTACATTATTCAATTTTAACATGAGGGGGCGAAGGAGTATTATAGGTATAGAATTATCGATAAAGTCAGATAAAGTCAATGATATGAAAGCAGAACATTTGTCTCTACATTTTGGCGCTACGCCTCTCTATGACGATTGTAACTTTCATTTTGAGGATACGGATAAAGTGGGCGTTGTTGGCGTTAATGGCGCTGGAAAATCTACCCTCTTTAAGATTATTCTAGGAATTGAAAAACTTGATGAAGGGCATATTGAGCTGCCGGGAATGCGCCTGGGCTATCTTCCGCAGGAAATTATCATTAACTCCAGCCAAGATGACGTTACGGTCTGGCAGTATATTGCTGCCGGTCGACCAGTCGACGAACTACAAGAACAGTTAAACGGCGAATATGAAAAATTGGCCAGATATCCAGATAGTCAAGTTATTATGGATCGCATTATTAAACTACAAGATCTGATTGACTCCTATGATATCGCAAACTTCGACTACGAATTGCTAAAAATCGTAGAGAAAATGAATCTGCAGAACCTCATTGATATGCCGATGAAGGACCTCTCGGGGGGTCAAAAATCCAAAGTGGCTTTTGCGCGGGTGTTATTTGAGAACGCCGGACTTCTATTGCTAGATGAGCCCACGAACCACCTCGATGTCGAGACGAAAGAATTTGTGGCTAATTATTTGCGAAATTATCGTGGCATGATATTGGTAATTAGCCATGATGTGGAGTTTCTCGATACGGTCACGAATAAAACACTATTTCTAAACAAGACGACCCATAAGACTAAAGCGTATAACGGCAATTATACGGCATTTAGACGCCAGTATGCAGAGGAAAAAGCCGAGCAAGACCGACGCATTACTGAACAGGAGCGTGAAATTAAACGAATCCAAGAATTTGTCGAGCGCGCCAGGAATGCCAAGCGCAGTAATACGGCGCTAATTCGCCAAGGGCATGTACGCGAAAAAATGCTCGATCGCAAGATGGCAGAATTAGAACTTCGCGAGGAAGAGTACCAGCGCGTGGCCCTCAATGTCTCTCCGAGTAAGCAATCCGGGAAAACACCGCTTGAGATTCAGGGCCTCACCTTTCACTACGACCATAAACCACCGTTATATGAAAAACTTTCCTTCATGCTTACGCGTGGCGAGAAGTTCTTGATTGTGGGCGAGAACGGCATCGGTAAATCGACGCTCCTGAAATTGATAGTTGGCCAACTCAAACCCGACGAAGGCTCTATTATCTTCAGTCAAAATACAACAGTTGCATACTATGCGCAGGAGCTGGAAATCTTAAATGAGCGTGAAACGATTTTAGATAACGTCAAATCTTACGATTACACCGATACAGAAATGCGCAGTATGCTAGCTAACTTTTTATTCCATGGTGATGACGTATATAAGAGAGTGTCCGTGCTAAGCCCTGGCGAAAAAGCCCGTGTTGCACTATGCAAAATTCTTACTAAGCGCGCTAATCTCATAATTCTGGACGAGCCGACTAACCATTTTGATCCCGAGACTCAAAAAATCATCGGCGAAAATTTCCGCGATTATGACGGCACCGTAATTATGGTTAGCCACAATCCTAGTTTTGTCGAACAGGTAGGCATAACACGTATGCTAGTGCTACCGAGCCATGAGCCCGGAAAACCGGCGCTAGGAATTATTAAGAACTACTCGCGCGAGCAATTAGAGTACTATTATTACTTAAACTCAGATCTAGTCTAGCCAGCGCTTGTTGGGGTATTTCTTGCGCATCTCTTTTGCGCTTCTAGGAGCAAACTTATCCATAGCAAAATTAATTTTTCGATCATACTCAGCAAATTCTTGATTCTGGTGTTCTTCGGAGTGGGCATAGTAATAATATTTAGCTATTCGCTGCGCATGTGATTTTGCCGAGTCTTCGCTTGGGCCTGAGGCGCTAAAAGCAGCGTAGTATTCTATCGCGCTCTGCGGATAGCCTAAGGCCTTACCAATCTCTATGTTCAGCTTTGCCTTGTCGTTACTATCTTTATCCCATTGTTGTAGCTGTTTAAATAGTAGTCTAAGATGCGCAACGTCTTCGGGGGTATTTGCCACATAGAATTCAAGAATATACTCCCCATCAACGAAGCGTCGTTCGAAAATAACTGACAGCTTGACTGATTTAAGTAGTTCGCAGAAACGCATGATGTCGAACTTATACAAATCCTTTTCGCTTACTACGCGCATACAGGACGGCTTTGTGCCTATTAGTACTCCAATAATATCAGCCATAAAGAATGCGGTTTTATAATTATGGCTAAGGTGATTAAAAAGATATCGCTCGAGTTTGCGAATATTGGACTGTTTCATGGCCGCATTATAATATACGATTATGTTAATATAAAGACATGAGAACAAAGGAAGGTGAAGTAAGATTAGAGAAACACAACCCACGTTGGCGACAAATGTTCGCGCAGGAGCTTGATGAACTTTGGGATTACTTCGGCGACTATGCAATCCGAATATCGCATATCGGTTCGACGGCGATTGATAACATCGAGGCGAAACCTATTATTGACATTGTGGTTGCGGTTAAAGATTTGGACGATTTTAGCTTTGTCTCTCATAAGTTCACTTCCAATCCAGAATATTCAATAAAAAACGACTTTACTAATGAGGAGATATTGATTCGCAAGGGGGACAAGAACAACCGTTCTTTCTATATCCATGTCATGGATATAGATAGCAAACGCTACAAAGATGTAATCATATTCCGGGACTTATTACTGCATGATATGAAAACTTTCACCGACTATCGCAATTTAAAACATACTTTAGCAACTAAATATTCACAAAACCGCAAAAAATACACATCCACAAAATCCGATTTTATTGAGGCGGCGCTTGAGATTTACTGGGCTAGGACCGCCTTGATTCCTACTGTCGTAATCTTGGCGATTTCTCTTACTACGCTAATCGCATCGATATATATGCACGCCACTTCACAGTCAAATGCGCTCATATTTAGCCTGTCAGCAATTAGCCTTTCACGCATCGGCATGGTTTTTGGCGCCGTCTGTCTGATCGCGACCGCGTTAGCCGCTGTCATATTAGCTAGAAGGCTAATTGATGGTCGCAAAAAATACAACAAGATAACGGCGAAAATAAATCGGGAAATCGCAAAATAGGAGCATAAGAGGTAATTTATGTTAAGATAAATTACATGACAGAACAGGCTGACCCCGAGAGAATATCAGATTATACTAATGATACCGTACCGATAAGGTCTATAATCCCAATCGTGGCGGTATTTTTTGTCAGCATCTACTTGGCGCTTTTGTTTGGGCTGTCCGTGAATGCGGTTGTAAAGACTACGAAATATCAAACCACCTATAATGCCGAGCAGGTTGGAAAGTACGTTACGCTAATAGGCGATTCGATTTCCTATATGTCCCAAGAGGAGCTCAGAGATGCGCTTCCTGGCGTTGATCTTGAGGTAAAGGGCGGCATGCAGTTCGCGCGCTATAGTGAATGGGCTGGCGAGAGCGGTATGGCACGCATTAAAAAACATGCCCTACGCAAGGTAGTAGTGTTTTTGCTTGGCTCAAATGAAGGAGTGACTACAGAAGAACTCAAGGCTTTTCACGATTATGTAGGCGAGGGGCATAAAATTGTCCTAATGACAATATACCGCGGGCATAGACCCGACGATATGGCGCGCTGGAATGATAATATCAGGAGCTTTGCCGCCGAACATGAAAACGTATATCTCATGGATTGGTATAGCGAGAATGCCGACAATCCTAGTCGCTATTTATTGCAAGATATGCTACACCCAGTCGAGTCGGGCCAGCTGCGTTTTGCTGAATTAGTGCGCCAGAGCGTATTGCGGGCTCTTGACATTTCTTAGTAAAAGGTGTATAATAAAATATTCCTATTCAACTAGGCCACTGCATTAACGAGCGACCGAATCGCACCTTAAGAAAGGAGGGGGGACAATGTACCAGTACGGATATAGCGAGGCTAAGCTCGAAGAGCTGCTTGTGAGTTATTGCAAGTCTCGCGGGTTCAATGATGCCATAAGGGCGGTAGGGTATGCCGCGAAAAAACACGCCGGACAGAAAAGAATGAACGGTCAGCCGTTTATTATTCATCCATATTTCGTTGCATGGTACGGGATTTGCTCCTTTGCCAACGATGAAAACTGGATTTGCGCCAATCTTCTTCACGATGTCTGCGAGGATTGTGGCGTGTCACCCGACGAGCTGCCTTTTAGCGACGAGACTAAGGAGATAGTCGGATATTTAACCTTCGACTATCATTATGACGAGGGCGACGATGAAGATGAGCGTAGGCGCAAAAAAATCCACCAGAAAGGGATCCATTACGCAGAATTAATAGCAAGCCCCAAGGCGCTGATATCGAAAGGGCTTGATCGATATCATAATCTGCTAACGGTAGAGGACCTGCCCGAGAATAATATCCGGAAGAATGTTCTCGAGACGCATCGGCATCTACTCCCGAGATTCTACGACGCATTAACATTAGATGCCTACAAGCAATACCATATGATGCTCTATAAGTTATCAATCGATATTCGAGGCATCAATGACCATATTGCTTATGCGCATGGCATTGAGTTAAATACGATGTCGTAAGTAGCCAGCCCTGCATTTGCGGGGCTTTTTAAATTGAAAATTATAGGTTAAACTGAAACTAATCTTCGAGACTTGAAAGGGGGTGGTAATGGGTGGCCGAAGATCGCACGTCTAAAAGAAGACAGCGCAAAAGAAATCGACATCACTTGTTTTATCCGAGATACGCATGGTGCGCAGTTGGAAAAAATGCTCGTAAGGCCCGCGGAAAATCTATTGTTAGAATAAACGCAGAGATGCATGCGCAGTTACATTACGAACTCGACTGCAAGTTGGGCAAGAAAATTACACGCGACATGCTGCCCGATAAAAGAGATATGCGGCGCGTAGTTGACCACTACGAAAAAGATCGTGCATACCTCTCTGGGATGAGTCCGATTGCTAAGACGGAATGGTTGATTCGGATTTTTAATCCCGAAAAGGAGAGTAATCGGTGGGTTCTAAAGATGTTGAAGATTCAGCTCGGTTTTCTTAAAGAACATGCAGAGGAGATTTGATCTCCTCTTTTTATTGTCTTTTTATGAAAAATCTGCTATAATCCACGCAAGAGTTTCGTGAACTCTGTTTGTTAATGCTGGACAACGGAGTTCTATTACAGCAATATAATTAATCAAGAGAAAAGGATTTTTTGTGCCTACAATCAATCAATTAGTGCGTAAGCCACGCAAAAAAGCCGCAAAGAAGAGCTCTGCTCCAGCTTTAGGCTCAATCGTGAATACGCTCAAAACTCGTTACTACAAGCAGGCTGCCCCACTTAAGCGTGGCGTTTGCGTTAAGGTGACAACTAAAACCCCAAAGAAACCAAACTCCGCTTTACGCAAGGTTGCTCGTGTTCGCTTGACTAATGGTCAGGAAGTCTGGGCATACATCGGTGGCGAAGGCCATAACCTCCAGGAGCACGCCGTTGTACTCGTACGTGGTGGTCGTGTGCCAGATCTTCCAGGTGTTCGCTATCATATCGTTCGCGGCACTTTGGACCTACAAGGCGTCCAGGGTCGCAAGCAGGGTCGTTCTAAATACGGCGCAAAGAAGGAGGGTAAGTAATTATGCCACGTAAAGTTACTTCAAGCTTGCAGCGCAAAGTTATGCCAGATCGCAAATATCAGAGTGTTTTGGTTCAACGTTTAATTAATAAGTCTATGCTTGACGGCAAGAAGCATGTTGCTGAACGTGCGGTTTATTCCGCCATCGAAGGTGCCGCCAAGAAGCTCAAAAGCGAGAACCCAGTAGAAGTTCTCGAGCAAGCTATTAAGAATATCAGCCCAGATTTTGAAGTTAAATCTCGCCGTGTTGGTGGTGCGAACTATCAGATTCCATTCCCAATCGCCGGCCATCGCCAACTTCATTTTGCGATGATGTGGCTAGTTCAATCCGCTCGTGCTCGCTCAGGCATGCCATATGCCAAGCGCCTTGAGGCAGAAATTGTTGATGCCTACAATGAAGCTGGCGCCGCCTTCAAGAAGAAGGAAGATTGCCATCGTATGGCTGAGGCAAACCGCGCCTTCGCGCACTTTGCTCGCGCCTAATTTGCAATCACTTAAAAAATGGCTCTCGGAGAAATCCGGGGGTCATTTTTTTGTGGCAAGTATCGGCGTTGGCGAAAACTAATAATGCTTGACTAAAAATAAATAGTGTGATATAATAACAACATTGTTGCATAAAACAAGTATTTTCCGAAAAGGAGGTGTCGAACATGGCACATGAAGTTATCTGCAATAGCAAACCCGACCACGGCAATCTCGATCTCGATCCCGAAATGCTGCAGGCGGCAGCCGATGAAATCAGCAGTGCGGAGCACGCCCGCTCGAGAAGAGAGCGGCTTGCTGAGGAATCCTTCATTGGGACCGTCCTGTTTCCCATCCTTCGCCGCGCCAGAGCAGAATTAAGCAATGGTTTTGATATCGGCTGGTTCCTGGCGAAGAAGTAAGAGTCGCAGCGTCTCGGCGACGCCAACTTCACTCCACAGACTCCACTAATTGAGGTGGAGTCTTTTTTAATGTTACGAAATGCGCATCTTGGGCTTAGATACTCAGGTGTTTATACGCTACGAAATGCTTGTGCTAAAATTAGACTATGAAAAAGCGCAAGCTTATTTATCAAATCTATCCTACGGCTATCGGATCATTGCGAGATATCGCAGACAAAATACCGCTGATTGCCAAGCTTCAGCCCGACTATATTTGGCTCAGCCCAATATTCCTGAGCCCGTGGGTGGATGGCGGTTATGATGTATCGGATTACCGCAAAATCGACCCGCGATTTGGCAATATGCGCGACTTTAAAAAGCTTGTATCGGTTGCCAAAGAATATAATATTGGCATTCTGTTAGATCTTGTCTTGAACCACACTTCGAATGAACATGCTTGGTTTAAGAAATCCGAGCGCCACGACTCTTGGTACAAAGACTACTACGTTTGGCTAGATAAGCCCTTGAACTGGAATTCATTCTTCGGCGGTCCAGCCTTCGACTATAACGAGAACCGCGGAAAGTACTATCTTCACTTGTACGACAGTACGCAGCCGGATTTAAATTTCTGCAATCCGCGTGTGGTAAGGGAGTTTAAGGATATTATCAAGTTTTGGGTCGATAATGGCGTCGCTGGTTTCCGAGTTGATTCGGCTAACGTTTTGGCGGAAGATGCCCTTAAAAGTGGGATGCTCCCGCGCCTGTCCGGATTCTTTAACTATTATCAGACTAAAGAGACGGTAGCGATTTTGGAGAAGTTATTTAGTTCCGAAAATATATTTACAATCGCCGAACCGATTGGTGGGAACTTTTTGAGCCATGCGCGCTTTCATGAGCTGACGCGAAAAGCCTTTGATGCTTCGTTTAATATCGGCACGCTCGATGTTGCGGATACCTTTTTCTCAATTAAAGACTATTTTCGTCCTGTTAATTACACTAAATGGTTCCGCAAGCTTGCTAAATGGAGCATAGAACCGAAATTCTCTCTCGCTCTCGAATCTCACGACACGCCACGCTCGCCGTCTCGCTTTCATGCAAATCCAAAAACTTTAGCCATGTTGGAATTCTTGTTGCCATGCTGTTTCCCTTGTATTTATCAAGGGCAGGAGCTTGGTACGAAGAATGCAAAGCTAAGCGATAATATCGACGATTATCCAGGCGTGCAGTCGCGCATGATTTATCGCCGGTTGCGTAAGGAGGGCAAGACAAAGGCGCAGGCTATGCGGCAAGTAAAAATATCCTCACGAGATAATGCGCGCCAGCCTATTGATTGGGGCGAATATATTATGCAGGAGGCAAACGAGCAATCTACGCTCAGCCTCTACCGAAAGCTGACCAATCTTTAGAAAACCGACCCCGTCCTAATAAATGGAGACTTCAAGGTTCGCAAGATAAGCAAGAAAGGTATCTTCGACTTTGATCGACGTTATAATGGTGAAAAGTATATCATCCACCTAGACTTTAGCGGAAAAACAAAGTCATATTGCAAAAATTCCCAGGGCGAAGAAATTGTGTCTAATCGATAGTTAATTGCTCGGCGTCACATCTTTCTTATCGTATCAAAATGTGTTACTATTATTTCAAACGCTTGCAAGAGCTATTATTGCTATTGTCTAAAATAATTTAAAGGAAATATATGGCAAACCAAAAAGTTACGGATTTATCCAAGTATCGCAATATCGGCATTATTGCCCACATCGATGCTGGTAAAACCACCACATCAGAGGCCATTCTCTATCGTACTGGTCTCAAGCACAAAATCGACCTCGTCAAGGGCGATACCGGCGGTGCTACTACCGACTGGATGGAGCAAGAAAAAGAGCGAGGCATTACTATTACTTCTGCTGCTGTTACTGCCTACTGGAAAGGTCACAAAATCAACATTATCGATACCCCAGGCCACATCGATTTTACCGCTGAGGTAGAGCGCTCGCTTCGCGTGCTCGATGGCGCAGTAGTCGTATTCGACGGTAAGATGGGTGTCGAAGCTCAGTCTGAAACCGTCTGGCGCCAGGCTGATAAATATGGTGTTCCACGCATCTGTTTCATTAATAAAATCAACCAAATTGGCGGTGATTTCTACAAATCTCTCGAATCTATTCATAAGCGCCTAAGCAAGAATGCTTTTGCTATTCATCTTCCAATTGGCTTCGAGAAAGATATCTGCGGTGTCGTTGACCTTATCGACATGAAAGCCTACACCTACAAAGATTATGCCGACCACGAGCTTACCGTTGGTGAAATTCCTGCCGATATGGTCGAAAAAGCTAAGAACTATCGCTCCATGCTCGTCGAGGAAGCAGTTCAGGCCGACGAGGCCTTGATGGAAAAGTTCTTCGAGCAAGGCGAAGAAGCTATCACTCCAGAAGAGCTTAAAAAGGCTTTGCGTAAGCGTGTTATTGATGGTCAATTCTTCCTCGTCACCGGTGGCGATGGTCGCGGTGTTATTGTTGAGAAAGTTCTTGACCTCGTGACCGACTTCTTGCCAGCTCCAACCGATATTCCGGCTATTCTCGGCAAGTCGCCGAAGACTGGCGATGATATTGTTCGCCATAGCGATGAAAAAGAACCACTCACGGCCCTTGCTTTCAAGATTGCAACTGACCCATTTGTCGGTAAGTTAATCTTCATCCGTGTCTATTCTGGCAAGCTATCTTCCGGTTCGTACGTATTGAATGCAACAACTGGCAACAAAGAGCGCGTCGGCCGCCTCGTTCGTATGTTTGCTGACAAGCGCGACGATATCGATGAAATCGGCGCTGGCGATATTGCTGCCGTCGTAGGTCTCAAGGATACTACTACCGGTACTACGCTTTGTGATCCAGCTCATCCAATTTTGCTTGAGTCTATCGAATTCCCAGATCCGCCAGTATCTATCGCGGTGGAGCCAAAAACTAAGGCCGACCAGGAAAAGATGGCAATCGGTCTTGGTAAACTTGCTGAGGAAGACCCAACTTTCCGCGTTCATACCGATGAAGAATCTGGCCAAACCATTATTTCTGGTATGGGCGAGCTTCACCTTGATATTATTATCGACCGTCTCAAACGCGAATTTAACGTCGAGGCGAATACTGGTGAGCCACAAGTAGCCTACCGCGAAACCATTCGTGGTACCGCCGAGGCTCAGGGTAAGCACATCAAGCAGTCTGGTGGTCGTGGCCAGTATGGTGATGTTTGGATCAAGTTTGAACCAAATGAGCCAGGCAAGGGCTTTGAATTCATCGATCAGATTAAAGGTGGTGTCGTCCCTCTCGAATACCGCAAGCCAGTCATGGAAGGTGTTAAAGAGACGCTCGAAGGTGGTGTTATTGCTGGGTATCCAGTACTCGACGTCAAGGCGACCCTCTACGATGGTTCCTACCACGATGTCGACTCTTCCGAGCTCGCATTCCACCTCGCTGGTGCACTTGCGACCCGTGAGGGCATCAAGAAGGCTCGTCCAGTTCTCTTAGAGCCAGTCATGAAGATTGAAATCACCACCCCAGAAGACTTCATGGGCGACGTAATTGGCGATCTCAACTCTCGCCGTGGCCGTGTCGAGAACATGGAAGACCGCGAGAATGGCGTCAAGGTCATCTCTGGCTTCGTGCCTCTAGCAAACATGTTTGGTTATACTTCGGATCTCCGTGGTATGTCTCAGGGTCGCGCCGCTTCTACGATGGAATTGAACGGTTACGAGGAAGTCCCGCCGAACATCGCGCAAGAGATTATTGATAAGCGAAATTCGAAATAAGACGGCTGCGG
>JAIKZA010000039.1 GCA_024682595.1 Candidatus Saccharimonadota bacterium | reverse complement strand
GTATTGACAGCTCTTTCCTGTTCTGAGTCTCCAGCACCAAATGCTATGTTCTTGCGTGGAGTTACAAAGACCTTCAAGTTAACGCCCATGCTAGAACCACGATAGATAACGTTAGTATTTGGACCGCTAATGTATGGCTGAGCATTGTAGTTGTATGGGACCATAACGTTAGCTTCTGCTGTAAATCTTTGATTATAGCCAGCTTGAGGTTTTGTATCTACCACCTTGAGGTAATTCCAAGTAATACTTTGAGTAATGATGCGTCCAACATCGCTAGCAACGGCAGTCTTTGCGTAGGCGTGGAAGGAGGTGTTGTTAGTGATATTTACGCCAGCAATTTGGTAGTGCTTGCTTTGGAATGGCGCGTTTTCGTTTAATGTGAGACAGGAATAACTCTTGTCGTTATAGGTGTCGCGAGTATAAGTATTGTTATTAGTATTCGATGGAGATTGTTCATTTAGCTCAACGTTGTCGCCAACTAGGAAGGAAGAGCCAGTGTCGGTGCTACTCCAGGTCTTAGACGAGCTGTACTTTAATGGTGAGTTTTGGCTTTTTGCCGAAATCTTTTCGCCAAACAAGTAGTCGTTGTTGTTTATGTCTATAGGGTGCACTGGTGATGGCGATGCTGTGTATTGTCTGAGCTTGCCAGTAGAGTTGTAGCTGGTCACGTTCGAGAGGTTAGAATTGTTATTAATGGCATATTGAGCACCTGCGCATCCGCTGTGTTCGAATTTAATAGAGTCGCCAGGACGTGCCCAAACCGTAACCCTTTGAGTATGGTCGGAGGCGTTTAGGTAGGACGATGCGTCGTTGGGTGTATAAGAGAAGCTGTCATTTCCGCTTACGCTGTAGTTGACGGCACCGATGCGGCCGAGGTTTTCACCATTATGGATGCCAAACTTGACGTCCGTATTGATGTCGCAGGGCTTTGGATCGCGATAGACGGTGACACACTGTTCGGCATCGGTGTCAGTGTAACCGTCTGGTTTTGCGTAGTCTATTAGGTCACGGTATGTTAGGATTCCGCAAATAGTTCTCGATTCTTCGTACTTGAGTTTGCCACTGTAGACGTTTTTGCTAGTAAATATGCTTTTGTCGTCATCTACTTTCATTTCGCCAGATCCGGTATTATTCGTGCTTGGATTCCTAAGCGATGTAACCCTATTGCCATTTTCGTAAATGTTAGTGACGTAGAATGTTTCAACTGTACCTCCGGCATCGTCGTCGTCTTTGTTATTGCGCTTGATGCGGGTAATCTTTCCGCTGAATTGTACTTTAAAGCTTCCGTCGCTTGACGTAATCTTGTTGCCGTTGGTATTTTTGTTAACATAGGTGCCATTATTCTTTTCGTCAACCTTAGCGCCTACGCTTCCTGTGAATGTTGCAGGTGGACGATAGAGATGAACGCAGATTGTGCTGCTTTTATAGTCAGAGACGGCCGAACATTCACCACCTCCATACGGATACGACAATGCGCCTAAGTCTGTATGGATGTTCGACATTTGAAACCATAACCTTTGCCATACGCTGACTGTTTGTCCCGGATGAACGGGTACGGTCATCGGGTTACCGCCAGGTTGATTGTTGGGGCTGTTTGGTCTATATACGTCTTTTTGGGTATTTTTAGCTGAGTTATATGCGCAGTGTGCATTTGAGAGACAGTAGTCGCCCCACGATAGATACTGTCTTGCGTATGTATTTGAGTAGTAGGGATTGTCGCCGTTCATCTTTACTTGAACGTAATACTCCTCATTATCCGTGTCTGGCCCGATATTGTTATGTGTAATCCTGTGCCAAAATGCGACCTTTTCGGAGTTTTTATGTATAGTTATCTTTGAGTTGTTTGCCACTCCACTACCAGTGTAGTTGGATCCAAAATGGCCTCCAACGTCAACCCATGATTTGCCGGTATATATGGTGCCGGTGATGGGGGCCGCAGTTGTTCCGCAATGTGAGCCTTGCCAAATATAGCTAAAGCTATAGGGGTTAACTCTAAATAGAACGTCTTCTTTTCCCGACTCGCCGTTATCTGTTACGGAATTATATATGTCCGTCCAGCTGCCGCCTTTATCGATATTCAATCTAGTATTTTTTGATACGTAAAATGGCGCAGTGTATTGGTCGTTAAGGATTGCAACGTGCTCCGCCCATGTATGATTACTGTCGTATGTTTTGTCTCCATTAGTCCTATCCGTAATATCGATGTCGTCAAAGCCCCAAATCATCGATTTGCCGGTGCTATCTATGCGCGTTCCGAAATTTGTGCCGGATTTGTACAATTTGACGTTGACTTTATATCTTATTCCGTGGTTTCCGCTATGGTGTTCATCTGCATCGTATGGGAAAGCGCCGAATTTAAGCATGGTAGCGTTACCCCATACGATTGGTATGCCGTAGTCCCTAGTTCCGGTAGTTTTATATTTCATGCCCCAAATTGTCATGAGCATATCGTATTCTTCGCCTTGGATTGATTTGGCGGCTTTAGTGAATTTCAGGTAAATTGAGCCCGGGATATCCCCATTACCAGAAGTGATTCTTTTATTCCATGAGATTGACATATTGCCGCCACTGTTGTCAAGGGTGGTAGAGCTAATATCGTAATTGCCAGACATGCTTCTTGTGCTAAACGTTACGGTGCTGCCTGTCATCTGATGAATGCCAGTGCCATTATCTATGTCGTAACTTATGGATGCGTCCGCAAGACCCATATTTTCGGCAATTAAAACAATGTTTGTATTGGATACGCCGCTTAAGCTCCACTTTTCAATGCTTGTATTGTCTGGCATAGTTTTGCTACAAGTGACATTAGAGCACGAGGCGGCGGCAACTAGCTTTGCTTGAGCAAGTACCATAATGAAGCTGAACGAAAGGATGGCTACTAAGTAAAAATTAAGAGGTTTGCTAATTGTATATTTTTGGCGTTTTGCAAAAATGGACATTATTTTTTTCTTCATTTATATTTCTCTCCCTGCTTTATGCATATCTAGAATATATTCATTGATCGTCTCGTCGGCGCTACTGAAGTTTTTTAGTTCCTTACCATAATTGTAATGATAGTTGCTGCCCGATCCGAAAATCATGACTTCTACATCGTCAACGTAATTAAAGTAGTAGAAGTTAGATATAGTATCTTGTCCGTCTTGACTAATACTAAACTTAATTGATTCCGTGTCGCCTTCGATGACGCTAATATTACCACTTTCGCCTGCATATATAACAGTTAAGCCCGAGTTCTTTGAATTGACGATTTCTTCGAGTTTCTCTTTTGTGAATTCTTTACCGGTCAATTCTTTGTAGATTTCTATCATGGTAGTTTTGTTTTCAGTAACGATTTTTTCTTCTGCAGCTTTTTTGGTTTCAGTCTCAATCTTCCCGGCAAGCGGAATGATAACCTTTACTATCAATACAATAGCCGCTATGGCCAAAAATACGCCAAGAAATACGAATTTCAGTTTCCAAATCTTTTGGGCAATAGTTCTTAAATTATTGATGCGTTTGTTGCGCTTGATTACTTGTGCGTCGTGTTTACGTTTACGCTCTTCGGTTTTTTTGCGTTTTTCGGTTTCTTGTTGATCTTTCTTTTTTTGTTTTGCTTCTTCAATTTTGCGCTTTTGGGAGCCTTCGATGTTGACCATCAGATTCTTGCCGTCAAGATGGCTAATATCCGCAGAGCGGAATTTCATTTCCGTCTGCTGTTCGGTTGTTGGCTTCGCTACCTCGAGATTCTCCGAGCTAACGGAAATGGTTTCCTGTAGCTCATTCAAATCGTCTGGATTAATGCTGATATTTGGCGAGTCGGTTATTCTTTCCTTCTCGACTTGGTTAGTGTCTTTGTTATTCTCGTTCATTGCCCGTATTTTATTTAAGCGCGATAAGAATTATTACCTCACTCAAAATTTCTCCCATTTGAAATAATTTTAGCATAAGTATATTTTTTATACCAACAAAAAGTGCAATCTATCTGTGATAGTTGCACTTTATGTTTAGTTGTTGCCTAGTATCTTGACGGTAGTTCTTTTTGCTCCACCGTCACCGCCTGGCTGTAGCGGGACATCTGGTTGTAGCTCCAAAGGTAGGTTGCCATATTCATGTCAAATATCTCGGCGCGTTGGATAGTGCTGTTGCCTTTTTCACTACCAGCCGTGCGGTTTAGAATAAGCTTCTTGGTATAGACTGGGGCTCTGAACTCGACAGTATTATTGCAGACGTCTGCACTCAAATTGCTGCGGTCGGCCTTAATCCTGTTGCCACTGACGAAGTCTGCGAAAGAGTTGTAGGCGCAGGTGTCAATCTCGTTAGCCAAGATGATGGCATCAATGCGAGTAACACGGCTAGTAAGATGTAACTTGTCGACGGAGATA
>JAIKZA010000013.1 GCA_024682595.1 Candidatus Saccharimonadota bacterium | reverse complement strand
ATTACGATATCTAGTTTGTAATCTTCCATTGCGGAGTATAAGATTTCTTCCACTGCGCGACGGAGACGATGAATTTCGTCGATGAATAAAATATCGCCGTCGGTCAAATTCGTTAAAATACTGGCCAAATCTCCGGCTTTTTCGATTGATGGGGCGGAGGTGGCGCGAAAGTTTGCGCCCATCTCGTGTGCAATAACGCCGGCCATAGTAGTCTTGCCTAACCCCGGTGGTCCATATAACAAAACATGATCAAGCACATCGCCACGTTTTTTGGCGGCTTCGATAGCTAGTTTTAGGTTGGTCTTGAGACGGCGTTGGCCAATATATTCTTCAAAATTTGTCGGACGCAAAGAAAATTCAACAACGCGTTCTTCGCTGTCTTCTTCATGTAAGCTAGTATCAATCACCCTCTCGATTGCCATATCTGTATTATAGCATCATCTCTTTGCGCTATAATGAAGACATAAAACAAGGAGGGAAAATGGCCTTAGAAGAACTAATCGAAAAGTCTGCCGAACTAAAGCAGAAGTACGAATTCTACACAGCCTTAGGTTACTCTGAAAAAGCCGCTAGCGTTCTGTCTTACTATGCCTACGGTAATGATCTCATTCTTAATAAATTCTTTAACAGCCTCGGAGACGAAGATTTATTATCAAAAGTATACGATTTTATCGGCGATGACGACATGGATACCGTCAGAGACCGTATTTATAAAATGGTTGCGCCAGAGGTTCCGCTATACGACAACATTCCAAACTCGGGCATCCGGCTAGCCAAAACCAGAAGAGCTAGGGGTTTTGCTAGGCCACTTAAAATGGCCGCATCTGTTGCTGATGAGCCGATGGACGGTGTTGTTTTTGAGGAAGAGTCCGCGATGGCAGTGGGTGGTATTCCTCAAGTACTCATGGAAAAGATATCTACCGATTCTTATGCGCAAATCGAAGAAAAAGACGCCAAGGGTGTATTTACTGCGCCAACTTCTACTTTTCGTATGACTACTACAACCGCATCTATGGGGATTGTAATGAATCAAATTCGCAACGAGCGCGATATTGATTTGTCGCAAGTTCGAATTGAAGAAGTTCTAAACTATTTCGATTACAACTCGCCTAAGCCAGCCGAGGATGTTTTTGAAATTAGTACCGAAATACTCGACAAGAGTTCTGATAAAAAGATTCTATATATTAATGCGCAGGCGAAATCCGAAACGAAAGAGCATCAAAACATCATCTTGCTACTCGATATATCCGGCAGCATGAGTAGCAACAATGTGGTCACTCAGGAAGCTATCGCAGTGATTGTTAGCAAACTGAAAGTCGGCGACATCTTCAGTTTAGTAACATATAGCTCCACGGATGAAACGGTGTTAAAAAACTATGCCATTCGCTCCGAGTATGACAAAGAATATATCATGGGCAAGTTGCTAACAATCAAAATAAATGGGTATACGCACGGATCTAAAGGTATTGAGACGGCCTATGAAATTGGCCGCCACAACTATGACGAATCTTGGAATAACCAAGTAATACTCATCACTGATGGCGATTTGAATTTTGGTATTACCGACAAAGGCGGTCTCGAAAAGCTAATTGAGGAAAAGAAAAAAGAAAACCTGTTCTTGTCTGTTATTGGAACTGGTCTTTGGAATTATCAAGACGAAAAGCTCGAGGTTCTCGCCAAGCATGGTAACGGCACATATTGCGTAATTAATAATCTCAAAGACGTTAAAGAATCAATCGATAAGCGATACGAAAGTCTAACTAATATTGTTGCGAAAGACGTTAAAGCCCAGGTGGAATTTAATCCAAAATTTGTGAAAGAGTATCGCTTACTCGGTTACGAAAACCGCGAGTTAAATCATGAAGACTTTGTAAATGATGCCGTCATTTCTGAACCATATGGCAGTGGCGGTCACGGCGTAGCACTATACGAACTCACGATGAATGACGGCTCGGTTCAAGATGCTGGCCTAAAATACCAAACGCCGGTTATTAATGATTCGGATGAGCTATGCACGGTAAAAATTCGTTACAAAGAACCACTCGCTGACACTAGCCACGAGATTGAGTATGCCGTAAAACTCGAAGATGGCGAAAACAAGAATGCTCGCCTTGCGTATCTGCTTTACTGTATTTCCGAGAAGCTTCGAGGTTCGGACAAACTTGATGAAGCGGACCAAAAGTTCTTGACGGATGCTATAGCGGAGAAGAGTTACGAAGAGTTTGCGGAATTGAACGGCGAGAAGCTAAATTGTTTCATTGAAGCGTATACGAAGAACAATAAATAGTATTTACGAATAAGCGTTCACTATGTATTATTGTATTAAGCAAGTAATACAATAGAAAGGACGCTTATTCAATTTGTTTTCGACAACGAAAGGCCAATCTATCTTCAGCTAGTAGAACAGTTGCGGTTAATGATTGCGTCGGGGCAGTGTGCGGTGGGAAGTCGACTTCCGTCTGTGCGCGAATTGGCTAGCCGAGCGCGAGTCAATCCCAACACAATGCAAAAAGCTCTTCAGGAGCTTGAAGATCAGCAGCTGATTTTTACCGAGCGTACAAATGGCAAATTCGTTACTGAGGATCAAAAGCTGATTGCGAAATATAAGAAGCAACTCGCAACCGCAGCGGCTAAAGCCTATCTTGCCGACACTAAAAGAATCGGCGTTTCTTTCGAAGAAGCAATTAATACCTTGCAAGAAATAGGAGGCGGCAGATGACTTTGCTTGAATGCAAACATCTTACGAAAACATTCGACCGTAAAACCGTACTCGACGACGTAAGTCTTAAAATCGAGCCCGGCAAAATCTACGGCCTGCTTGGCAAAAATGGCGCTGGCAAAACAACCCTAATAAAGCTAATCAACGATTTGCTCACGCCAACCGACGGTACGATTTTATTCAAAAGAAAGGCCATCGGCGTCCAATCGAAGGCGCACATTTCATATTTGCCTGAACGTACATATTTGGACAAAAATATGCGGGTTAGCCAAGCGATTAAAATGTTCGAAGATTTCTATGATGATTTCGACCAGAATCGCGCATATAAATTGCTCGAAGATTTAGATCTCGATGCAGACTCGAAAATTTCCAAAATGTCTAAGGGTATGCAAGAGAAGTTGCAGCTGATTTTAGTAATGTCGCGCGCCGCGGATCTGTATATTTTGGACGAGCCTCTGGGCGGCGTTGATCCTGCCACGCGCGATTATATTCTCGACACAATCTTGTCTAACTTCAAAGAAGGTTCCAGCGTCATTATTTCGACGCATTTAATATCCGACATTGAGCGCATTCTCGATGAAGTAATCTTTATCGAGAAAGGGAAAATCGCGCTAACTAGCGATGCTGACAAACTTCGTAGTAAAGAAAAAGCATCAATCGACGAAATATTTAGGAGGATGTTCCATGCTAAAAAAGCTAATTAAGTATGATTTTCTGTGGATGAATCGTAACATGGTTATAATTTTTGCCATTACGGCTATCCTATCTATCCTCACTCGCATTGCCAGCAACTTTACGGGCTCCGTAATTGGCGATCTCGTCTTTGGCATTTTGCGTGGTTTTACGATTGCGGCTTTCGCTAATACTGTCATTAATTCGGCAATTCGAATATGGGAACGTTTCCGCCAAAGTTTCTACAAAGACGAAGCGTATTTGACGCATACGCTACCAGTAAGCAAGAATACGCTCTATGATAGCAAAGTTCTTTCTGACCTCTGTGCTATTTTGCTATCTCTCGTCGTCGTAATTGCATGTTTTTTCATCGCTTTTTGGAATAATGACATGTGTGAATATTTCCGTTCAGTCTTCAAAGATGGCGACATGGCATTCATTGTTCTTGGAATTCTTGTTACAGCCGTCTTGGAGGTAGTTTACGCTGTGAATGTTGGCATGTTTAGTCTTACTGTCGGCCATCGTGCAAATAATGGTCGCATGGCCCGTTCGGTGATTCTTGGTATTGTTTTATACTTCACTTTGCAGAGCCTGCTACTTGGC
>JAIKZA010000065.1 GCA_024682595.1 Candidatus Saccharimonadota bacterium | reverse complement strand
CTCAAGAATACGCACCCAAAACTTCGCTATATGGTGCAAACTGATACTTGTCCGCCATGGTTTGTCGTATATGGTAGTAATCTTAGCCTTCTACACTGGAGCTACAAGCGCTATCTCGAACGTCGTCTTCGCGAGGCTTTTAATTTCACCGGCACGCCAATCTTCTTTAGTTTTCGTAATCGTGATTAAGTTTCTACAAAAAAAAGACCGTACGTCGTACGGTCTTAGTGAAAAGGAGTGCTTCATTTTTTCGTGTTTTGCGAAGATATTATCTCGCCTCGTTAATCGCAATAGGCAAAACAGGAATGCGATCCGAGCCCCATATGACATAATGTTCGCCGTCGTCTACAACCTCAAGCATACTGTCGGCTAGACAGCCCAGTAACACACCATCGTCTACGATGTTGCAACAGTAGATAGCGCGCACGATTTCTGCGCGATACCCACCAATTGGCCGAATGCTACTCCGAGCAAGTTTGGCGACCAACACCTTAAGCTGCTCGCTCTCCAAGTTTGCAATTACGCAAGCAACTACTGGCTGAAATTCTTCGCTAGTAATAGCCATAAGAAGATCGTCTGGAACGTCACCACAATCAATATTACCACCAACATTCATTTCCTCAACCAACCTCTTTGCTAACGCTGCCAAATCGACCACTGGCGCAACAGCGTCCACTATCAGGCCAACGATTATCTGATCGAGACTCTCTTTCTTTGCGAAACGCAGCATATTTTGTATCTGCACAGCACAATAGTCATCTATTGAGAAACCTCCCGAATAGCTTAATCGCTTCCTATCGCACTCATCGTCAGGATTTGGCCAACCCGGAATAAGTCCGATTCTCCTTAACTTATCCAGACATTCTTTTTCGTCCATCCTAGCAAGAGACGGCTCGGGAACATCCATTACTTCCGACAAACTCATCTTTCACCTCCATAAAAAATGTGCTAAACAGTTTAACAGTTTCAGTTTCTAGTCATTATTACATCACATTGCTAGACTAAAATCAAAAATACGACAGCCCTATAATATGCTATAATAAAGCCAACAAGGTGGGCCTTATATTGGGGCCCTTTTATTGTAGCTACTTACAATCAGAAAAATGGAGGGAGGGAAGCTTTATGCAACAACGATCGAAACGCTTCATATTCCAGGATGACAAATTTTACATACTGGATTTCATGACCGCACTCAGATCACCGGAATTATTCAGTCTGAATGCAGAACTGCCCAGACGTAAGTTTATCATCTCTACGCTCTGGGCGGAAATGGCCAACGAGTATATCGGGCAATCCAGCGACAACGGTGAATTAGCCGCAGAACTTCTCGGTTACATTGTTGACATCTTGAGAACGGGCGAATCGGAAGAAATCGACGATGCAACTCGATACGACAAGGGTAATATCAGCATTATCGTCGACCATGGCCATAACAGTGGCGCAATCTCTGAAAATATCAAGCGAGACACAGTTAAAGATCTGTTTCACTTAGCGAATCGCTGGTACGATCCAGAGCATGGCCGAGAAAACGAAATTCTTACCGCCGATCAATCATTACCCTTGGCTGCTCAGGGACAGACAAAGTGCCCAATAACCTTTTATGATCCAGAGATCTACAAGGGCTGGCGCTCGGTCACAAATATCCCCGAGCTTTGCGCGATGTGGCGTAGGCAAAAGCGCCTGTCCCTAGAGGAATTGCACTCCTATCTTGCAAATACTCCGTACCCAAACGAATACTTCTTCTTCACGGAAACGGATGACTACAATATGATAGGAAGATACGACGCAGACGAGAGGGCAATCGTCCCGCTAAAATACTATGCACAGTATCAGTATATTAAACCGCATAATAGATACCAGGCAATCGCAATGGAATCAATGAGTATTCCATCTTGCAAAATCGTTTTCTTCGTCGGCCCTGCAGGATGTGGCAAAACATACATAGCTACAGGCACATCCATTGAGGCTATGGGCGCCATTAACCCCGCGCTTCTTGCCAATTGCTACAGTGCTAGGCCAGAAACAAATCGTAGCAAAAAAAGAAGGCAAGGACGCAACAGAAGAAAGGCCAACGCCAAAGATGATCGTCGGCATGAAGCGGAAATTGAAGAAAATATCGCCGGAAAAGAATGCGATAATAATCGTACACAAAATGCCCGCAAGCAAACGGCGCAGCGCGCAGAGGCAACGCTCTTCTATGAGGGGAAGAAAAAGAAGAAAGACAATAAGCAACAATCACTATTGCCACACATCAAGCATACAACACTCGTTCCGCCAGATAGAACTCTGATAGATCATCTAACCCTGCCCGGCGACAACGACAAAAAGTACGCCGGGATGGTAACGCAGTGCTTCGAATGCGCGCACACCATGATTGCAGAGCACGGAGACAAAGGGGCAGATGGCAAAAAGCTAGAAGATTGGGAAATCAACGATAGGGCGAAAATAATAGTGGCCCGAATGATGATAAAACCAGCTTCTGAGATACCCGGCGAAAGCCTGAGCGGGAACATCATCGTGGAGGAAGCTCAGTTCCAGAGCGCAGCCATAATCAGGAATATTGAGAGTCGAGCTGTTGACGGAAAAGCGATATTCACGGCCGATTCAACTCAACGCGAGAACAGATACGAGTGGCACAAAGCCGCAGTCATGAGAGAGTGCATTCGCCACGCCAGAAATCCGCAGGCCGCCATCGTCATCTGGCCGTACGACGACGTTAATGCTATTGTTCGACCTGGCGCTAAGGCAGCCATGTTTGGTATGCCTACGTTTCTGCCTCTCGGATGAAAACATTTGTTCACCCCTTTTTTCTGGACTACCCCGACCTAACAGTCGGGGTAATTTTTTGGCTGAACAACTTCCATAAATATAGCAAGCTAGGCTAAATCTATACCGTCATACTATGCTACAATCTATCTTATGAAAATCATTGTCGGCTTTGGCAATCCTGGCAGTAAATATAATTTCACGCGCCACAACCTCGGCTTTTTAGTGCTAGATTTTTATGCTAAAATCCACAAACTTGAATGGCAAAAGAAACCAAAATTCAACGCCATTGTCGCAAAAGACGACGAGCACGATATCTTGTTAGTTAAA
The DNA here is from genome assembly GCA_024682595.1 of Candidatus Saccharimonadota bacterium. Taxonomy (GTDB): domain Bacteria; phylum Patescibacteriota; class Saccharimonadia; order Saccharimonadales; family Saccharimonadaceae; genus UBA2834. Next base: position 336 of record JAIKZA010000065.1, on the reverse strand, counting down.
GCCCAAACCTACTACAACGAAGTTGGCCAAAGTGTCCGATCAGTCCTTGATTTCTACAAACTTTCACCGCAAGACATTTTAGTAGTCTGCGATGATTTTAATTTAGAATTCGGCAAAATTCGTTTTCGCGAGCGGGGAAGTGCGGGCGGGAATAATGGCCTAAAATCCCTCGTCACACACCTCAACACGGAAGACTTTCCGCGTCTTCGCATCGGCACCGCCAACGATAACCTCCGTAGCAAAATTGGCGATACGGACTTCGTTTTGTCGCGTTTTAACGATGCTGAATATGAAAAACTCCCCCAGATACTCAAAGAAATATCCGACTTTATCAAC
>JAIKZA010000032.1 GCA_024682595.1 Candidatus Saccharimonadota bacterium | reverse complement strand
AACGATGGACTTAGAGATGGCTGGTGCAAATTTGTCCATAGCCTGCCCCCACTCACCCTGGATCACTACATTCTTCTCAGGCATGGTGAAGGTTTCGTTCTTGTACCAGCCAAGGAATTCGTAGCCGTCAGCCTGTGGATTGGCAGCCCTGGTGACAGTATCCCCAGGATAATGTGTTTCGCAGGCGGGCAGGAGAGTATCGGCATTTGGCGGCAGGATGGCGCCCTCAAACTCATAGCAGACTGTATAGCTGACGCGCTCAAAGCTTCCGGTAATGGTTACATTTTGGGCAGGCATAGTAAAGCCGGCTTCGCTTAGTGTTACGTCTTGGGTAGACCAGCCGGAGAATCTGTAGCCATCGATCATGGCATCTTTCTCGGTAGAGTCGAGATCGACCGTAGTACCGGCTTCGTATTCCTTCTGGGCCGGAGGCATGAAGTCTGCCGGTTTATCTCCATTGATGACATAAGTTACGTTGTATTTAGCAGCAGCAGTGTTCTTTGTCCAGATACCAGTAAACTCTACGTCCTGGCTCGGCATCGTAAAGGAGTTGTCCGTTACGGTAGCGCCTTCCGTAGTCCAGCCGGAGAAAGTATAGCCCTGGAGGCTTGGACTGGTGCTTACTGCAACTGCGCTGTCTGCCGCATAAGACTGTTCGACTGGTGCAGTTGGGGCACCGGTCGGAACGTCTCCGGTATAGCTATATCTGACCTTATATACCTGAGTGTCTAAGCTCCCAATCCAGGCGTGGACAGTATTGGAGACCGCTGTAAGGTCTTTTTCGGCAGCGAAAGCGGAGTTGTAGAAGTCGCGGCGTGTTTCAACCTGGGCGGTGTCCGGATCGTCGACAGTGGCCGGAGTCTTGGTGATGATGCCAACCGTCAGTTCGCAACCGGCTTTAATTCTCTCTGCCGTAAAGGAGACGGTACGGGTCAAGTCGTTGTAGTGGAGGCCATGGTAGAAGTATTCCGTATGGGCATCATTCCAGGTGCCGGCATCCAGAGTCTCTTCTTTGGTGTCGTCGACGACCTTACCGGAACATGCAGTTACGCCGTCAGCACGGGATACTGCACCGATTAAGCCATTAGATGTAGTGACGAATCCCTGGAAGATGAGACCATCCGGGATCCTATCCGTAATGGCAACACGGCCACCGCGCACATTGGCGATTTGTGTATCGCTGGATTCGACGCCGGCAGCATCTACGCCGTCTTCCTTAACCTTCAGGTAGTATGTTAAATCCGAATCGACTTCTACGTGAGCTTCGTTTCCCTTGACAGTCTTAGCAAAAACACCAAAGACTGCAAAAATGGAAATGGCACTCAAAATGAGTGCCACAAAAATACTAACTCTATTTTTTGCTTTCTGATCGCGATCCCTCCGAGTCCTTACTCCGAACTTAGGGAGAAACTTTCCCAAAAACACTATACCCTCCATTTTTCTCATGGTAGTTGAGAATTAAATTATATATAGCCAAGCACCTCCCATGCATGGTCTTAATATAACTTAAGCAGTTATGCTTAAAAAAAGCAATAGCGGAAATTTACGTTTGTCCATTTTCTATTAGAAATTATTCGATTTAACAAGGGTCAGGAGCGGATTGCATAATGGTGGAAAAGTATAAAAAATGATGCGAGTTTTAACAAACCGATGAGTTTTTGGGTTTGCAACACCGGCGACTTCCGTGACAGAAATTCTAGAATATTCTAATAATAATAGAGGTAGGTTTGACGACTAGGAAATGCGGAATTTCCTAATTTTTTTCCATAAAATTCGAAAAGTAGAAGATTTGAACCCCACCTTTTTAAAATTTATATCCGTTATTCTTAGAATTCTGCTTGGATTATGCTTATTTTGTTGCGTTACTGCGTCTTGCTTCAAACTTATCTGGAGATGCGCCTAGAGCGGCATGAACACGAGTGCTGTTATATTTCTCGATGAATTCATCTAATTTCTCCCTGAATTCGAAGTCGCTATGGAACTGATCGCCTCCTTTAATGAAATCGGACTTTAAAGTTCCGTTAAATGATTCGACATTTGCATTATCCGTAGGCATAGCCGGGCGGGAGACGGAGTGATTGATTTTATATTTAGCGTAGAGCCTACGCATAGTCCATGAGTTATATTGAGCTCCGCCATCTGTATGAACAATAAAAAGACCGGGTTTTGGATGCCTAGTCTTCATTGCGCGATCGAGCCCAAGCCGAACAAGTTGCGCTGTTTGATTGTACCCTACATTATATGCAATGATTTTTCTTGAGCATAAATCTTCGTAGATGCTAATATATCTTTTTATTCCTTTAATCTGGCATTCCGTAATGTCGGCTACCCAGACCTGATTTATGTCTGTTACTTCGTATTTTTTAACGAGTAATGTTTGTTTGCGCGTATTCCATCGGAGAAATCTTGGTTTCGGCTTTTTCGTGAGACTGCTCTCGATTCCAAGGTATCTCATACGTTTTCTGATATAGTCTGGACTTACAGCTTCGCCGGTCTCTTCCCTGATAGCAATGGCGATTCTTTCAGCGCCATATTCTTTAAAGTCGTTATGTATTTTATATATGATGGGGTCAATCCGAGCATTGCGGTCTTTGAAGTGAGTGTATTTATCTTTGTTGCGTAGATGATTGTAGTAGGTGCCGCGATCGATATTAAAGGCTCCACATAGTTCATGGATGGTGAATTTTCCGTAGAGGAGATCCATGAATTCGTAGCGCTCTTTATTCTCTATTCCTTTGTATTCAAGGAAGCTCTGTAATAGGTTCAACTCGTTTCCGAATTTAGTGGCGCGTTTCTCGAGGTTTCGGTAGCCTGTAGCTTGTGCGAGGAACTTGTGCTTGAGGTGTGCTAGAGGATATTTCTTTATCCATGTATATATAGTGCTGATAGGAATACGGTATTGTTTGCTTAAGTCTGGTGTTTTCACGCCTTTATAATATTTGTTTACGATTTTCTTTGTCTTGGCTTTAGATAGATGCTTGCTCATGCTTATATTGTACGAAGAATAAACATGCTACTTGAATAGAAAATAGTCTCCGGATATATGGAGACTATTCGTCGAATTAAACCGAGCTCTTTTTGCCTTGGTAACCGTTATTGCTTTGTTTTAGAGGATTTGTATTCTTCTAGGATTTCCAAATCTCGTTTGATTACGAAGTGGGCAACATAAGTATCTTCGTATTTGTCGCCTAATACTTTATTGTAACTATCCCTAATTGTACTGATTGCGTTATCTAAATCCATCCATTCAATGGTCAGACCTTCATCTTTTTCTTTTTGGGTTGGATGAAGTGTGCCGGCATCTTCTATTAATTCGGCAATAAATAGAGTCGAGAATTGCTTTAGGTCGATATTGCTTCTTTCCTCATAAACGGTACCAAGTTTGTCTATAATGCGAACTTTGCAGCCCGTTTCTTCAAGTACTTCTCTGCAAAAAGTTTCCTCTTCAGTTTCTTCGCCTTCCTTACCGCCTCCGGGTAGCTTATATTCTTTAATCTTGGTTTTTGCAACTATGGCGATTTTATGAGTTTTTGGATTGATAACTATTCCGCGTGAAGAATAGCGAGTGCGGCATTTTTCTGTGAAATCTACGTTTCGTAGTCCAAAGTCTTCGTTTCTAAGAATTAAGTTAATCATATGACTGCATTATATCATAAGTGCGTTATCCGCTTATCGTTATGGCGTGAGTGTTATTGCGTTATTCTTTTGGATACTCCCAGCTCTTGCGTATATAGATTCCATTCTCTTTAAGGACTTTGCAGACTGCGTTATAGTCAATCCCGACAATGGTCCCGATTTCCTTCGGCGTCTTATATTCCGCATATAGTTCAATAATCCTCTTGGTGAGCTCCGGCTTCTTTGATGCTTGATGAGATACCTCTACACCATTTCGCTTGAGTGCGTCACAGATAGTTCTACGGTGGCATCCGAATTCCTTGGCGAGTTCATAGCTTGAAGCGCCATTCTTATACCTCTCACAAATAGTTCTAGTTTCTAGCTCGGTAAGTACCTTTTGTTGTTGTTTGATGGATCCTACTATATAATCTGGGTTGTAGGACTGGTCTACTATGGCTGAATCTACATCGGTATTAACAGGGGTAGAAGCGTGATTCTTGACGTAATCGCGAATTATTTCGTAATTGTTCGAGCAGGTTTCCGATAGTTCCACCAAAAGTTTGTTATTCGAAATTATATCCTTAAAAAATGAGTAACTTCGCATAAACGTGGAATTATCCGCAAAAAGACCGCATCTGTGAGAGTTCTGGATGCGGCCTTTTGCAATGTTCTACTTCAATCTCGGCGAATTAACGGATATCTCTGGAATAAGTGACTGGGACGTGTCAAACGTGACTAATATGAGCTATATGTCTGCTTACGATGGCGGCATAACACCGCTCACGGTTCTAAATAATTGGGATACATCAAGCGTACTCGGAAAAGGCAATATGTTCCTCGAGATTCCTTCTGAAATCACAAGACCGACCTGGTGGAACCTCTAATTATCATCATCCTTTATACGAACGAGCAATACGTCTCGCCTATCCTTGCTCTCACCGTCACATGTCGATAACAATATAAAGCGATCACTATCCCCGCGACCGCGCTTATGAATCGCATTATCAAATATCATCTTCGTTACAGCAAAGCTATTATTGTTGCGACTCACTTCGGTATTATATATATTTCAGTCTTTCGAATTTACCTCTGCATAAGCAGATATTTCCAACCCATAGCTGCCCCCTCGTCGCTTCAATACCCCCTTTTTATGCACACTGAAGAAATCGTCATTTTTGAATTTTTGTATGTCAGAAAACATCTCGCCATTCCCCATCCTGTGACCATAAATAATCGAAAAGGCATCACTAAAATCACCCTCATTTCTATAATCTAAAAATAAACTCCCTGCAGTCGCAAATTCTCCCCTATAGTTTCTATTCAAGAACCAAGCATTATCTTTTCCTTTCACTACTGGATAATTTATGTTAGTCCCCTCAATTTGCAACCAGGCAATCGTATACTCACTTTCTTCTTCCAAAGTGTCAAAAACTTCATCTCCATCTTGATTCACTAATGATACTAATGAAGCATCTATAGCGGCTGATTTAGAAACCTTGCAGCTATCATATATCACGTACAAACTAACCAAGACAAGCGGCGCCAATGCTACATACATAATAAAGTTTAGTAAATTATTCACTAATTTCATACGTAAAATTCCGCACGCCTAGTTGAGCTATAACCTTTCCCGCCACCATCCCACCATCACCATTACCATATTCAACACAACGCCCATCACTCATCAATAAAACATCTCCAGCCACATACCGCCCACATACTCTACAATACAGTATTATTTTCCCATCAGACGCCCCTACCCCACGGGCAACCCCAAATAATACTCCAAACACCAGATAAATTGATCCGCTTACGAACAATGCCTTCGTCGCCAGGCGCGCCCACCCTCGCCACGCCTCGCTTCTTATCTTGAGCATTTTGTTTCTTTATGTTTTTTCTTAATCACCCTCCATGCTAGCGCTAGGCCGCCGATTGTGCTAATAGCTAGCAGATATGGTAGAACATTCATTACTATGCCAGTCAAGATATCACCTTCTTTATGGTTGATAAAACTTACAATATTTCCGCTACTATCCGCGTCTATCGTAACGGTCTTCGCGACTGAAGTGTCGCCAGCCACGCCGTCAACATACTGCGCATAGCCGTTCCCCTCAACCTCAACGAGTCTATAATTGAGCCCAATCGGTAATTCATCGTAATTACCGTTCAGGCCAATCGTTGCCGTCTGGCCATGCTTTAGGTATATATAGTTATCCTGGCCAACGACTATTTTACTAACAGTCGAAATTGATTCGCCTTTATAGTTAACTACTGCATCTTGTCCAGAAACTGCATATTCATCACCTTCTGGTGCATTTTCAAACTCAATTCGATACTTGAAATAATCGTTTTCGTTCGCCAAATTACCTGTCACTTTATTTGTTATTCGCACATAGCTTCTAGTCGCATTCGATTGAAATATCGCATCTTCTTTTTCACCGGTATCATGATTCTTTGTTTGACTACTCAAGCTTGCTATATATTCGCCAGTTGGATGATTATTCTCGTCTAATTTATTTCGTACACTGACATAAAAGAAAAACTCATCATCACTATCGACTGGATAATTCGACGCATCAGAAGATGCTACCTCACGTATTGAAAACTTATAATCGCCCAAAGCCGTAAAATCTAATTGCCCAATATCGAGTTGGCTCGTTACGTTAACAATACCGTTCTCGTCTGGCAAACCACGAAAATTCATTTCTAACTCGGTCGGCATATTCTCCACTACGGCCGGATTCTGTTCGTCCTGAATTATATTAAATGTATAACTATTATTTGCAGAATTCGTTAAGCCAGTCATACTGTGCGAGATGCCAATTCATTGCGCGCTATTTGGATTATCCGCTACCCTCGCACTAGTCGCACCAACTGACGGAGTTATAAAAACTGCCATTAAAAAACTAAATATTAATCCATATTTTTCTATATGTTTCACAATTACCTCCAATGTTATTTATAAATAGCATCAAAAAATCACGGCCCAGACTTCATTTTCTACCTCCAAATTAATTAATACTCTAAATTTAATCTAAAAAGACAAGACAATAAAGCATAGCCACGTTATTTTTTAACGGCTTTCTCGGTAACATCAAACTTTTCCATATATAATGCTAGAAGCAAGCGCGTTTGTGAATAGAAGGCACAAAACGAAGAATACACAATAGCCGTCAATGGCGCCAAAATCCACTGTAGCACCATCCATATCTTTTTACTTTTCGGATAACGCGCCGGACGTTCTGGCAACATTTTTAGGGACAATATCAACGAGATAAACAAGCCAGCCGCCGCAACCGTCTGAATATAACTTACTACCATTGGTAAATTATGCGATAACAAATCGCGTGTATCATAATGGAATATTAATGGCACCCAGCCACCAAATGCAATTATTGGCGCAATCGCCGCCAAAGTTACGTGACCATCCAGCAAACGTATAAACTTCGGCACCAACGAACTCAGTTTTATGGTTCGTTTCTTTGAAAACATATAAGTACCCACAAAGGCCACATCGCTTGCGCCATAGTCCCAACGCCGTAACTGTACCCACTGCGCTTTCAGTGTACGCCATAACGTATTCGACAATACTGCATCCTGATAAATCGGCGTTCTAATCGGCAATACCTCATAGTCGCCGTCAAAATAAAACAAACTTCGCCAATATTGATGACCGTCCTCGACAATCGTGCGCACGCTCCAAAAATCCATTTCCACGAGCGCATCGAGCGGTTGTGAATGCGATGCAAAATTGCGCAACATATGAGGCCGCATCGTACAAATAACGTTCCAAAATGAATTCGTCGACGCCACAACGCGTGAAATTGCTGGAGCATCCCAAATGTTATTCGTAAACAACGAAACGGGCTGATAGCTCATTCTCTTTCGATCCTCATGAACAATGTATTCGTACGCCACATTATCAAAATAAACCCGATGCGGTTTATTGTCGCAGTCTAAAGTTGTTACTATCACATTGCTATAACGAATATTATGTTCTTTGGCGTATTCCTGCACTACGCGACCGGCATTTGTTATATTCGCTCCTTTACCAACCACTTCATTTTTAATGCCGTCCGAATGCTTCGCTATAATAAAAGCGCCGAACCTCTTTCGGTAATTTTTTTCTAATGTTTTCGCAACTCTTTCTGCTTCTGGGCCACCTCGCTCTTCATATGCAATCACCACAATCATACGCTTTTTTTCATAAGTTGTTTTCAACAAAGACTCTATAGTTGGGACTAATACATCAAGCGATTCGTTATACAATGCAACAATTACGGCATGATATATCTCACTTGGCTTTGGGTAAAAACCATCCTCGGCCGCAGCCATCATGCAAAGATTATTCAAATGCTGCCCATATTCATAAGAGCTACTCTTCGTCCCCGCTAATCTATCGTAGCTATCGGCAGGATTCTCTAGATCGTCTAGCCTCTTGCGCCAATTTACACGAATACATCGCTTTATTGCCTTATAGCCTTGCACGGTTCGAAAAGCAATCCCTATCGCCTTGACTAAGTTCATAATTACAATCAGCAAAATATAACATGAACCCAAAATTGGATTTATCGCTGAGAGAACAAATAACAGAATAATCATTCCATAGCTTAGCAATCCAGGCAATAGTTCAAAAAAACGATACAGTGGCTTACGTTTTCCCACCGGTATTTCTACAACTTTTGACATTTATCCTTCTCCAAGAATACTCATCAAGAAGCGCAATGCTACAATCGTAATTGCGCAACTGACGCCCAAGAATAATCTAGCAATATCTTTGCCACGTTTCGAAAAGATCCGCGCCCCAATAATCGTGTGCCCTACACCTATGGCTATCGCGATTATTGAGAAAGACAACAAGTACCACCATTCGCTTTGCTGGTAACCATTACTAATATCAGAATAGCGCGCCCAAATCTTCGGGTGCGACGAATCCAAGCTAAAAAACGGAACAAGAAAAAGCCACAAATTAAGCAAAAAATTCGCCCCCATCCACCACAATAGGCCACGATCCTTTTTCCAAATCGCCTTATAATCTTCCGCTAATCCTTTCATAGCTTCCCCACTATTTTATCATAAACGGCAAATATTGATAAGGCATTAACTACTTAAAACGCTTTACAGATACAATAATTCGCCATATACTAAAATGATAATCATTCCCAAATTTAAGGAGCCTATGTCAAGCCGTACAAAATACCACACCATCAACCAAGATTACTTTCTGCAAACCGCCCAATCATTTCACAAGCCCTTCACTGCTAAAGAAATCGCAGCTAGATTAGTTGAGAACGAAAATCCCATGGGAACCAGTACGATATATCGTCTTCTTGACGATTTTTCAGCTAAGGGCGTTCTCCATAAGAGTCTCGCCTCAGACAATACAGCATGCTACTTTTACATGAAGCCATGCAAAAATGAAAATCATTTTTATTTAGAATGCAACAAATGCCATCACATATATCACTTGGACTGCCGACACTTGCGCAGCTTTTCAAAACATATCGCAAAAAAGCACCTATTCAAAATTACCAATTACGACCTTATAATTAATGGCATATGCGAAAAATGCCAGGAGGAAGCCAAATAATATGAAAACATTTATAAAGATATTATTTATCCTCTCACTAATCGGCATCTTCTCTACTCTATTTTTCCTACCAATCAACGAACAAGAACCAGAAAAACACGAAATCAAAGTAGTTGCAACCATCTTCCCCGCCTACGACTTGGCGCGTAGTATTAGCAAAGACACCGACGTTCAAAATAAAATGCTCTTACAGCCAGGATCCGATCTTCACAGTTACGAGCCCTCACCTCAAGACATTGTAGATATAAAAAACTCAGACATTTTCATATACAATGGCGGAGAATCAGAAGAATGGGTCGAAAAAATAATATCAGAAATCAACACAGCAAACACCATCATAATTCGTATGATGGATTCGGTTAATCTAAAAACAGAAAGCAAAGATGGCATCTTAGAGAAAGAAGAAGGTGAACAAGAAGAATACGACGAACATATTTGGACTAGCCCCAAAAATGCTATTAAAATAGCAAAAACAATTGCTCAAGCCTTTAAAAACAGCAATCCCGACAGTACTGCTACATATCAACGGAACCTAGAGCAACTTACTGAAGAAATTAACGTGCTAGACAAAAAATTCCAACGGTTAGCTGATAAAAAGACCGGTACACTAATAGTCGCAGACCGATTCCCTTTTAAGTATTTTGTCGAAGAATACGGATTCGACTATATCGCCGCTTTCCCAGGTTGCTCCGAGCAGACCGAAGCCTCCGCAAAGACGATTGCAGAACTGAGCAAAATAATTGCGCAAAACCACGAAAAAATCATTTTTCATCTGGAGCTAACAAACACTAAAATTGCTCAAACGCTCGCAGAATCCACCGGCGCCCAACAACTAACTTGGCATTCTCTCCACAATGTCTCCCTAGAAGACTTCAACGCTGGATATTCATATGTTGACATTATGACTGATAATTTAAGCAACCTCGACAAGGCTCTTCATGACCGTATTGCAAATTAAAAACCTTAGTCTTAAATATGGGAATCATTATATTTTCCGCAACTTGTCTTTCGCCATCGAAAAGAATGATTTTCTCTGTATTGTTGGCCCTAACGGAAGCGGCAAATCGACTCTTCTCAAATGTTTACTTGGAGAAATCAAGCCAAACCAAGGAAAAATCCAATTTGAAAATCATTCCCAACGTAGGGTAATAGGTTATTTGCCACAAAACCCGCATCATAGTCCTTCCTTCCCCGCCTCTGTATACGAAGTCGTAGCATCCGGCAGCCTAAACCAAATCGGTTTATTTTCCAGGTATCCGAAACAAAAAATAGAAAAAGCTCTTGACACATTACACATAGCGGACATCGCTCGCCAACAATTTAGCACATTGTCAGGCGGACAACGTCAACGTGTTTTACTTGCTCGAGCCCTCGTTGCAAGCTCTAATCTGTTAATACTCGACGAGCCGTCAAATAACCTCGATTATAACTCGAAACAGGAATTTTATCGCACCCTAGAAAAACTAAATAAATCCACTACTATACTTATGGTCACGCACGACCTCGACCACAACAACCTAATCGGAAACAAAATCCTCTCCCTCGATCCAAACCTGCCGTTCTTTGGAACCACTAAAGAATATGTTAGGAGAATCCATGCTCACTAGTTTAATCGAAATGCTAAATTATGATTTTATCCTCCGCGCATTTATAGCGGGAATCATTATCACAATATGTTCTTCGCTTATCGGATCTAGTCTCGTTCTTCGAAAACAATCAATGATTGGCGACGGACTATCACACGTTGCTTTTGGTGCCGCATCAATCGCTACTATTCTTAACATTGCGCCGCTAGAATTCTCTATCCCAATCGTTGCAATATCGGCTATTCTAATCCTCCGCCTTAGCCAAAACGCTAAAATTAACGGCGACGCCGCAATTGCCGTGTTGTCGGCGTCCGCCCTCGCTTTAGGTACATTCCTTATTTCTATAAATAAAGGTGTAAATATCGATTTAAACTCTTACCTATTTGGAAGTATTCTCGCTATCAGCGAACACGACTTAAAACTCTGTATCATCGTGGGGATCATTATCATTTTTGTATTTCTATTATTTAGACGTCAAATATTCGCTATTACATTCGATGAAGAATTCGCTAAAGCAATTGGCATTAAAGTTCAACTATACAACACTATTTTAGCTACGCTCTGTTCACTAATTATAGTAATCGGCATGCGTATGCTTGGCGCGCTACTTATCTCAAGCCTAATCATTTTTCCTTGCTTGTCCGCACTCTATCTCAGTAAAACATTCCGCGGTAGCATTATCGCTTCCGTCATCTTAGCTATAATTTGTTTCATTATCGGTCTGACGATTTCATATATCCTAAGTACACCAACTGGCGCGACTATCGTTCTTGCTAATTTAATCGCACTAATCTTATCCTGGTTATATAATAAAATAAAATGAGTGAAATAAGATACTATAGTTCTTTCGAGCAAGATTTTTCCGAAAGCAAGCAGCAAAACTATAAGTTACCAAAAGACTACAAATGGATTAGTCATCGCCCCTTTTTACGTCTCTTGGAAATCATACTCTACCCGATTATCGTTATATATGTCTTTTGCTATCAAAAATTTTACGCTCACATCAAAATCATAAATCGCAACGCTCTCAAAGCAGCCGGACACCAAGGTTATTTTTTATACTCCAGCCACACACAAGTCTTTGGCGACGTCATTAACCACTTCATTACTACTTTCCCAAAACACCCCTACCTTATATGCAGTCCTGCAAATCTCGGAATTGTCGCCATCGGGAAGTATCTTCCACTTGCCGGCGCCCTGCCAATCCCCGATAATATTCGCCAACTTCAAAGATTCAACGACGCAATCCGCACTCGTATCTCGCAAAAGAAAGCCATCATCACTTATCCAGAAGCCCATGTTTGGCCATGGTATACCAGCATTAGGCCAATGAAGTTAGCCGCTTTTCACTTTCCGATCACTATCGAAGCTCCAGTATTTGTAGCTACCACCACATACCAAAAGACCAAATTCCGCAAAAAACCAAAAATAACCATCTATATAGACGGACCCGTCAAAATCCCCAATAACCTCTCACGTAAAGAAAAGATTCGCTTTCTACAGAATAGCGTAGAATCAATCATGAAAAAACGCGTTAAACTCAGCACCTACGAATATATAAAATATCTTCCCAAAGAATAATTATTGATTTCGCTCTTTCGCCTTCAAGCCAACAATATCGTCGATTGAGAATTTATAATCAAGTTTTTTGCCATATATCTTTTCATAGGCCACTACGCGCTGCTCGTAATCCGTTCTTGCCATTTCTATACTATTCTCACGTACGCTCTTTTGTGCGTTCGGAAAGATAGGATTTAATACATGCGCTACGAATTTTAGCTTATTGAATTGGCCATTGTCATCTTTACCTGTATCTATTAGCTCAACAAATATTGGAATTACCGGTGCTTTTACCATCGCTGCAAACATATATGTCCCACGTTTACATGGGCGCGGCTTACGATAGTTGTACCACATTTCCTCTTCGGGATATATTAAAACGAATTCGCCACAATCAACTAAACGTTTTAGCTCTGGGACAAATTCTTTAATAATATAATTAGGCCCTTTTCTTAACGGTAGAGTTTTTAAATTATTCATCAGATAGCCAATCGGACCAGGAATCGCGATATTCGTATCTTGGATTACGATATATGGAGTCTTACGGAACTGTTTTTTAATCACCTTACGCACACACATACTATCAAGATGATTAAAATGATTGCTAGTGATAATTGCGCCATTCTTTATGCGATCCAATTTCTCAATTCCTTCGACTTTGATTGAATGACTCATAGCAATGCCAAAAGTTTGTTGCGTAATAACTGCGCCACGGCTACGAAACCAATATTTAATCTTATGATTGTTCCGAAAATCTTTCAGATTCTTTATAGCGCGCTCAGCTTCTTCATCAGAAAAAACTGGATCGCCAACTTCAACTTTCGCGTTTAAGTTTCCTGCCTTTATGTTTTTACGTATATTTTTTACTACCGCAGTTTTATCGCCACCTATAATCATTTCTTGTCCAGTCCACGCATGACCGTACGGAATGTAACTTCATTGCCCAATATTTCCGTTACGCGATCGGCCATCCATTGCAAACGCTTTTCGTCGCCTTTTTTATCCCAACGCGTAAAATTCCTTTTTTCATGCTGTATATCTTTCAAGAAGCTTGACTCGTTAGCATATTTCCAAAAGAATTCTTCATACATTGTCCCATCATAATGCCACGGCTTAAAGAACATATTATAATGCACAATCATCGGGTTACGCACAAACTTTTTCGTCGGCGTCGGCATCGCATTCCAAATTTGATCTAGATGCAAAATTCTACCATAACACATTGAGTTTAAATAATCCTGGTCCGGCGCCACAGTATCAAAGTCGTACGTATTTAATAAATACAAAAATCTTTCCACAAATTCTTCTTCACGCATCTTTTTGAAGTCCATCAGCAACACGCCAGAATTTATATATTTCTTGCTGTCCACCCCCACTACCTGTTCAAAATAATCACAAAACAATTCGTTATTGTTTGCCGAAATGTCAGAACAAGCCCCAATTAAATTGCCACCCAAATCCACTTTATACAGCTCCGCCACATCGCCTAGCACAACAATATCACTATCAAGATAAATACCCTTTTCGCAATCCTTGAACATCTCTGGCAAAAAAATCCGATAATAAATTGTAGGAGTGAAATAATCACCCTTCAGGCGCGTCTCTTTGCGATCTGAAATACCACTTAAAGTATCCTTCATTTCAGTCATTAAAACTTCAATATTTTCATGCCCATCGCCCAAGCTTGCTATCCTGCGCACTGTCCGTTTTTTCATATCGTGGTAAACCACATGCAGCTCATACTTATATGCCGGATTTACATGGTCAACCAAAGAGGCTATCGCAACAGCTAAATACGGCGCATACTTCTCGTCGGCAGAAAAGAATACTGGCACAGTCATTTTTTTCATCACTTTACCTTCTTTCTTACCTTTAGATACTCCTCTAATACGTCATCAAACGCATGGCATTTTAACACATTATGAACTTTATCTATATTCCATGGTTTAATCTTCTGCGTATGAAAAACTGGCCAAAAACGAAAAGTAGTCGAAAAATGCCGAAACACAGTATCTGCCGTCTCTCGTTTCTGTTCATTAAAGCGCCGGTCAATAATCTTCTTGCGACGCGAATAAATATTTAATGACGTCTGATCCGGTAATAACATTTTTGTCTTCGCTACGCGCCGACGCGTCCGTCGCAACAATCCCGATTCCCTAATTAGCCCTAGATTCATTAGCAATACACCAGAATTTAAATATGTTTTCTCAAATAAGCTCGTCCTTAGCCAATGCTGCCCATAATAATCCACCGCGCCTATCAGTTCATATTCAGTATTATCCATCTTATATAACTCATACGGATCTTTTAGCGCTACAACATCAGTATCTAAATATAGAATTTTTTTGGGTAGTTCTTTTATCAAATCAGCATATAGCCTCAATAAACAGTATGGCGTAAAAAAAGTTTTTAAATTAGCTCGTGGCATATCCGAATTAAAAGCGTCCGTAGCATCAATTAGCTTAATTGAGTGCCGCTCGTCCTTTGCTTTTATTATTTTTTCCAAATTTTCCATAGCGCTCTCCGGCACTTCTTTAAAACCATTTAAGCGCATCGTCAAAATAAAAATCTTCAATGGCCTAGAAGTATTTTTTACTAATGATAGTATCGAGATGATCAATCCATCTAAGATATTCCGGTCGCCACAATACAAAATATTCATAACAACTTTATAAATTATAGCAAAAAGCTAAAAAAGATGCTATTCGGCCAATTCAAGCTTCATCCTGGCGTTTCTTAATATAACTAACAATGTCGCCAACCGTATGCAAATCTTTAATGTCTTTATCAGCAATCTCTACACTATACTTATCCTCAAATGCCGTGACCAAATCTACCAAGTCTAATGATTCCACATCTAAATCATTGAGTAAATCCGTATCCTTACTGATGGACTTTTTATCCACCTCTAAAGTGCTCGATATTAGTTCAATTACTTCTTTCTCCATTTGCCTCTTCCTCTATTACTTTTGATCTTATTATTTTTCCATTATTGTTACGCGGAAATTCCGCCGTCCTTAATCGCACATATGCAATTTGTCGATTTTTAGGCTTTTCCCTATTATACTCCCCAATTAGCTCGTCAAAATAATCTTGGTCACCCATATAACTCTTTTCTGGATAGATCGACACGATTATCCTATTGTTATCTTCGTATGCTATTACCTCAGCCACGCCATTATCGTTAGCCAACTTTGCTTCTATTTCTTCCGGACTTACATTTTCTCCATTACTCAAAATAATCAAATTCTTTTTCCGTCCCGTCACAAACAGAAAACCATCCTCATCAAATCCCCCCAAATCTCCCGTATAAAAACGTCCGTCTTTCAATACTTCTTCCGTCGATTTACGGTCCTTATAGTACCCCTTCATTACGATGTCGCCGCTAACAACAATTTCGTCGTCAATTATTCTCACATTCACGTCTCGACAAATTTGCCCAACGCTACCATCGCGTTTGTAATGATTGCGATTTACCGCGACTACTGGCGAACATTCAGTAATACCATACCCGACCAAAATCTCTATCCCTATACTCCTAAACCATTCTATATACTTCACATCGAGCGCCGCACCACCACAAATTACATAATCAACATTTCCGCCAAATTCGTCCAAGATTTGCTTAAAAAGCTTTTTCCGCCAATCTATTCCAATCTTCATTAGAGCATTGCTGACTTTGATTCCGCGACTCAGCTTTCTTTCTCGCTTTTCACGTCTTGCCGTACGCCATATTTGTCGGTACATCGTCTCGACAACCATTGGTACGGCAAATATAGTGTCCGGCTTCCCATCTTTGAAGTCGTCTAATAGGCGTTTTAAGCTACCGGAAATAAAAGTATAGCATCCGTAATAATATGGCATTAACAGTGACGTCACGAATCCGAATGCATGATGGTACGGCAAAAAACTAGCCGCACGACCTCTTGGGCAATAAATAGATGACGCCCCATACAAGTCTGCCATGATATTTTTTTGCGACAAGACCACAGCTTTGCCATAGCCAGTAGTGCCAGAGGTAAAGAATATCATCGCATCCTTTTGAATGTCCTGCGTATTTTTATTGTGTAGTTTTTTACCAAGACTAATATAATCTTCCACTTCTTCAAAAGGATAGCTCTTGCGGAATATTTCACCAATTTCACCGCAATAATCCAAAGAATAATATACCGCCTTTACGTCCACCTGCTTTAGTTGTTTTCTTAATAATTCCGGGTCCGAATCTTTATCTAGCGCCACGCACACATTTCCACTCACGATAATCGCCAACGCAATTATCAGCCAAGCATAGCTATCCTCTCCAATTACGGCTATATTCTTTCCTTGGTAATTTGCGTAAAAATAGCCGCTCAACGCTTTCACGTCATCAAAAACATTTGCAAAGCTCTTCTGACGCAGCTTGCCATCTTCACGCCACGCAAACGCAGTCTTTTCCAAATTTTTACGATAAGTTATCAAATCCCACAAATTCGCCAACTTTGGCACATCGTAATAATCATAGCTAGTATTCGTTTTTCTGCTCACGATGTATCTATTATATATTAAACGCCTCAATGTTTCTTTTTCTCCTATTACTAACACGTTTATGCTAAGATATAGTTATGAACGCCAAGAAGTCAGCCAAAGCAAAATCAAACAAAAAAAGCGAGAACGTGCTCAAGAATCCTTTATTCTATATGTCTATTGCCATATTCGCAATAATAATCCTCCTTTCAATCCTAGCAATTAACATGATTCATAACGCTAAGCATAAAAAAGAAATCGACGAAACTAAAGGCCAATATATCTATATCGGTAATGGCAATAATATTTACGACACAGAATCAGCCATACCAGACCAAATTGTATCCAGCTACGACGAATATACCTCTACCATGCGAGATATTAACCTAGAAAATGGCGACAAGACACTTTCGCCGGCAGACTTTGAAGGCAATAATTATGCGCTTGTAGCCGTTCGCTATAACTCCTGCTCTGAAGAAAATATCGAGCCAAGCAAGTTTGATATATCCAATGGCCAAGTTAGTGTTGTTTTCGACTACGACTCAAAATGTGGCTTCTGCGCCCCAACCTATCGTTTCTATGCTTTCAAGCTAGATAAAAGCGTTACAAGCGGTGACATCGTCGTCAATTACCACTCTCGCAACACCATTGAATGTGACTCTTCGATAGAATACAAACCTATTATCTATCTTTACCCAACCAAAACTACGGACGTCAGTATAGTTCTTGGTCATCCCGAACTAATAACCACTAGCTATCCACAATATCAAAAAAGCTGGAATGTCACAGCGGAACCAACTGGCGAGCTTACAGACAAAAAGACCGGAAACAAGCTCTACTCCCTCTATTGGGAAGGTAAAAACCATTACGCATCAGTTCAACAAGACGGCTTCATCGTAAAAGGCAAAGAGACAGCAGAATTCCTAGAAGATAAGCTATCCACGCTTGGCCTAAATTACCGCGAGGCCGAAGAGTTTATCATCTACTGGTTGCCAAAACTCGAACACAACAATTACAACTACATCCGCTTCGAGACACAATCCGAAATCGCTTCATACATGCCCCTAACTACCACTCCAAAAGCCGACACTACAATTCGTGTATATATGGATTACAAGCCGCTCGACGCACCAATCGACGTTAAAGAGCAGGTTCTCTCAACTCCAGCACGAAACGGCTTCACTATCGTCGAATGGGGCGGATCCGAAATAAAATAGCACCCAAAAAATGTTTCAATTCAAACATAAAATAATTGCAACAACTGCATTATTACTCATTCTAATTATTTGTGGTTGCAGTGCTTGGCTATATTACGATTACAAAAAAATCGAAAGCACATCATCAGACAATCAAATCATCAAATACGAATTACAAACACACGAAGTCTTTAGTGATCATCCCGACAATTCGAGATATCACATCACTTCCCCCGAAGAGCTTAGTCGTTTTTATAAAAAATATTCCGATGTATTAGCTATAAATATTGAATATTTCAAACATAATGATATATTTATTCAAGTTCAAAGCGAATCGTCTGGCAGCATTAATCACAAGCTCGAAAGTGTCAATCTCAATAACAACACTGTCAATTTTGCAATTAGTACCGACAGGCCCGAAATCGGCACTGATGATATGGCTTTTTGGTACTTCGTCGCAATCATACCGCGCAATCAAATAGCAAATCTAAACTTGTCAGATTGGAATACAATTTAAAGGATATAAATGGACATTGATATTACGAATAATTCAGTCAATTCGCCCAAAGAATTACATACCGCCAGGAAACTAGGTATTATCTTTACGGTTATCGGCATTTCCCTACTAGCACTTCTTGCCTTCTTAATCGCTTTGTACAAAATGAACGATTCCCAGCTAGACGCACAGACTACTTCTACTTCGGCAACAATCCACGAAAAAATAGATGCCGAAAACGATACCTTATACAAGCCAACCTACGAGTTTAAGGTAAATGATAAAACTTACATTTGCGAATCGTTTATCTCGTCGAGCATTCGTCCAGATGAAGGTAACGTTACAATTTATTACGAATCAGCCAATCCTAACAATTGCGCCTCAGACTATACAAGAACTGGAGCAAGATTCTTCTATTTCTTCCTTATCATCCCTGTTGTCTTTATTATCGTAGGTATCGTATTTATCGTAACCTCCACCAAGCGCCTTAAAAACAGTAGCTCTTCCAATGGGGCCACAGCATCGCAACAGCCACCAACCATACCATCATCAAGTGGCGCAGACCTATCGCAAGGATATAATCTTTCCTAGCAGAACAAAAAAACGAGAAACTATATGTCAGATAAATCAAGAATCATCTTCGCAACTACAAACCAAAGAAAAATTGAAGACCTCCAGCACATAATTGATGAGTTGGGCTTAGATATGGGAATTCTAAGCTTAAATGACATCGGTTGGGATAGAGGTGAAATTGAGGAAAAAGGAACCACAATTCAGGATAATTCTCTCACGAAGGCGCGAGCGGTCTTTTCGTTTTGTAAAGAAAAGCAAATCCACTTCCCTATTATTTCCGACGACTCCGGTTTATTTGTTGATGCACTAGGAGACGAGCCCGGCGTCTATACTGCTAGATACGCCGATGCAGAAATCGCAGCCAATCCTAATCTACCAAGCTATCAATGTATCATAAAACTAATCGAGAAAATGCGTAATACTACAAATAGACATGCAAAATACAAATCTTGTATAACACTCATGACTCCAGATGGAAAATACTTTCAAGAACTAGGCGAGAGTAACGGCACTATTATGAGCGAAATACCAAAAATAATCGAAAAACCATTCTTTTATTCAATTTTCGTCCCAGATGGATTTGACGTCGCATTTGGCCAATTACGCGGCGACGCACTAAAACACACTTATCGCTTTGAATCTTTAAGAAAAGCAATTCGCCGCCTAGCTACAATAGACTAATTATTTACACGAAAAAAGACGCCAGTCGCTTCAGCGCAATTGACGTCTTTTTTTATTGATCAAACTATCTCTGGAGCCGTTG
>JAIKZA010000003.1 GCA_024682595.1 Candidatus Saccharimonadota bacterium | reverse complement strand
TCGCCATTGCCTTGATCGCCCTGGCCTTCGCCATTATTCTGGCTACCACTATCTTGGCCTTGGTCACTACCGTTTTCGCCATAAGTCGAATCTAATAAGTCAAAAAGACTTTTCTCATCTTTTTCCGTAAGACCATACTTTATGCTAATTTCTAGAATTCTCCTAGCAAATCTTTTTCGCATCTCATCACTAAGCTCGCGCTGTTCTCTTTTCTCTCCAGACGCGCCACCAGAAGGAGCTTCACCCGCTGCACGTACCATTACTTATTCCTCCCTAAATAGTTATTCCCCATTCTTACTCTCCTCCCGTCGCAACGTCATGCGATTTTTTAATTAGTCCTGCCTTCATTAGCGTATCAATCATTCCTTTTTCTGCAGAATCTTGCGGCAAAGTATTTTCACCGTTTACATAATCAACAATACTCTTATATAGCACCTCGTCACCATCGCATCTCGAGTGGATCAAGTCAACGAAAGTTACAAAATGTGGATATAGCATTCCATCATATGCCTCAAATATAGGAACCTCTTTCCCATCTCTATCTTTAACGATTTGCGTCTCGTCGCACCGTCCCATCCCTTCTATCTCTTCTATGGTCATAGCTTCCAATGGAGGCAAATCACCAATTTGCGAACGCATAAAATCCACTTTTCCTTTTACGGTAGCTATACTATTTTCGATAAATTTCGAGAATTCATCAGAAACTTTAACTAAACCAGTTTTAATCAGGGCATTAGCATACCCTAGACCAGAATTATCAATAGCATAGATTAGACTCGACTCTGGAATTGCTTTCCTTGCTTTTTCAGACTTAAAGTAATTAACAATCGGCGCAAACTTCTCCAACTTTCCATATTTAATTACAGAACGGTATTCGCTAAGTTGCTCTTCCGTTAAGCCTTCTTTTTTTAGTTTCTTTATGGCTTTTTCGGCATCAATATCCTTTTTCATGTCTGCAATATCGTCTATTGATACTGCTTCATAATCCGCTAAATCTTCGCCGTTTTCACTACCAGCTCCATCGGAACTATCCTTATTCTCATCAGTCTCTTCAGTTTCACTAGACTGGTCGCCGGCATCATCCTCCCCATCACCAGCTTCGCCAGAGGCACCTCCATCATTACCGCCCTCTGCTTCGCCAGGCTGTTCATTATCGTCCCCCACCCCTTCTGGACCAACCGCCCCCTCAGAACTTACAATGTGGGCCTTATTCAACATAAACATCATGCCATCGCTTTCGAAGCCATCAATATTCTCACCTTTTAGCAAAGTTTCCCTCTCGCTAGGCTCCAATAACTCATTCCATACGTACGCAAATGATATCGCAGCACCAACATCTTTAGAAGACATTTCTGGATTCAATCTCTCTACTGCAGGTCTCCATATCTCATCCGTAGCGTAACCTCTATCTTTGCCACTCTCTAAGCTAACTGGTTTGTAGTTTGGAATTCCTTCATAATCTCCTACCGACGCTACTTCACCAGCGTTTTTCCCAGCCGCTCCTTCATCGTCGACGCTAATGTCCGATTCGCTGCCAGACTCAACCGTGACATCTTCCGGAACAGCCGTTTTTTCACCTGCCCCCTCACTAGAATCGTTAGAGGTTACATCGTCGCCGCCTTCACTTAGTGTAGCTGAGAGGTCTTCTTTGCTACCATTTTCAGGCGAAGCGATTTCGGCCGCCCCCATAGACGCTCGAGCGAGTGCCCGTTTTTGTTCACTAGACAACTCATCCGGCTTACCGCTTTCGACTTCCCCTATTTTTTCACCAGCATTAATCATAAGTAAGCTCCTACCGACTAATTCGCTGCGACCGCCGGTTCATTGGCTTCTACGTCCGGCACGGCATTCCCGAGATAAAAATCCCTAAACTGCAACATC
Source organism: Candidatus Saccharimonadota bacterium (assembly GCA_024682595.1). Lineage (GTDB taxonomy): Bacteria > Patescibacteriota > Saccharimonadia > Saccharimonadales > Saccharimonadaceae > UBA2834. The sequence continues at coordinate 5,017 of JAIKZA010000003.1, read as the reverse complement.
GTAATCATTGAAATCTCTTCTACGTTCAAGCCGGCGTCAATCAAAAAGGTACCAACATCCTCAGGTTTTATCGAACCATTCTCTAATCCATCAGCAAGCTCAATCGCCTTTTCTTCCGGCAAAGCTCTAATGGCGGCATTATCAATTTCCTGCATTAATAGTTCCGTCAATTCGCTAATAAGTTGTTCGCGAGCTTCCGGTTCAATATCAGTAATCCCTTTCTGATCAAGCAGACTACCAATAAAATCATGAACTTTTTCCATTTTTAGACCTCTCTACATATTAATCCTTATGTTAATAATAACATAAACGCTTACACATAAACAAAAAAGCAAAAAGCCGAAATTATGGTATAATAATGGAAATGAAAATTCTGGGAATTGAAAGCTCGTGCGACGAGACTGCGGCTTCCGTTGTCGAAAACGGAAGTAGGATATTATCTAATGTTGTTGTTTCGCAAATCGATATTCACGCCGCGTATGGTGGCGTAATTCCAGAAGTAGCCGCCCGCAGCCACATTGAAGTCATTAATCCCGTCATAGAAAAAGCACTCACAGACGCAAATCTTTCCATCCACGATATTGATGCTATTGCCGTCACGCACACTCCGGGACTTGTCGGCTCACTTCTTGTTGGCACATTAGCCGCCCGCACAATAGCAGTCATCAACAATATCCCATTCTATCCTACGCATCATCTAAAATCCCACATCTACGCCAACTGGCTCAGCGGCTATCAGCCAGAATTTCCATTACTTGCCGCAGTTATTTCAGGTGGACATACCCAAATCATTCACATGCAACGTCACGACCATTTCGACATCATCGGCACTACGCGAGACGATGCCATTGGTGAATGTTTTGATAAAATCGCAAAAATTCTTGGCCTCCCCTATCCCGGCGGCCCTTCAATCGCCAAAGCCGCCCAAAGAGGCAATCCAACCAAGTATAAACTCCCAATTCCAAAAGTCGACGATTTAGACTTCTCTTTCAGCGGCCTAAAAACAGCTGTCTTACGCGCAGTTCAAAAAGAGCTTAACCTACCAATCACTACCCCGTCTTACGAGCTTCAAAAGCATCTGTCCGAACAACAAATCGCCGATTTTGCCGCCAGCTTTCAGGCGACAGCGGTCAACATTCTTATTCGGAAACTAAAAAAAGCAAGTCAAAAATATCCCGCAAAATCCATCCTTCTTGCAGGCGGCGTATCAGCAAACCAAGAATTACGCGCTCAGTTAAAGAAATCCTTCTCAAAAACCCATCAGGTATTCTTCCCCGATCCAAAGCTTAGCACCGATAATGGCGCCATGGTCGCATCGGCAGCCTATTATTCTATTCAATCCGGCGAAAGTGCATCCGATCCTTACGACTTAGATATTTCGCCGCGCTCAATTATTCATTAATTGTTCTCCGCCTCTAAAAAAGTTATTCAAAATACGATATAATATCAGTGATGGATTTAATACAGTCAAATCTTGCCGTTCGCAAATCACTCGCCAAATACTCCAACACCGACCCAGATGATTGGTTTTTGACTTTTAAAGCACGCTTCGGCATGGCGACTGTTTTTCAAGCCATATATAATATATATGGTCATGGCGAAGTTATCACTCAACCATATACTTGTATCACTGCTATAAACCCAATTCTTGTTAGCAACCTAAAGCCTGCCTACGCCGACATCGACCCTAGCACTCTCAGCCTCACGCAACCAGAAAAATGCTACAATTCAAAAACTGTTGCGGTAGTCATGCAACACACTTTAGGCATAATTGGCGACAAGGCCCAAGCAATCGCCGATTTCGCTAAAAAACGCCGCCTAATCCTAATCGAAGATTCCGCCCACTGCCTTACCCGAATGGCCACCAGCGAATCTGGCGAAATACTCGCAGACATCTCCGTCCACTCATTCGGCGTTGAAAAAGTAATCAAAAACACCAAATTTGGCGGGGCTATCTATGTAAATCCTGAACTAAAAAAGAAGAACCCAAAACTATACGGAGAAATAACCACTTCTCTACTAAATTTGCCACAACCGCCACTTGGTCTAGATCTAAGGTCGCGCACATATCGCTTCCAAAATGGCCTCCTTCACCGTTTGCCGAATTCGATATTTAACGATGTACGCAACCTTGCTTACAAAGCTCACATATTCGAGCTCGCCGTAGCGCCATACGAACAATCCGCAGAGCAATCTCGTCCATACGCATCTACAAAATTTGTCAATAATACTATCCTAAAGCAACTCCCTACCCTACCAGCCATCTATAAACTCCGACAAAAAAACGTCCGCGTCTATAACAAAAAACTAGTAAATAACCCAGATTTTGAACTTATCAACAATTGCGACGAACCACTATTAGCATACCCAATACTATTTAAGGACGCTTCGACCGCCACAAAAGTCTACGATATACTAACTAGCTCCGGCTTTTTCATACGAAGATGGTATTCCCCTCTTCTCTACCCCGGCCCTAACTCAAATCGTCGCTATCATTATAGTAGCAAAATGGCTCCAATCGCCGAATCAATACATCCAAAAGTATTGTGTCTGCCAACAGATCTTACGCAAGAAAAAATGCAACGCATACTTGCCATACTGCATCCTGTTGAAAAACCTGTGCAAAAAATTGTGCAAAAGTCTAGCATATAAAATATATCACGAAATGCATAAACAAGATTACGCAGCTTGCGTAGTCTATGCAATATATTCCGCCGCAGGCGGAAAATTTTTTTTATTTTTAGCAAAAAGCAAAAATAAAACCACAAAAATATAATGCGCGAAGCGCAAAAAAATTTTTTTTGAAAAAATAACACCTTATGTCAAGACTTTTTATCAAATTTCCGTAAATCAAAAAGTGGTCTTTTCCCATCATCGATCACTTTTTGCGCTTTTTTTAGCAATTTTTCCAAAGCCAAATCGCTATTTGCCGAACCAATATGAACAGTCTTCACGACTTCCCCACCCTGTTTCCAACAAACTTGAACACCAGTCGCACCGCTCCCAGTCTTAAATTTACGAATAAACGCCATAACAACATTATCCACATTTCCCCCAAAAGTGCAAAAAGATTATGTTAACATTTATCTATTTATTAGCCACCATTTGACTTAGCATCCCGTTTGCGCTAAAATTAAATCACCAACGAGTAATCGTTTGGGACGAACGAACGTAAGGTGTACGCATAGCAGAAAACATTTTTAGCTATTTGTAAATATTTCACGTGAAATATTCGTGATTTTTATGGATTTTTTCATGTGAAAATCGTAATTTTTGATGAAATATTATTAAAAATAGGCGCAAAAGCGCTATTTTTTTACCAAATTGCCAAAAATACACCCAAACACAACCGAATAAACGAATAAAGTAAAAGATATTTGTACAATAACGCATATAAGAGGAAAATTAGTTAAAAATATGTTATAATATTCACATGAAATTTAGTAAAGCCTACGAGCCGAACGAATACGAGCCAGACGTATACGCACTCTGGGAAAAATCCGGCGCATTTAAACCTACCTCAAACAAAAAAACAGAAAATTACACCATCGTCATGCCGCCGCCAAACGCAAATGGCAACTTGCATATTGGCCACGGGCTAACAATTGCACTAGAAGATATCCTCACAAGATACCACCGCCTCAAGGGAGATAATACTTGGTATATTCCAGGAGCCGACCATGCCGGTTTCGAAACGTGGGTTGTATACGAGCGCTATTTAGAGTCAAAAGGGAAGACTCGCTTCGATTACACCCGGGACCAGCTATACTCCCAGGTCTGGGATTTCGTTCACGAACAACGCGGAAATATGGAACTCCAACTACGCGCTCTCGGCGCATCCTGTGATTGGGATAGTTTAACCTTTACTTTAGACCCAAAGGTTACCGACACCGTCTATAAAACCTTCAAAAAACTATGGGATAACGGATTAATCTACAGAGGCAAGAAGCTCGTAAACTTTTGCACCAAACATCAAACCGCTTTCGCAGATATCGAAGTAACACATAAAGACGAAAAGGGCATGCTCTGGCAAATCGCATACCCGTTAGTAGAACCTTCGCAAGGCGTCACAGAATTGATAGTCTCGACCACGCGACCTGAAACCCTACTTGGCGATACCGCCGTAGCCGTCAACCCAGAAGACGAGCGCTACAAACATCTCGTAGGAAAAATGCTCAAACTTCCACTTACTGATCGCGAGATACCTATCATCGCCGACGAGCATGCCGACATAGAATATGGCACGGGTGTTGTAAAAATTACACCAGCACACGATCAAAACGACTATGAGGTTGGTCAACGCCACAATCTCCCAATGATTACAGTCATTGGTTTCGATGGCAAAATGAATGAAAATGCAGGCGCCAACTATGAAAACCTCACAGTCCAAGATGCTCGCAAAAAGGTTCTCAAAAACCTAGAAGAGCAAGGTTTACTTCGGGGAGAAGAAAAAATCACGCACTCCGTTGGCCACTGTTACAAGTGCGATACCGTCATTGAGCCGTTACTTAAAGAACAATGGTTTGTAGATGTAAAACCACTAGCAAAAGAGGCCATCAAAGCACTCAGGGCAGGGAAGATCAAATTCCACCCCGCTAGCAAAAAGCAAGTTCTTATCAACTATCTTGAACAATTAAAAGATTGGAACATCTCACGCCAAATTCCGTGGGGCATCCCAATTCCTGCCTTCCAAAACATCAACGACCCATCAGATTGGATTTTCGATGAGCATGTCGATAAGACAGAGCTAAAGAAAAACGGCAACACTTATATACGCGACGAAGATACCTTCGATACCTGGTTTAGTTCAGGCCAATGGCCATACATTACCACCAGCGAACGCAAAGCGCATTTTCCAACCTCCGTTATGGAAACAGGTGCCGACTTACTGTTCCAATGGGTCGGTCGCATGATTATGCTTAGCCTCTACGTCACTGGCGACATTCCATTCAAAGATGTCTATATGCACGGTATGGTGTTAGATGAAAAAGGGCAGAAAATGTCCAAGTCAAAAGGC
>JAIKZA010000072.1 GCA_024682595.1 Candidatus Saccharimonadota bacterium | reverse complement strand
CGTTCCGCACTACCCAGTCTATCTCCTAACTGGAACTGTACTCTGGAACTTCTTTTCGGAATGCACAAATATGGGTATCCATGCCATCGAAGGGCGAGGTGATTTGATTCGCAAAATATCTTTTCCGAAATACATCGTGGTAGTTTCGGCAACCTCAACGGCGGTAATTAACATGCTGATTAATATGTGTGTGGTGGCCTTTTTCGCCATTATCAATGGCGTGATGCCGACCTGGTCTTGGCTACTGGTACCAATAGTACTGGCCGAGCTTTATCTTTTGGCGCTGGGAATTTCCCTGTTGCTGGGGGCAATCGACATTAGATTCCGAGATATCGGCTCGATTTGGGAGGTTTTGATGCAGGCACTATTTTACGCAGTGCCAATTATTTACCCGATTTCGATGGTGGCCGCTAATTCTGCTCTCGCAGCCAAAATTCTCCTACTGAACCCGATTGCGCAATGTATTCAGGACGTGAGATATTTGCTAATTACGCCAGAAACCGTAACCTCTTGGAATTTCCTGGGTGCGGGGATAGCCATCCTGCCAGTTATGCTAACGGTGATATTATTTATTGTAGCGGTCTGGTATTTTCACCGAAAGTCACCATATTTTGCGGAGGAGGTCTAGATGTCGTTCGATGTGAAAAAATATTTGAATCGTTTGCGAACGGAAGCGTCTCAGGAAGCCGAGGATGACGAAATTGCCATCCGCGTAACCAATTTAACCAAGAGTTTCAAGTTGCCGACCGAGCGGGCCTGGGGACTGAAACAGGCGATTTTTAACCGCTTAAAAGGCATCAAAGGATACAAAAAACAGGTTGTGCTGTCTGGGATTGATTTTGAGGTGAAGAAGGGTGAGTTCTTAGGTATCGTAGGGCGGAACGGAAGCGGTAAATCAACTCTACTGAAACTACTGGCTGGTATTTACGTGCCGGATAGTGGCAAAATTATGGTTAATGGTTCCCTAGTGCCGTTTATTGAGCTGGGCGTGGGCTTCAATCCGGAGCTGACTGGCCGAGAAAATATTTACCTGAATGGTGCACTACTCGGATTTTCGAACGCCGAAGTCGATAAGATGTACGACGAAATCGTCAAGTTCGCGGAGTTGGAAGATTTTATGGATCAAAAATTGAAAAATTACTCCTCGGGGATGCAGGTACGGCTGGCTTTTTCGATTGCTATTCGGGCTAAGGGTGATATTCTAGTGTTGGATGAAGTCTTAGCAGTGGGCGACGCGGCCTTCCAGGAGAAGTGCAACAATTACTTTGCTAGTTTGCGGGGTAATCAAACGGTGATTTTGGTGACGCACGATATGAGCAGTGTGGAAAGATTTTGTGACCGTGCGATTTTGATTGAGCAAGGGAAAATTTTGACCAGCGGTAAGCCGGAGAAGGTGACGAAGGCGTACCAAAATCTCTGGAATTAATATTTTAGATGATTTTACGGAAAAATCGGTAGGCCCAGTGGCTTTTTGTGTGAATTAACCAAAGGTAGACTTTTAATTTTCGCGTAATGAGTGGGTTAGCCAGGAATTGTTTGCGATGTTTTTCAATCCAATCCAAGGCGTGTTGACCGCTTGCGTACGGAATCTTTTTTCGAACTGCATTGTCAGCAAAAGCTAGTTTTGCAGTGAGGATTGAAATATCAGCAGCGTATACGCAACCTTGATATTCTGCACCGAGTGAGCAAAGATAATCTTTTGATTCCAAAGCGGCCTGCTCGCGTTTCTGTAAACTTTTTAATATCTCACCGCGACCCATAATGCTGTCACGTCGATATCTGTAATAATATAGTTCATCCGCTAGATACCGCACGTTGCGAGCATGGGTAAAAAGTTTATAAGTGGTCAGACTATCCTCGTGAATTTCACTCTCTGGATATTTAATTTGATGTTTTTTGAATAGGTCTATCCGATAGAGTTTATTGCAGGCGATGATATCCACATTTTCTTGATGAATAAGTAGCTGTTTAGTTGCGTCTTTACCATCGAGAGTATGCGATCGAGTAAGAATTTTTCCCTCCTCTAGCTTATGGCCAGATTCATCTGTTCGACAACAGCTACAGACTGCAATGTCGACATCGTTGCCTATTGCTGCGAGCATGAGTTTAATATAATCAACGGAAAGAAAGTCATCGCCGTCAACTAGTGCGATAAAATCGCCTTTGGCATGCTTAATTCCCCAGTTGCGTGCGGCGGAAAGGCCAGAATTTTGCTTGAGGCGGTGGATTTTAATGCGGGAATCTTTTTTGGCGTATTCTCTCAAAACAGCTAACGAGCCGTCAGTCGAGCAATCATCAACGCAAAGAACTTCAAAATTTACATAAGATTGACTGAGCAACGAATCTAGACAGGCGCCGATAAAACATTCAATATTATAGACCGGAACTACAATACTAACGAGCGGGTTGCCCGCAGGAGTGGATGGCGATACTTCAGGGGCGGTGGTTGGGTGGACGAGCTGGAGGATGCTGGTCAAAAGTCGATTTTTGATACTGAAAAATGGGCGCAAAAATACATACAAGGTCGGTAATCTTGTCGCAAGTTTTAGCTCGGTAACACGCTCGAGCCCATTGAATTCCTTCACTCTGAAACCCCGTTCTTTCTTTAAGCGGTAATCCTTGCGTGTAGCTCGTGCGAACCGCAAAGCAGCCGACATCGTTAGACGGCCGTAGTTCCAAAGATAGCTTCTGAATCGACAGATATTAGCAATTTGAGACAGTTTTTCTAACTGGTGAGAAGCAAGGAAGTCGTCTAGCGCGTCGAATTCTTCCTTTACGGCAAAAATTTTACTAGAACTTTTGGCGGAAGAAGAAGCGGCGTTATCGCGCCGATAATAATAGAGTGGACGATTAGTACAATATACTCGTTTTGACACGGCAAAAGCCTTAAAAGCAAAACCGATATCTTGAAAAGAAGCGCCCGGCGTCGGTAGGAAGGTGATTTTATACTCATCAATCATGTCGCGACGATAAATAGCAGACCAGATTGATGGATTAACGAGAAAGACAGATTGTTCTCGCATCGGGTTAATCGTTTTGCCATCTTCACCCCTAGCAAAAAGTCGTTCTGGCTGACTACGCCCACTTTCGCCATAATAATTATAATAGCTAGCCTTGGCGATATCGGCTTGGTGCTCTTCAGCTACTCGAATCAGAGTGGCGTACATATTTGGGGCAATATAGTCGTCTGGCTCCACGATGCCGATATACTCACCTCTTGCGGCCTGGAGGGCTTGGTTGAGCGAGTCTCCGTAACCAGAATTTGTTTTATCAATAATCTGGAACCGCGCATCTTTTTTAGCGTACTTCTGGAGAATGCCGAGTGAGTCGTCCGTGGAGCCATCATTGACACAGAGCACTTCAAAATCTTGAAAAGTTTGGGCGATAATCGAATCAAGACACTGCGTCAAAAAAGGTTCCGCATTGTAAACGGGGATGAGAATAGAAAGACGGGCAGCTTTATGTCTTTTTGTCATATCTGAATTATATCACTTCCCTACTTGATTAGCATAGCGTGTCGAGCGAACCACTTCAATTTACGCAATGTCTGCTTTAATAGCATTGCTTAGGTTCTGCCATGTGTGGCGCGTCGAAACTATTTTTTGGGCAGCTTTAGCTTTTGCAGC
>JAIKZA010000064.1 GCA_024682595.1 Candidatus Saccharimonadota bacterium | reverse complement strand
TTTTCTTGCCACCGAAACAATTGAGGCGCTCAATATGCGCGTCTCTGATTATCTTGACTACTACAACAACAAGCGTATACATTTAGGACTGAAGTATATGACGCCTGCACAAATGTTGCAAAGGTGCTGAGTTAATACGGCTATCTTGACAAACACATTAAATAATGGTATACTGTTAGTATAAATGTACTTTTGAGCAATGAAGGGGGGTACCATGAACATTAAAATTGCAATTGCGAATTTTTTCGCCAGACAGTCGTTGCCCGCTTGGCAGAATAATCGAATCATCCGCGTCCTTTGTCGCATGATTTATCGTGCAATAATGGAATGCGGAGCAAAGGATTATCCGTACGCTCGACCACAGTTTGCGCCTTGGGAAGAATCGGGCGCGCCTGAGTTTTATACGGCCGTAACGGACTCGCTGAACTTCGTCATCAGGAGAAGCCCGAGCTATGTTGCATGGAAAGTTAAGCATGCGAGTGGCAAGCAGCTCAAGATGCCTGAACCGGGAGATCGTGAGCCGGGTGAAAATCGATTCGATGCTAGGCGTTGGGGAGAGATCCTCACCTATAACAACTGGGAGCCAGTATCGCCGCGTGATCTGTCATTAACCAAGAGAGTCGTGGATCATATTTATCTAATTGGCGTTATCGAAAGCGAAGGGCAGTATGGCCAGGTTGTTTGGTTCGAAGGCGTAGCTAACGATGGTTGCTGGATTGCCTCAACATACAGCAATTTCCGCGAGGTTCGCTATCCGATCAAGCCAGATAAGCCTGGTGTTGCCTGGTATTGCAGGCTCAGATGAACATTAATCCCCTCCCCGCGATTTCGCGAGGAGGGTTTTTATATAAATCATCAAAGGGTGCGCCATGCTATAATGTAATGGATTTATGAAGCAGTCGTTATTTAGAAAAATATACGGTATTTTAGATAAAAAACAGAAAATAAGTTTTTTATTAGTTTTGTTACTTCTTGGGTTATCGGCAATACTTAGCCAGATTACTCCACTTACTATCGGCTATCTTACAGATCAGGTTTTGGCTCGGGATGAGATAGTCTTCACGGCGGTCATTCCAATTCTGCTGGTTATTTTAGTAGTTACCGTCTCCAATGAAATTATAAAAGTAATCAGGCGACTGATGGTTGAAGGCGTTGCCACGAAGGTGGAGCTTAGAGCGAGAACAAAAGCTTCCAGCTCTCTAATGACGGCGCCACTATCGTATTTTCGTAAGCACATGACGGGCAATATTCACGGTCGCCTCAATCGTAGCATAGAAGGGGTGTCAAAACTCGTAAAATTGGTGTTTATGGATTTTGCCCCAGCTATAGCCACGGGCGTTGCTGCGATTGTTGTAATTTTTACACAGCTACCTCCATTGGTCGCACTTTTGGTAATCGCAGTAATACCGGTTGGACTTATTATCGTATGGCGCCAAATCGAGACCCAACGTGGCATTCGCGTAGATTTGATGGAGCAGAAAGCCGAAATGGATGGAACCATGGTGGAACTTCTTGGTGGCATTGAAACCATTCGTTCTTTAAATAGTGTAGATATGGAAGTATCACGTGTAGAAAACAAATCTAGCATGCTCCGTTCAAGAGAAATGAAGCATCATAAATCTATGGCATTCTATGATTGTGCCAAGTTTATTAATGAAGCTGTTTTTACTGTCCTAGTTATTGCCATTTCTGTAGTGCTAGCCTCGAACGGTATCATTGCGGTGGGTTCTATTTTAACTATCTATCTATGTTTTACTCAGCTAACCGCCCCACTTCGCGAGTTGCATAGAATTCTAGACGAATTATCCGAGTGTAAAGTGCTCGCAGATGACTATTTCAAGATTGCGGAGTTGCCAAAAGATTTCTCGTATCAAACGAGCGATAAATACTACGATGAAATCATTAATAACGATGTCTTGCTGAAACATGTTTCAATGGGTTACGATGAGGAGCCAGACAAGAAGATATTAAACAACATTGACCTAGAAATAAACAAAGGAGAATTTATCGGAATTGTTGGCCCAAGTGGCTGCGGAAAGTCGACTCTAATTAAGATAATTGACAAGCTAGAACAGGCAAGTGGAGAAATTAGAATTGGCGGTATTGATTTATCAAAGCTCAGCCGTGCGGAGATTGCAAAATCTATCGCCTTAGTTCCGCAGACTCCTTTCTTAGTGGCCGGGACTATTGCTGAGAATATTGCTTATGGTCTAGAGGAGAATATTTCCCCAGAAGCAATTGCGGAGGCTGCCAAAAGCGCAAATCTCGAAGAAACTATTAACAACCTCCCCAAAAAATATAACTTTATGATTTCAGAAGGCGGCAGAAATTTGTCGGGCGGACAACGCCAGCGCATAGCGCTTGCTCGCATTTTTCTACGAAAACCAAAGATTCTGATATTGGATGAAGCAACTTCCGCGCTCGACAATACGTCCGAAAAACACGTACAAAAAGAAATTGAGAAACTGAAAGAAGAATACAACACCACTATTATATCTATTGCGCATAGGTTGACCACGCTACAAAACTGCGACGAAATAATCGTAATAGATAAAGGAAAAATAGTTCAGAGGGGCACCTTTAGTGAACTTTCCGACACTCCCGGCATCTTTCAGGACATGAAGAATGGCATACTAAAATAATACGTCTACAAGTCGCCCCCCGTATTTGCTTTTCTTTTTTTGCGGCAGTATTGATGGCACTCTTGAAAAATCTGGATTTTATTGTAGAATTTCTAGAAGAGGAGGATTCCAAATAGTTCTTTAAGAAAGGAGTGAATTGCATGTTTATTCATTATAAGCCTTGGCGCCCTGATAGGCTTAACGCTATAGTGCGCCACGCTCGCACGGACCTACTGGCTCTGGATGTCCAACTAGGTTCTGCATGTAACGCTAGATGCCCACGTTGTGACAGCTCATGCTCTATAAAAAACAAACCTGCCGCCTTGGATATTGAAGCCGTTTCGGCGCTCGCTGCCGAAATCAATCAGCGTCGCTTGTCTTTGGGCATACCCGATGGCAACATGGGATTCTGCTGTGGCCTCGGCGAACCGACCTTTGATGTCAACTTGACTAAACTTAAGTCCCTAATCGCTAACACTGCGGTCCACGGTTTCAGTTGGTCCATTTTTAATAATGGCATCTATTGGGATGGAGAGCTTGAGGATTTTCTTAGGCAGGGATACTTAAACGTGTTGGTCCAATACAATAGCGAGCGCCCAGAAGTTGTAGCGAAGATGCTTGGCGTTAGCTCGACACTGGCGGCAAAGCACATGGAAAATCGTCGGCATCTGCTTGAGATTGCTGGCGAATTAAATCGTGACTGTGCGACCAGCATTGGCGCCTCTATTGTTCCGGAACGCGAAAACTATGATGAAGTCGTGGATATTGTGAGGCGATGCGTTGAGCACAATGTGTTTCCATTAATTGGCGAGCTGGAAAATGCTGGATATTCCAAGGATGAATATTACGAGCGACATAAGCTCACCGACGAAGAGCTGGCGGTGTTATATCGAGCAATTGAGCGACAATTCGGCGTCAGTTACAAAGTCCCATTTTGCCCCGCCGCAATCGGCGCAATCAATATCAATAGCGACAACGAGATTACGGTCGATAGTACCGGACTCTCTTGTGGCTGGTATGGCATGGGAGATCCTCGGCCTATTGTTATTGGCGATATTCGCAAAATGACATACAAAGAAATCGTTTATGCTGTTTTGGATTATCGCGCTGAACGTATTCCGGAAGTGCGTCGCATGATTAACGATTATCCCAATATGGTGTTCGGTGGCTGCGGCGGCAATGCGCACGATTTGCTAACTGCCTATGTGTCGCTCTATGATAATGGAGTAATATGATGAATTCGGAAGAAAAAAGAAATAGCGTCAAAAGAAACTACGACCTTGTAGCGCAACAATATGGTAAAGATTTTGGCATTTTCATTGAGGACATGGATATTTATAAAGCATTCGAGAGGGAACTGCCAAAAGGAGCGACCATATTAGATTTGGGCGCAGGAACAGGAAGGACTTACGCCTATTTTAGTAAGAGGGGATATGGCTACATCGGACTTGATTTCTCGTCCAAAATGAGACGCGAGGCCTTTAGGATTCATGGCGAATTTGCATATATCTGCGACGATATGGTAAACGTTAAAAACCATTTTAAGAATGATTCGGCAGATGCAATATTCGCAGTCTATTCCTTATTTCATTTACCGCAAGACGATTTCTGCAGAGTTCTATCTGATGCTCATGATATTTTAAAAGACAATGGGATTATTGTCTTATCGTATCAGTTGGGGGCAGGAGAAGAATTCGCAGATGAGCCGTACTTGGGGGAAAAGGGGAAGAAAGCGCTTTATATGAACTATCAAGCCGATGGCGAAGTGGAAGCTATTTTAGAGTCATTGGGTTTTATGGACATATATAAGAAAAAGAAAGTCGAAACAGTCGACGGCGCAATCAATGGCAACAATGCCACTACCGTATTTAGGATAATGCGAAAATTATAGCCTACATCCGCGAGGCGTTCGAGGTTGTCAAGAACATGTAGTTTATGCAAAACTAATCAAAATCCCTGCCGCCAACGCGACGGGGATTTTTATGGCGGAATGTCGTGCTACTTGATTCGTATCTGTTTTCCTTTTTCGCAATGTTTATAGAATTCGATGCACGATAAGTTCTTCGTGGGCGCAGCGTATTCATATATGACAAGATTTCGCGGATTAAACTTACCGCCAAGCTCGTTCTCAATGAATTTATTGCGAATGTCAGAAATAGCTTCTTTAAAATTGGCATATTCGTGCAAGCCGCGCAGGACAGCCCACGCATGCTCGTGCCAGAAGACTTTTCCGCCATGTTCAAAGATTATGAATGTATGGGTTGGGCACTTATCTTCGTCGTAATGGACAATAAAAAACGAGCGAACGGCAATCCCGCAATCGTTAAATAGTTTTCGTTGTAACTCCGCTTGATCCCAACAAACCCCAAGTCGACTCTCCAATAATTCGTCTGGCATTTGAAGTATATATTTCTCGGCAAACTCCGCCATGTCGGCGTGCTTAGCGCCAGCATTGTCCACCCAGCCATATTGTATTAACGACATTTTTGCGTCAATATCTTTTATAAAATCCATACATTTTATTATATCGCCAAGGCGTTAGAGCAGATACTTTAAATCCTCGGCCTCATCAAAATCCATCGTAAAATTGGCGCCATTATACTTTAACATGTCTTCGTTTAATTCCTTATTATCCAACCTTACGATGAAGGAATTCTTATAATTTATGTCTCTAAAATAATAACCCCCCCATCGTCGCTGTCGATGCTCGCCAGTAGGCCCGCTTGTGAATCCATGACGCATATCTCGCCATCGATGTTTAGCAGAATAAATTCATGTCCTCCAGAAGAACCCTTCCAGTTTACGTGGCAGTAAAACCTTTTCCCGCTCAAAACTTTCTGTTTTAATTCGTTTTCATCGCGAAAATGTATTTTTCTAGCATATTTGACTATATTTGCATCCGTGAACTTAAAAATAACATCTCTAGGGGAGTATACGGGTCTAGGTAGAACATCGATGCCTCTAAATTGGGCTTCGGTGCACCATGTGCATAGTAGGCAGTTTTGATTTCCGACTGGTTTTTTCTTATCTTTTTCGACTTTGTTGCTAATTCTTTTTACGATCTTTTGCGCAAATCGTTTAGTATTGGTGGCTTCTCTCATTGAATCGTCCCTTCCGAAAATCTCTTTTGTTAATTATATAATTCTTAGAAAAAATCGGCCAAAAGCTAGAGTTAAGCAGAGCTATTGCTATAGGGGCATATATCAAAATAATATAATGCCGTAAAAGGATGGAATGAGATTATATTTAGCTAACGATGTACGGAGAGAATTTGCAAGAGAAAACTAAAAGTATTATATATAAATAATATGAATAGCCCCGAGGAAACGATAAATCAGCCTGAGCAGACAGATAATGTCGAGCCATTACCACCCGAAGGCACGTCGTGGCAAAATCCAGGTGAGTTTCCTATTTTTAGGGGGAAAGCTTTGCCGCTGGAAGCGAATAAGGATACCAAGAAAAATAATAGAGAGATAGCTAGATCGAAAGCGGAAAAACAATACCAGAACGAATTGACCAGAGCATACGAAGCCGATAAGGAAGGTGTTCTAAAATTCCCTATCAAAGTTGGCGATAAAACAATTGACGGATATGAATTCGTTGGCTCAGATTTTAAAATGCTCGTTTCCGTTATTGGGGCAGTAGGACAATCGCTTGGGAATCACTCAAAAAATATAGACTTAAAGCGGTGGGCTAATGCTTCTAGAGACTATATTTCAACATCTTTGATTTCGAATAAAAAAATGAATTTGTTCGATAAGAATGGGTTGATATTCGGTTTCAATAATCTAAAAGACGGCGATTTTTTAAGTGCAGCACCTGCTGACCATGGAGTATTGCGAGACATTGGTAAAATGGGTCAATATAAAGACCAGGTGATGAATCCAGACGAGTTATTGGAGGTTACTGATACTATAGATAGCTTAACCCCCTGGAATGAAGTAGAGATTAACGGCAAAACTAAACCAGATTCAATAATTGTTTTTGGAGATTCGCAAGATGCAATAAGCGATGAGGCCAAGAAAGCAGCAAAATTTTTCGGAGTACCAATTTACTTGATTCGAACAGATATTTACGGCGAACCTACTGATAGGCATGATGACAGAGAGGTCTCTGAAAATGTTAAAGAATTTTGGGCAAACCGAGACAATCCTGTTTCTGGGCGAATAGAACAAGAAAGAAATGCCCTTCTCGAAGAAGCAAAGTCTTTCTTTGAAACCGGAGAAGTTGGAGAACGAATCGCAAAATATCTAGGCGATTATGAAGGCAAATTGCAAATTATAAAAGAAGCAAGCTCTACTAAAGAGGAGTTTGTTGGAAATCTTATAGCTGCACTAGGCCAAGACGGGATAGCGGCGCTAAAAGAGCAAATCGAAGAGGGCGATTAAGAATATTTAGGGATTTAACAGACATTTACAGATTACTAAATAGTTAAAAAATATTTTATAACCTGAACGGTGGGCCTTAGTAGCTGCTAGTCTCTTTTTGATAACTCTAACTACGAAAGGTCTAAGATGATTATAATCAACGATAACGAAGTTAAGCAAGAATGCGGCATATGGTACCACATAACACATATTAAGTTTACAGATGGGGATTTGGGGGCTCACAAAGGGTACGTAAAAAGTTCAGCACCTTTGCAACATGGTTAGCTGGCAATAGCCAACAAAAAAGGACGAGTCATATACTTTGTTTAATACCACTTAAATAAAGGAGGCCCGTCCTATGAGTTATTCTACCAACCCTAGCCTAGAAAAAGCGAGAGGAAAAGCAATGAAATTGCTTTTCGTAGATGAATTATCCGTTCAAATAGTTGCGGATAGATTTGGCGTGAGTCGTACAACTATCTGGAGATGGAAACGTAAATGGTTAGCTCTAAACTCCCATATTGCATTGGAAAACCAAGTAAGACAAAAAGATAACCCCATATCTAGCTTCCGCCTCTCTGCCTGTTCTTGGCGGATACCAACTATCTCTTCGGCTCCACGCACGCATCCGACTGCACTGCCAGATTATCTTATACGGATAGTCCTAGATGTACGAGATAGGCTCAGACGTTGCGCAGAAGCCGTCTGGTTCTCCTTGTGCGAAGATTTAAGCATCGAGATTAGCCTATCTAGTGTAAGGCGTGTTCTTAAGCGTCATGGCCACCTAAATTCTCGCAAGAAGAAGCGAAACTACCAGTACAAAGGTCTACCGAGGCCTAGAGTTCTTACTCCTGGAGATTTAGTAGAGACAGATACGATCCATCTCTACAACCCCGTCTCGAAGAAGAAACGCTATCTCTATACAACCATAGACCTATACACACGTATGGCTTATGTGAAAGTATATGACGAACTCCGGCCTGGACTTTCTATACAAACCATTCTCGAGGCACAAGCAAAGCTTGGTTTTAAGTTTAAAACCGTTCAAGCAGACAACGGACCAGAGTTCGGCAAACATTTCGCTGAGAGGCTGCAGGCTAAAGGCATAGCAATCCGCCATACTAGGCTACGCCGTCCTAATGACAACGCCCATATTGAACGTTTTAACCGCACCATTCAAGAAGAGTGCACTGGTTCATACTATTTGGAAAGTGAATCGTTAGACGCGCTCAATATGCGCATCTCTAATTATCTTGACTATTACAACAACAAGCGTATACATTTAGGACTAAAGTATATGACGCCTGCGCAAATGTTGCAAAGGTGCTGAGTTAATACG
>JAIKZA010000063.1 GCA_024682595.1 Candidatus Saccharimonadota bacterium | reverse complement strand
TCATACTATTTAGAAAGTGAATCGTTAGACGCGCTCAATATGCGCATCTCTAATTATCTTGACTATTACAACAACAAGCGTATACATTTAGGACTAAAGTATATGACGCCTGCGCAAATGTTGCAAAGGTGCTGAGTTAATACGATAGTATTGACTTTTTGCATGAAGTATGCCATAATAACCATGTGTACTAGCGCTTTGTATTCCAAAACGCAAGAACAAGATCTTATAGAAAGGAGAAGAATATGGCAAGAATTCATGTAACCTGTATCGTTCCGCCGAAGTATAAAGGCAAAGCCTCTACAAGACGGAATCCCAAAAAGTAATCTGCTCCACAGGCCCCCAACCGTAACGGCGGGGCCTTTTTTCTTACATTGAAAATAAGCATAAAATATATAATTACTATTGACATTTATAAGAAAGTATGCTAAAATGGCCTCATACGCTGCAAAAGGCGGTGTAAGTATTTTAATAGACGTATTATTCAGTATTAAATGCTTCTCCTTTCGCTCCCCTTTTAGTCGAGCATCGAGCGCATCATTTTTTCGCTAAATGACGCGTTTAATACTCGGCTAAAGTGGCAAGCCGATTCCCGTACTCAATTCCGAGACGGGTATCTTACCTATAAGGAGGCTATTATGGCAAGAACACCGTATCTGTCAATCGTCAACAGAGTCTTTTATATCGATTTTCAGGGAATGAAGCGAATCCACATCGTGGGCCTGAACCGCCCCACTGCCCAGCAGGAGATTTCGAAGATCCACTCCAAGTGTCCCGAAGCGATCATTGTCCTGCAGCAGGACAGCAACAGAGCAATTCAGATCGTTCCCGGATCCGGCAAGGCCTCTGAGGCCGCAAAACAGAAGCTGATCGAGGAAATCGACAACTGGGCCAACGATCTGCAGAACAAGACGTATTACTCGTCGGTAGCAGACTGGGCCATCGCAGCCGGAAACACCGTTTGCGTAATCCAGCCCCCTGCCAAAAGCGCTATCACAGCAAAACAGATCGACGACCTCAAGAATTCGATCAGGGCCTGGATTGAGGGCATCGTAAATGCGCCCGCACAGCAGCCCAATCCCGGGACAGGAACAGGAACCGGTGGTCAGCCCAATCCCGGAACAGGAACCGGCGGTCAGCCCAATCCCGGAACAGGGACCGGCGGCGGCACTCAGGCTCCCACCGATCCTCTCGAGGGATTTACTCCCATGCAGAGGGAGGGGTACGAAAAAACCCTTGCTCTGATTCAGAAGATCAACTGCGGCTGATCCGCGCCCTTCGGGGCGACACCGAACACGTCTATCACCCCCTCTTCCACCAGGAAGAGGGGCTTTTTCTTGTTTTCGCGAACCAGCAAGCCAACTGTATGATTATGCAAAGATTCCGTAGAAACCTTCCACTGAATAAGTTAAAATACTTACATATAATCAGGAGAAACCATGAAGAAAGTTTTAGCATTCGACGTTGACCAAACCTTAAATATCGCCAAGACCCCCATTCCAAAGGAAATCGCCGATCTCCTCACACAATGTCTTGACCATTTTGAAATCTGCCCAATTTCTGGCCAAAAATTTGACCAATTTCTCGTTCAAATCGTCAACGAACTCAAAGATGCCACTCCGAAACAACTCGAGCATCTTCATCTCTTCGTAGCTCAAGGAACCCAATACTATCGCTACGACTCCAAGAAAAAAGATTGGGAACAAGTCTACAGCTATCCCCTCACCGACGAGCAGGTCGCAAAAATTAGCGAAGCTATCGAAACTGCCGCTAAAGAGCTTGGATACTGGGAAGCCGACAAGCTCGCTAAGGGCGACGAAATTATCGAAAACCGCCTCAGTCAAGTTACTTTCTCTGCACTTGGCCAAACTGCCGGCACTGAAGCTAAATACGCTTGGGATCCAGATTGCAAAAAACGCGAAGCTATCGTCAAGCGCTGCAAAGAACTTGCCCCAGAATTCGACTACGAAATCGGTGGTACCACCTCAATCAATGCTATTACTCCAGGCATGAATAAAGTATTCGGCATGACGCACCTTATGGAAGAACTTAAAGTTAAGAAATCTGACATTCTCTACTTTGGCGACATGACCCAACCTGGCGGCAACGATTTCCCAGTCGTTCAAATGGGCGTAGATACTATCACCGTCCGCAATCACGAAGATACGGCCTATTCACTACGTGGCATTCTTGGTCTAATTAAATAGCTCATGCTAAAATAACTTTATGGAGAACACGAATTATTTTGGAAGAGTCTGCCGTTTTTTGGGCAGAATCAGCCTTTTTGCTGGCTTTATTCTAGGTATCGGCATCGGCACATTATTAGTAATTAATCCTTTTATCTCTATCGACGGCTCAAGAAATATCTTCAAAATGATCTCTTCCACCACTTATCCACAAAACCCAACCTCCACCGCTCCTCATGGCGTCGTCCTATTCTTTGCACAAAATGAAATACTCAGTTGGATTGTCTCGGCCGCTATTATAGCCACAATGCTCCTCGCGCTTTATTACCTCTGCCGCAAATACAATGGCGTCATCCGCAGTGTCATCGCCAATATCTCGAAACATGCCAAAATGCCTATCCACATGACCGAACTTGGACTAACCCTAATTATCTGGTCTATCGTTATTTCAATGTTAATCTTTAGCTTCCCTCTTGCCGCATCCTTCCTTATCTTTTCTTTCATCTTTAACGAACTCTTCTTCCTCTTTGGGTGGATTTCTTACGGCATGCCAGATTATAAAATCTAATACATGTGTTTATCTAGCTTATGCTAAAATATAAGTATGACTAGTCCCAGAAAAACTTATATTATTGCTAACTGGAAAATGAATTTCACTCCTGGCGAAGCCAGCCTATATCTGCATCGTCTCGAGAAACGTATCACTCCATCGCGTAACGTCCAAGTTATTCTGGCCCCATCCACCGTTGCACTTCAGCCACTCTCACTACAAATCAACCGTCGCCAATTCAAGCTCGCTGCTCAAAACTTTTACTGGCGCGATTACGGCGCATATACTGGCGAAACATCCGTTTCGCAGCTCCGCGGATTCGTAGATTACGCCATCGTTGGCCACTCCGAACGTCGTTACGTTTTTAACGAGTCTGAAGAAGATATTGCCAAGAAAGTAGCCGCCGCAATCCGCAACAATCTCACCCCTATTCTCTGCATCGGCGAAACAGCAATGGAACGCAAGGATGGCGAGACTGCCGCTGCTATTTATAGCCAACTCATCAATGGTCTCCATGAAGTTAGTAAAGAAGATATCTCAAAAATTATCATCGCATACGAACCAGTTTGGGCAATTTCTAGCAACAAAAACGCTCGCCCAGCCAAGCCTGCCGATATCGACGAAGCGCAAATACTGATTCGCAAACATATTTCTAAACTTTTCGGCAAAACCGCCAGCGAGCAGATTCCAGTGCTCTACGGTGGGTCGGTCAATTCCGACACCGCCGGTGGATACCTTTCAATTAACGGTATCGATGGTCTATTAATCGGGGGCGCCAGTTTGATAGCAGACTCATTCTGTGCTATCGTAGAAACAGCAAAGGGGATGAAAAAATATGAGTAGTGACAACATCGATTACGCAGAATTAGACAGAGCTGTCAATAAAGCTATGCGCGCACAGCCCAAATCTTCAAGCTCTCGCTCTACTGCGGCAAAAGCAAAACCCGTTGCAGCCACTCCTCGCCCCGCCCCACATCCACAAAATCACGGCCGCATTATGGATTTTGCACCACGCAATATTCATAGTCACACCCAGGTGCGTCCAACTCAAACCACTGCCGCTACCGCGCGGCCAATCGTAAAGCGCCCTGCTGTTCAACAGCGCCCCACTACCTCTACCGTCCCACAACGCTCCGTTGTTAGGCCAACCACCCGAGTAGCCACAATCCGTAAGGCTACCCCTGCTCCAACTTCAAATCCAACCCCAAGAACAACCGCCCATCCCGAGAAGCCGGCAATGTCCGCCGCCTCAACGCACCCAAGCGTGGCGGCAAAAATTCAGCAAAAGCAACAGCGCGCCGCTACCCCCGCACCGCAAGTCTCCGCTCACACAAAAGCGCCCAAAGAAGCTCCTGATGCCAATAGTTATTCCCTCGGCGGACGCTCGCCGTTCTTAGCAGACACCAAAGTCGAAAAACGACCACTCGGAAACAATATTCCTGAAAATAGCGCCACATCAATTCGAAGTACTAAAAATATCTACAGTCAAAAGAATCCTGCCAAAGCGCCAATGGCTAAACGTAAAAAACACACCGTCACCGAGGCGCCAAAATCACATTCCGACTGGCTCTGGTCCTTAATTGTCATTCTAGTTATCGCCGCCGGCGCTGGACTTGGGTACGTCGCTTATCTGATTGTCTTTGCTAATCAGCTTTAAATCTGATATAATCTAGATACGCCAGAAAGTTTTTTGGCGCGTCTACTTCGCATGGTGGGTATAGCTCAGCTGGTTAGAGCGTCGGTTTGTGGCACCGAAGGTCGGAGGTTCGAACCCTCTTACCCACCCCATGTAGTAGAATACGTAGTATAATAAATTACATAACTCATGCGAGTTTCATATAACGGTTATTATGTGAGTTTTCCAAACTCAACATGAGAGTTCGACTCTCTCAACTCGCACCAATAAAACAAAAAAGATACCCGCAAGGGTATGTTTTTTGTTTTATTCCATGACGGGTTCGAGAGAGGCGAACGTAGTTCGTGCTAAAATACTCATGTATAATTAACCTATGAAAAATGACGCAAAAACCAATAGCCGCAAAGACATCCTTGTCCTATTTCTTATCACAATCTCCATCATATTAACTATCGTAGCCCTTTCGTTAACGATTATTAGTACAATCAATAGACAATCCTACAATACCCCTCCCAGCTCGGACGACGACTCCTTAATTAAAAATAAGCCATCTTCTTCAAATCAGCAAAACCATATATCGGATGATGCTTCAATCGCAAACCATTTCATCCCAGCCAACGAAGACAACGGCAATATTGCCGATCATATTCGCGGCAACGCCGACGCAAAAGTCATCGTCATTGAATATTCAGACTTTCAATGCCCCGGCTGCGCCTTATTCGCGTCATATCTCCCTCAAGTTTACTCAAAATATAAAGATAATGTCCTCTTCATTTCTCGAAATTATCCGCTATCTATGCATCAAAATGCTCGCCCCGCAGCTATCGCTGCCGAAAGTGCTGGCCTACAAGGATATTACTGGCAAATGTCTGAAGCCCTATTTAACAACCAAGATCAATGGTCAAACTTATCTGGGGACGAATTAACCAATACTCTTAGCGAGCTATTTCAAAAAGTTGCTCCAAAAGGCAATCTCGAAGCATTCAAAAACCACCTCAACGACAAAAAACTAACCCAAAAAATCGATTTTGACCACAAACTCGCAAAAACAGCACATCAAATCTCATCTACTCCGTCATTTTTCGTCAACGGAGAGCGTACCGACATTATTCATGGCACCATGAAAGATGCAATTTCAAACCTAGAAAAAATCATCGATTCAAAACTAGCAGAATAGTAAAACCGCCTTACGCCAAGTCGCTAGCGACGCGGTTCACTTCCTCAATCGTCGTCATGCCAGTCAAAGCCTTCAGCATACCATCTTGACGCATCGTAATAGCGCCTTTCATCTTTGCCACACGCATAATATCACCAGAAGTAGCGCGCGCCACAATCAGCTTCTGAATATCATCATCAACAGAAATCGTCTCATACAAACCAGCACGTCCTTTATACCCATTCGGCGCCTCTTCCGAGGCAATCCCCTTCACTAGCGTAAAACTCTTCGAATTCGCTACCGGGAGACTACCGTATCCGCGCTTTTCACTTACCTCTGGCACTTCACCTTGAGATTGCGGCAATAACCCGCCCACGACGCCTTTTATCATGTTCGTCTCCATCTCGCTCGACTGATAGGTTTCCCTGCGCTCCGCTACGCGGCGCACCAAACGCTGACCAATCACCGTATTCAAAGTCGAAGCAATCAAGAACGGCTCAATTCCCATATCGAGAAGACGCGGCATAATACCTGCGGCAGAGTTAGTGTGTAGTGTCGAGAATACCAAGTGCCCCGTCAAGGCTGCCTGCACGGCCAAGTTTGCCGTCTCGCCGTCGCGAATCTCACCTACCATTACCACATCCGGGTCTTGACGCAGGATCGAACGTAAACCCGAAGCAAAGGTTAAGCCCGCATCAACATTAATCTGAATCTGATTAACGCCATCCATCTTATACTCAACCGGGTCTTCCAACGTAACAATATTAATCGATTCATCTTTGATTCTCTTGATCAACGCATAGAGCGTAGTAGACTTACCGGAGCCAGTCGGACCAGACGTCAAAATCATACCGTTCGGCTTGCTAATTCCTTGCGTGACATCCTCCAATGCCCTACCGGTCATACCCATCTTCTCGACGTCCATCGAGGTTCCAGATTTATCCAAAAGACGAATAACCACCTGCTCACCCCAAACCACCGGCGAGGTTGCAATACGAAGATCAATCGCATTGCCATTCACGATTACAGCAAACTGACCGTCTTGCGGGATACGATGCTCGTCAATTTTCAGCTTTGCCATAATTTTAATACGCGAAACTAATGCCGCCTCGATAGATTTTGGCAACTTCATTGTTTGACGAAGAACACCATCAATACGCATCCGAATAACTAAATCGTGCTCTAGCGGCTCAATATGAATATCAGACGCTTTCGACTTTGCTGCATAATCCAAAATAGAACTCAAGGCCTTCGATATCGGCGAATCCTGTGTAATCGTCTGTGCATTCGACGCGTCCGCCGCGCTCTTTTGCGCCTCCTCCTGCTTTGCTACCTTATTAACGTCCTTAAGGTCTGCCATATACTGCGCCAACGCATTCTGTACACCCGCCTCAGACGTCATCATCGCCTTAATTGGCATTTTGACTAAAGTAGACAAATAATCCATTCGCTGAATATTAGACGTATCTAATACGGCAACCACTAATTGACCATTTTGTTCGTCTAGGGGAACTACTTTTGAGCGCTGGGCAACATCCTGCGGTATCTTCAACAGTTTATCCTTATCGAAACGGATATTGCGCAAATCTATATAAGGACTACCTACTACAACCGCCGTAGCATGCTGAATACAGTCATCGGTTGCCACATTCTTACTACGCAAAACTGCCAAAATTGGCTGCCCAGTTTTTGCAACCTCGTTATAGGTCTTCTTAACCAAACCTGCATCAGCAAGCCCGTTCTCGACTAGAAGGCCGACAATTTTGTCTTGTAGCTCTTTATTGAGGAGCATCTATACCCCCGGATTATCATCTGGATTAGGATTATCGCCACCATCTTCAGGCTTGTTATTGTCCTCTTTCTTTGGTACACAGCGCTGAGATGCAACATCCCAATCTTCTTCTTCAGAACACTGACCAATAATAACTTCAACCGTAGGGTTAATTGCTTTCGGATAAAAGGTCTCATCATCAGGCTGTCTTAGCTCAGAACTAATATTCTCAACATAAGTAATCTCATACGTATCATTACTCGGATCGCCAAGAATCAGATTACCAAGCCAATAAGAAATCACTATCGATACTGCCGAAAGTAATACTACCAAAGCTATATCACTTGTTTTCATTGTGTTGTTACCCCACTACCTTTCTTTTTACTACACGCCGTGGACGTATCGTCAGCGCAGATAACTTTTCTTTCCTTCACAATTTGAACAGGATCAGAATAATAACTATCATAAGTCGCGCTTAATTCAATTACCTGCTTATTATCGGCATCCGTAGACATGCCTAAAGTAACGCTAGTAATATCAAAATTCCGAATTGAACTCTCAATCGAATCCATAGCGTTCCTTACAGTCGTTGCACTATCTTTTAGATTGATACTAGTAGCTAAGCTTTTTAGCTGCAATGGCTGGCCACTTTCGTCTACCATCTTACTACTACCGCCATAACTCGCTTCAGCGGTACTAATACCTTCAATATTAATCTCAGGATTTTTATACAACAATAAGTAGTTTAAGCTTGAGTTTGAAGCATCCTGGTTGCTAGTTGCTGGCAATGTATCCGAAATAACGCGTAACGCTGAGCAGGTTCTTGCAAGAGAAATATCCTCGATTGAATACTCTCCGGACTCATCTGTCGCTATTTTATTATTGCAAGATGCTGACCTCTTCTGACCCACTACTTCCAAGTTTTGGTTATTCGCAAGATCTCCTACGGATACAGACAGAGAACTCAAGCTACTCTGGGTCTCTGTAAAGTTTTTAATAACAGTACTATTTTCGGTCTTCTTAACATTATTAAAGGAAATCTTCTTGAACATATATATTGTTCCTACGGCCGTGACACCTAAAAGTACAGAAGTTACACAAACAGCCACCAACATATTCTTTTGGGCGCTGTCTATTTTTGCCCTTTTAGCAAAAGCAACACCCTTACCATTATTGCTTTTCTTAGGCATATTAAGATTCCTCCCTTTGTACATCCCTTGCTTTTTCGGCGAACATATCGCGTACCTGGATATAGCTATCGGTTACGTTTTGGCGACTTGGACCAATAATTTGCATATGTTTGCTAGATGATAAGAACAGACGCGGGTCAAGCGTTAGATTCACTGAAAAGCTCAATACCATTTTGTCTTCGGGGCCCTTACCCCAACCAGAGTTTGCTACAAATAGGCCATCTTCGCTCAATATCGAACATTCAGAAATCGTTGCTTCCTCATCAAAGTTACCCGAATCGTCATATTGCAAACATTGACTTTCGAAATAATACTTGCCAGTATTACCCTCTTTGTTTCCCTCCGCCATCGAATCGTTACCGTTCTTGTATTCTTCACGATCGCCTGCATTCTTATAGGTACGACGGATAATTACTTCTTCTATTTTCTTCTGCTGCGTTTCCTGCTTCTTCTCTGCATCATCGTCATCATTATTTTCGGCTTCGTCATTGTCTTCATCGGAATCGTCTTGCTCTTTATTGTCATCATTACTTTTAACAATCATATCGTTCTCGCAACCTGGAGAATAGCGTAAATATCTACCATAGATATAGCCATTTTCAATATATTCAGTAATACAGTAAGAAGGAATAGGTTCATATTCGCCATCCTCATTCAAACGCATATAGCTACCGTAGTCGAAATAGGTTAATTTTGTACTTTTCTTAAAACTCTCAAGCGCATGGTAACCAATATTATTTCTGGCATAACCAATCGCATCAAATGTAATTAGATTTTGCGAAATGTCACCATTTAACTCGCTCACTAAGACCGTGTCTTCGCTCTTTACGCCATCAGGCAAAATCACATCCAACAGACCAAATACGCGGGAAAACTTAATTTTATTATTGTTCAGTACGCCAACATTTTTCATCTGGCTCTGAATTGTCAAAAGCTCATTTACGTTAGGATATTTCAAAACTGGAGTACCATAGCTTCCACAACCAACTCCACTCCCGTCTGCCCTACAATTTATTTCGTTTTCCTGCGCCGCAATCTCGAGACTCTGCGTACCGATAAAACCTAATAGCAATAGAATCAGACCACCACAAGAAGCTGCAACAATCAAACAAATGAAGAAAATCAAGTTACGTAACTTCTGCTTCTTAAGTAGCTCCGATTTTACGTCTGGTACCAAACTAATCTCGTACATAATCTACCTCTTATTCGACCTTTCTGCTAAGCCTATCGCCACCGAAAACTCTGCCGCCACCTGAGAAAGCGCTTGCTGCTGCTGAGGAGTAACTCTAACCATTTGCCATGGATTTCCCTGGATGGTTTTGAATCCAGTTTTTGCTTCAATATACTCTGACATAAATGGAATAATGCCCGCAAAGCCGGACAGCACTACTCCACCGACATTAACATTCGGATACTTCGTTTGGAAGAAGCGGATAGATTTCGTTAACTCTGAAGCAAAATTCTCAAGAGTCTGGTCCAAAGCCTTAAATACTTGTCCTTCTAGTTTATCTTGCGCTAAACCAAACTTCAAAATAAACTGGCGAGCCTGACTTTCTTTTACGTTCAAGGAGTTTGCAACGGTTCGGACTAATACCGATAAACCACCAGGCAACATACGCACCAATCGCGGCGCTCCGTACACCATAGAAAGGTCAGTAGAATCTTCTCCATAATCAATAATCAAAATTGCATCGGTTGTACCTGGAGGCGTCAAAGCTCTCGACATCGCAATCGGATCCGGTTCTTGTGCTACCAAATTAAAACCAAACGATTCCACGCTTTCCATGCGCTCCTCTGCGTAGGCGATTGAAGTAGAGGATAATAGCACCTCCGTAATTTGCGGATCATTCGGACTAGGGCCAAGAATCACAAAGTCCACTTTTGCATCATCTATAGGCATCGGTATGTATTGATCTGCGTGATATTTAATAATTTTTTCCATCGACTTGTTATCTTGAGTCGGAATCTCAATAATAGTCGAAAATGTTTTACTTGAAGGCATACCAAGCGCGATATTCTTCGTTTTTATGCCAGCTTGTTCGGCCGCATTCTGAATCGTTTCCCCCAAACGGCGCTTTCCAGCATCGCTACTATCTTGTAAAATTGAACGGCTTACCGGCACATAAGCAAAGCGCTGCAAAACCCATCCGTGCGAGTTGCCAGATAGTTGCACCATTCTCAGTGCGTCAGTACCGATATCGAGTGCGAAGAAGTCGCCCACACCGTAACCTAGACTCATACAACTAGTTTAGCATAAGCAACTTCTAAAACGCAAACGTTTTTGTAGCCAAAATTGTAAAACTTATACGTTAAATTTAAATTCAACTACATCACCATCGCGCATAACGTAGTCTTTACCTTCCGTGCGCATTAAACCTGCCTCACGAACGGCTTTTTCAGACCCCAATCGCACCAGATCATCATATGAACAAATCGTTGCCGCAATAAAACCCCGCTGAAAATCCGAATGAATCACACCTGCCGCCTCTGGCGCCGTCGCACCTTTTTTTATCGTCCAGGCTCGCGTCTCTTTCTTGCCCGCCGTCAAGAAACTTTGCAATCCCAAGGTGTCGTATGCAACATGCACTAATTGAGTTAAGCCGTCTTCGTTTATTCCGTAACTGTCCAGGAATTCTTTCTTATCTTCTGGCGACATATCTACCATTTCCGATTCCAATTTAGCGTTTACGAATACGCATTTTTGTGGCGCAACTAATTCAGATAATTCTTTCCTTTTAGTCTCACTACTCAATTCACTCTCATCCATATTAAACATATAGAAGACCGGTTTAGCCGACAGCAAATCCAATCCATCTATCGGAGCAATATGCGTCAAACCGGCCCTCAAATCATCTAGTGCCTTCTCGGCTTGCCCTGCCCTCTTAGCGGAGTCCTTATCGCCGCCACGAGCCTCTTTCTGCATTTTAGGTAGCGCTTTTTCTAGCGTTTCTATATCCGCCAATGCCAACTCCGTTTCGACCGTGTCAATATCGCGCTTCGGATCGGGACCGCCCGCCACGTGTGTAACATTTGCATCAGCAAAAACCCTCACTACGTGGCATATCACTTTACATTCACGAATATTCGCTAAAAACTTATTACCCAATCCTTCACCCTTCGATGCGCCCGCAATTAAACCTGCAATATCCACAAACTCTACCGTTGCTGGCACGACCTTGTCCGAATCATACATTTTCGCCAACACATCCAATCTCTCATCTGGCACTCCTACAATTCCCGTATTGGGCTCAATTGTCGCAAAAGGATAATTCGCCGCTAATGCGCCTGCATTCGTAAGTGCATTAAAAAGCGTGCTCTTCCCCACGTTTGCCAAACCAACAATACCTATCTGCAAACTCATAATCAACCCGCGTATCTGTTATCGTGGGATAATTATAACATATTTTTGTATATAATATTAGATATGGAGATTGTTCTAGTCAGACATGGAGAAACAGATTGGAATTTAAGTGGTCGCCTTATGGGCCAGAAAGATATTCCATTAAACAATAAAGGGCGTGAACAGGCTAAAATTTTGAGAAATAAACTAGCTAATATGAGCTTTGATTGTTGTTATTCTTCGCCGCTCAGCCGCGCAAAGGAGACAGCGGAGATTATCTGCAAAGGTAAATGCAATATTATTTGTGATGACAATTTAAAAGAACGTTTTGGCGGAGAATTAGAGGGGATTATTATCAATAATTGGGGAGATTATGAGGGTAACAGAACGACTGAAACTGATGAGGAAATATTAGAACGAGCAAGATATTTTTTGAAAATACTTGAAAATACTAATAATCATAGAGTATTGGTAGTAAGTCATAATGGTTTATTAAAAAATCTTCGATATTGCATTTTAGGAGAAAAAGGTAAGCTGGATTATGGCGCAGGGAATTTAGCGTATTGTGATTATGAAATATATGAAATAAAAAAGAAGCTTTCGCGCTAAGCACATACTGCGCCCTACAAAAGCTTCGGTGTTTATATTATAACAAATTTTGCGATACTTAGTATAATAGAGGTATGGCGGTATTTTTTTGTACAAATTGTGGCGAAAGAATGTGCAACAGTAGTAACGATAATCTTTTTGAGAATTATTTGGTTAAAACAAATATTGATTATTTAGAAGAAAAGAAATATAACAAAATAGTTAAAAGAATAAACAAGAAATATAAAGAAAAACGAAAAGACCTTGAATTTGGGAATGATTATAAAGATGCAGATACGTGGTTTGATATTTGTTTTGAATTGGGGCAAGATGCTTGGATTTGTCCAAAGTGTAAAACCATGTTTGTTTTTAAGAGAAATAGCAATGAGTTAGAGAGTGTTTACAGGCTGGATAATAGCTGGAAGGAAAAGGCAGAAAAAAGCAAAAAAAGTTGTGGCTGTATTGTTGTCAAAGGCGATGAAATTTTATTAATACAAGCAAAGGACGATGAGGGGAAATTGTTCTGGGCATTTCCGAAAGGAAAACAAGAAGTTGGAGAGACCGACACAGAGACGGCGATTAGGGAGACAAAAGAAGAAGTCGGGCTAAAGGTGGAGATAATTGACGAGAAGCCTATTATGGTTGGACACCTAATTCATGATGGTGCGGCATTTAAAAAGATCTTTCTTTTTATCGCGAAACCTTTGGATAATGTATTAAATATACAAGAGCGAGAGGTGGAAAAAGCACAGTGGATATTGATTGACAAAGCTGGCGAGCATCTTGATGGTTATTATCGTGATGCGTGGGAAGAATTACTGAATAGGTTAAATAGCTAAAATTACTGTCGCGCCCTAAAATGGATGTTACTCCATTTTGGTTTTGGCAAGTGGATTTTGGTGCTAAACGGAATAAAAGAAACAGGTTGGTTTAAAAATTCAAGATTCCTATCTTCAAACTCATAACCAACCTGCGTATCTGTTATTATTGAATATATTATAACATTTCTTATAGCGTAATCAAATTACAAGACCCAAATAGCCCAAAGGCCAAAACTCGCAATACTTCCACGCTTACATCGAAAAGAAAGCCACGCCAAAAACGGACTTATTTAGTATTTAAATTTTCATATTTAAAGCCCATAATATACATAAGTAATAATAAACGGCTTTAATCACATGAATACGCAAAATCAAATCACAAATGAACATACTGCACAACTAGAATCATCAAAATCAAATAAATGCAATCACCTGCCTATAATATATATTATTAATCTTATTAATTGGCAGTTACATACTTTTTGGCTTTGGGTTATACCAGTTGATTGGCGACAATAAACAACCGAGTCAAACAAAATGCGCTACGGAAGAAGTCGCCAAAACGAACACTAT
Source organism: Candidatus Saccharimonadota bacterium (assembly GCA_024682595.1). GTDB lineage: Bacteria > Patescibacteriota > Saccharimonadia > Saccharimonadales > Saccharimonadaceae > UBA2834. The sequence continues at coordinate 948 of JAIKZA010000063.1, read as the reverse complement.
CGTCACAGGAGACGCCTCATTCAACGTCCCTAACCCCGCACGCAATGAAGGAAACCTTGACGGAACGGTTAAATTTGAATATGGCGTATTTAATAATATATTATCTACGTATTCTATTAGTTATTACGAAGTGCCAACCGGTGATATTACGAGCAAAGTCATCTCTAACAACATCGATTTAGCTACCGGAGAGAAACTCGATAATGAAGCCGTCCTGGACAAATTCGGCCTTACTGCGGAAGAGATATATCGTAAAATACTTGAAAACATATCCGAAACCGTAACCGTAGATTCCTTCCTGTTAAACACAAGTGGCAATATTCTCGACGAGTCAATATCTGTCGACGCTTTTAAAAGAAATATCGACAAGTACATAGAAACACTAAAAACCAACTATGATCTTTTCTATATTTTCTTGAAAGACTCTAATATCACCATTTCATATCAACAACATAAGCTTTTAGAAAAACTCGGCATGTCGTCACATATGGACACTGGACTCGTTAACGGTTACGTCGAAATCAAAATATAATATCAAATCATTCAGCCTCGCAATAATCTACCAATGTGCGACAAAAAATAAAACTAATTCCGAAAATAAAACAACGCCAACTACACTTCTAAACCAATCTGGTATATTCTTAAAAAGATGAAACAAATTATTTTTGTACGCCATGGCGAAACCGACCAAAACATAACCGAACTTTCCCTTAGAAAAGCCAATATCCGCCATATGCCAGGCTTCAAAGAAGAAAATGCTCCACTAAACTCAACTGGAATCGAGCAAGCCAAAAGAACCGCCCAAGAGCTCAAGGATACTCGCATAGACGTCATATTCTGTTCCTCGCTCCAACGCGCAAGACAAACTGCCGATATTATAAACGAGTTTCATAATGTATCCATTTTCGAAAAGGATAATCTCCAGGAACGAAATAGTGGCGATTATGT
>JAIKZA010000060.1 GCA_024682595.1 Candidatus Saccharimonadota bacterium | reverse complement strand
GGTGATTCTTTTTACGCTTTGTCTTCCATCGAAGTCCTAACGTAACTTCCACGTACCACACCGAAATGCGGATCCGCACATTACTCCTTTCTCAGAGACTCTAGTAGAGCCTAGCATACTGTTCATCAAGCCCCCGCGAGGGTGGGTTCAAGCTTGCGTAACGGGAGGAACCTACTCCCTATATAATGAGCATAATAATCCACGCAGGCAAGAAAAAGCACGAGTTTAATGTAATGTATAATACCCATATGAGTCTTACCGTTAATATCTACTATACTGGCGAAGGAAATAACGCCAAAAAGTTTGCCGAAGAAATGGTATCAAGCGGCATTGTGAACCGTGTCCGCGCAGAGGAGGGCAATGAACGCTATGAATATTTCTTCCCAATGGACGAACCGCAAACTGTGATGTTAATTGATCGCTAGACGGACCAGACTGCGCTTGATGCGCATCATAGAACACCAATGATGGCAGAAATTGCCACCCTACGCGAGAAATACCATCTGCGTATGCGGGTGGAGAAGTTTACTGAGGCAGAATAATTCTATGGACGGCAGTTTTGTTTTATTAGTCGTTGTCGTAATCTTTACCTATTTACTTGCAGCAGCTATTTGGCTTTTTGGCAACCATGGCATAGACAAAATCCGCCATCCTGAAGAATGGAAAAATAAAGGTAGTTCCGGAGAACGAATAATCTATAGGACTCTCGTAGATCAAATTCATGTTCCTGAAAATCAAATTCTTCGCAACGTATACGTCCCAACTCCGGAAGGAACAGTATAGCCATTCAGAATTGTGTCGTCGTCTCGTGTGCAACAAATGTTGCAGTTCTTAAGTTGTCCTTTTCTTCATCTTCGTCATATTTCTTTTCTGCGTCGGCCATGACTTTTCGCATTAAAAAATCACATTTGTTTTTCTTTATCCAGCTTGGTTTCTTGTTGCGAACCAACTTATCACCGAATTCGTTCCAGCCATTTACGTCAGAAGATTTTGCTTTGTTGCATTCCTCGCAAGTCACTACCATATTCCATGGTTCGTTTTTTCCAAAGAAAACTAATGGCTGCACATGATCTACATGTGAGCCCTTCATTGATATCTTTTCGCCGCACCAAGCGCAATGGCTATTCTGGCATTTCTCTAGTTGTACTCGTTTCCAGACATAAAAACGTTTATCGCCATGCGCAATTACGAATATTCCCTGATTCTTATAATAGCCCGCACGGTTCGCGTAACGGATTTTTGGGATGCCATTTACGGATACGATTCCTCTTTCTGCCGTAATGCGGGGAAGACAATATAGCTCAAAATAATCATTTATGTTTAATTTTTCAATGCCGTCTAAATCGCCGATGTTTGCATCGCTTTTGATATTTTTATGAATGTGTGCGCGTTCGTAATTGAGTGGCATGCAAAGTTTAATAAACTCCCACCAAGCGGCATTGTCTGCCATCGTCAAGCATGAATTGCTGCTATTATGGGTGTTCTTAATCATAAAAATTGCCTTTGCGCGCATCTCGTCGCGGCTGAGAATCTGCTTTTTGCTAGTATTAATATTGACGCCGTGGTAGCAAAGGCGCCTTATAACCTTATCCATATCTAATCCCCAAAACGATTATTATGCATATTATAGCACAAAAACGCAAAAAAGTAAAGTGTTTATAGTTGTTTAATTTTAAATATTATACCTTATAAAGGTGGTACTCTAGTATGAAGAACCAATAAAATATGCTTAAGATATTGACAAAAATATCAATCAGTGCTACAATCAAAACATAATTATAGTCACACATTTCGTAAGGTAAACACTGAACAATTGGAACTATGAATCGAAATACGCTAAATGGTCTCTCAAAGAAATATACTCCGTGAAAACGGAGTATATTTTTTGTATAATAAACATAAGAATTATGGCGACATTTATACCTGTAGGGCAAACTGGTGACTACCATGGCAGCGAGGGCGAGATGATGGTATACGAAGCCTTCAAAGAACTGCCAGACGACTACATTGTTTTTTATTCTGTAAAATGGGGCGAAGAGGGGTTTGATCGAAAATATCGCAAAGGGGAAGCAGATTTTCTAGTGTTCGATCCATCTCGTGGGTTCCTAGTTATTGAAGTTAAGACTGGCGGAATCAAGCGCGCCGAAGATGGGCGATGGTTTGTGATTGACCGAAACGGCAAAGAGCACCAGCTTATGTATTCGCCACTCGATCAGGCGTGGCGCAATGTTACTAGATTCCAAGACATGCTAGCTAGCTCGCCGAACGATATTATTCGAAAATATCCTGTCATACCTACGGTCTGGTTTCCCAGTCTGACTTCCTACGAAATATCGAACACATTGCCGTCGGAATATCAATTAGCTAATACTTTTTCTGAAGCGGATCTCGATTTGGTCGAAGCGGCAGTAAATCGAGCTTTTAACCGCAATAATGTCACTAAAATCGACCAGACCATATCTAAAACTATTATCAAAGAGACGGTAGATGTTTTTGCTCCTACCTTTAAGCTCGTGCCAAGTTTGTCATCTGAGATTAGGGAACGGGATTTTCTCCTCAACCAGCTCACGCGCGAGCAGGCAACTTTGCTAGATTATCTCGGTGAACAAAAAATAGCTGGCATTCACGGGCCTAGCGGTAGCGGTAAGACTATGATCGCGCTAGAGTGTGCACGTAAATTGCCTGCTGATGAAAATATTCTATTTCTTTGTTTTAATAGGCTACTGCTCAACTATTTGATTGAAAACTATGCCTCAGAAATGCCGAACGTTACCTTCACTAGCCTCAACCGCCTCTATGCCAAGTCCAAGGGGACTGAAATTGCGACCGAAGAGCAAATTACGGACTTCTTGCTTGATGAATATATGGATAACTTCGAATTTCGCCACATCATCATTGACGAAGCGCAAGATTTTGCGGCCGACCACTTGGATATTCTTATCGACGCCATCAAGGCGACGGATGGCTATTTCTATGTTTTTTATGATCGGAATCAGCTAGTACATTATCTGAGCAATAAAGATGAATCGACGCTAGATTGGCTCAAAAAGCTCGATTGTCGCCTTGTTTTGCACAAAAACTGCCGCAATACTTACGAAATCGCCCAAGCAGCTTATGCGGCTGTGGACATAGATAAAGTAGAATTAGCCGAACATGTAAATGGTGATAAGCCGTGCCTAAATAATTACAGCAGTACTGATCGTGCTATCGATGGCATAGCGGAGACGATTCGCTTTTACACCAGCAAGGGTTTCAAGCGTAATCAAATTACGATTTTAACTATTAAAACTCTCACTAAATCCATCCTAGCCGGACGAGAATCCGTGGGCGGCTATCGCCTGTCGGTTGACGGTAATGGTGACGGCATACTGTTTACTACTGCTAGAAAATATAAGGGCCTTGAAAGTGACATTGTCATCATAGTTGATATTGACGGAGACGTATTCAATGACGACAAGGCTAAATGTGTATTCTATGTTGCGTCAAGCCGTGCTAAACACTGCTTGACCTATATTTCTGTATTGGACGAAGGCGATATGGCGAAATTGATTGAGAACCTCGGCTCTCGACCTTCCGATAATCCATCTAAAGATCTTGCC
>JAIKZA010000007.1 GCA_024682595.1 Candidatus Saccharimonadota bacterium | reverse complement strand
TACACATGGTAATAAGGTTGACCTTCTGACAGTGGTTAGCACGAAAATTTAGTCATGACTTCGCTGAGTTTTGTTTATTCCAGCTCTAGTGAGTTTGTCGAGATGAAAGAATGAACTATGTCCGTAGATTGCATGCCAGAGATAGTTCGGACCCGGAGGCAGTATCCGGCAGCTCCACCAGTGCTATAGAAAAAGTTTAGAATAAAAAGTCGCCAGGGCAGGCGATTTTTTGATGATTTTTATACAAAAAAGTGAAGATCCGGTAACTGCGAGGAAAACCGGATCTTCTGTGCGGAGTGTGGAGTTATATTTTGGAATCGATGTTTGTTTTTGGCCTCTGGATAATATTTTTATTCAAAAGCTACCTCTATAATAAGGCTTTAAAATGCTCATGTCAATACAAAAAGTGTTGTATTATTTACAATATTTTTACGCATTTTTGTTGTGGAAAATATGTGTGCGAATGACATGTTTTGATTCGAATCGGGCTTTGGGTAGGTGGCATTCTGGGCAGAGCGCATTTTTGGCTGTCTTGTCATGTTTTTTTGTTTTGGATGGATTAGCAAAAATTGGGCAAGATATCACGGATAATGGGCGAAAATAGCTATAAAGTAGCGTCAAGATGGTTATATCTGTATCTGTAAAAAATACATAAACGGTTTGGAATTAGCTATTTGGTAATGTAGTAATTGGCGCGTGTTGTAAATATTACTGAGTCTGAGAAGATGGCCGTGATCAACAATACCATAACGTCATATATATTAATGTAGATAAGTGCAAGCATTAATTATATGATATCGGGCGGCAGAGTAGTGAATAGGTATACTTTATTCATATGTTGTAGAAATTACTATGCGCTATTTAGACCCATGCGCCCCCGTTGTTTAACTTAATGTTGTAAATAATACAATATTTTTGAGCACAAGAATTATTGACTTTTAAGCGAGTATTTGCTATATTGAGAATGTGCCTGAACAAAAATAAAAAGCACAAAAATAAACAGAAGAGGATGTGTAGTGAATTTGGCGTAGTAATAGCTTATTTCTAGCCATAAATTACACCTAGGAGTAAGCTAAGCTCCGCCAAACACTTACCGAGAGGTAAGGAGCGTAGAGCGCGTAAATCTAAAGTACGACTAGCACATTAGATACCCGAAACAGAGGAGTACGAAGGTTTGCAAGGACTATGCCTCTCTATACGAGAGGCGGTCAATAAAGCCAGGGTAGAGATCAAGTTTGCGGCTATAAGTAATGTATATATTTGCCGGATAAACTCCTCTACCTTTGGCCCAAATATCTTGTGGGGGAGAAGTATTTTCAGTTTGTCATTATAATTGCGCAATAACTTATTTTTCGCGCGATAAGCGAAGGGCAGTAAAAGAAAATCACTAGTGCTTTTGTGCTATAATTCGCTTATGGATAAGTTGTTGCTCACGATCAGTATTACGGCGTTCTTCTTTCTTGTAGCAATGATGTTTTTGACGAGCCCGAGTGGGGTGGGTGCTTTAGGGGTATTTGTCCTTTTTATACTAGTGTATGTTCTTTGTCTAGGGCTTGCAGTTTTTGGCTGCAGGCTATTTTTTTACTTACGGAAACGCTTAAATAAGGCGAATGGTGGCAATATAAAGAAGAAGAGCTATTATTATGGCCCAATTATTGCATTGGCGCCTCTATTCTTGTTGATTGGCCAGACTTTTGGCAGGTTGAGTATAGTAGAAGTTATAGCGGTATTTTTCTTGGAAGTCTTACTTTGTTTCTTAGTTTCTCGAAACGTCTTGTGATATAATAATGCTTATGGATAACAAGGGCGACATAAAGGGTGCTCGCGGTGAGAATGGTGCTCTTTTTGGTGCTCAAGAGATGTTGCCGAAAGATGGCGAAAAAGAGAAGTTTAATGAATTTATTAATCAGCGGGAAGATTTAAAGCCAAAGATTGAAATGCCGGCCGAACTGGTTGATACTGATAATTCGGCGGAAATTGGCGGTGAAGCTCAACCGAACGAACAGCCTGCCTCCGCGGTTCCCGTACAAGACGATAAAGATAATGATGCGCAAAGAGCAGATGAAGTTAAAGCTCAGCTTGAACAAATAAAAGTTCCGCGTGATGCAGAGAATTTACCGAAGAGTTACGAAAAAGCCGTGACGGATATTTTGAATCGTAATCGAAAAGACCCATTTCATCTTGTGCAGGAAATGGATATAGCAAGGTGGAAATTGATGGAAAAGGCGTTTGCTCGCAAGATGGGTGATGGCCTGAATGGGGGAGGCGCTTAGATGGATATTGCAACGATAGCAGTAATTGCCCTAGTAGTTGTCGTGAGCTTGGTATTAGCTTGGAAGCTTTGGGCGGGAGCGAAGCGTGACCGCAAGAACATTGCACGCGCTCTAAAAATGGTGCCAATGTTGATTCACTTGCCGCCAAGTACAGACGATATTGAGGTGGGTGGTCGCGATGAGCGTGATGTTATCAATGAGCAACTTTCTGAAGCGCAAGTAATGTATAGTATTATCTCTTCGACGCTAAAGAAGGGTTTGAAAGCGAAATTGTACGGTCAGAAGCACATCAGTTTTGAAATAGTGGCCCACGATGGTTTTATTAAATACTATGCAGTAGTGCCAGCCGTGTTGACTGAGACGATAAAACAGGCGATTACGGCCGCATATCCAACTGCGCGTATGGAAGAGGTAGTTGATCCGAATTTCTTTAGTGCAGAAGGAAAGATTGATGCGGTTTCTGGCGGCGAGCTAAGATTGAAAGAGGACTACTACTATCCAATTTCCACCTATGAAGATTCGAAGCGAGATGTAGCGTTAGGCTTAATAAATGCTATGTCGGTAGCAAAAAAAGGTGACGGTATTGGCTTGCAGGTTATGTTCCGCCCAACGGATGGTAGTTGGGTACAAAAATCGCTTGAGCGAGTACAAAATATAAAAGACGGCAAGAAATGGAAAAATAGTACGGGTAATTTAATTAACCGTGCCGTATACAATGCTGGTAATTTTGTTGGCGATGTTGCACGTGCATTGTGGGAGCCGCCTTCAGAGCATGAAAAATATCAAGATGAAAACAAAGTCTTAACAAATTTACAACAAGAAGAGATTCAGAAGATCGAAGAGAAGACGAAGTATCCTGGTTTTGAAGTTTTAGTACGTATAGTTGCCAGTTCTAGTAGTAAAGCGCGATCGGAGTCTTTGTTAAATGGGGTAGTAGCAATTTTCTCTCAATATGACTTACCTCAATATAACGGTTTTCGTTACGACATAATGAATCGATCAGAAGATTTAGTGCGTGATTATATATTGCGCATTTTTTCGCAGACTCAACGTAGTATGGTGTTGAATAGTGTAGAAATGGCGAGCTTGTTCCACTTGCCATCGCAAAACTCAATTCCGACATCGCAAGTTGAGCGCCAGGCTACGAAGCAGGTGGATGGTCCAGCGAAGTTAGCTGAAGATGGTGTGATTCTAGGTGTCAATAAATTCCGTGGTGAAGAAAAAATAATTCGTTTACGTGATAAGGATCGTCGTCGTCACACTTATGTAATTGGTTCCACTGGTATGGGTAAATCTATTTTGCTTACCAATATTGCTTATCAGGATATGTGCGACGGGCGCGGTTTTGCATTTATCGATCCGCACGGCGATGCAATTGAATTGCTATTATCGAAAGTGCCACAAGAGCGGATGGACGACATTATCGTGTTTGAGCCTGGTAACATGGATAATCCGGTCGGTATGAACATGTTTGAGTTTACCGACGAAGATCAGAAGGATTTTATCGTGCAGGAAGGTATTAATATGCTGACCTCGCTTTATGATCCGGGTAACCAGGGTATCTTTGGTCCGCGCGCGCAGCACATGTTCCGCAATGCGGCGTTGCTATTGATGAGCGACCCAGAGGGCGGTACCTTTATTGATATTCCGCGCTGTTTTATTGACCCAGAATTCGTAAAGTCGAAGTTGCAGTATGTGACAGATAAGACCGTATATGATTATTGGACGAAAGAGTTTCCGGCATCACAGAAGTCTAGTGACGCGGGTGAGGTGACGAGCTGGTTCGTTTCGAAGTGGGGTCCATTCCTCTCGAACAAGATGATGCGTAATATTTTGGGGCAGACGAAATCTGGCTTTAATATTCGCGAAATAATGGATAACAAGAAAATCTTGCTGGTGAACCTCTCGAAAGGTAAGACCGGCGAGCTAAATGCGAAGCTTTTGGGTATGATCTTTGTGATGAAATTCCAAGCAGCGGCGATGAGTCGTCAGGATATTCCGGAAGATGAGCGTCAAGATTTCTGTCTCTTTGTAGACGAGTTCCAGAACTTTGCAACAGAGAGCTTCGAGTCGATCCTATCTGAGGCTCGTAAGTATCGTTTGAACCTGGTTTTGGCAAACCAGTTTATGACGCAGCTGACGGATAAGATTCGTGAAGCTTTGCTTGGTAACGTCGGTACGATTATGTCGGGTCGTTTGGGTGTGACGGATGCGGAGTTGATGGAGAAGGCGTTCTCGCCGGTATTTACGGCAGAAGATTTACATAAACAGCCGAACTTCTGCGCGATTGCGACCGTAATGATGTTTGATATGCCAACTTCGCCGTTTACGATTAGTTTGTTGCCACCAATGGGCGATAGTAGCGATGAATTGATGGCGCGCATGAAGGCGTACGCTTTGTCGAAGTATGGCCGACCACGCGCCGAGGTTGAGGCGGAAATTGATGCACGTTTGGCGGCGACGGACGAGAAGGATAAGCTGGATCAGGCTGCGTTGGCGGGCGCTGCGACTGGGGCTGCTGGAGCAGGGGCGACGGCGGCGAATGTGTCAAAAATGACCGCTAAACCAAAGAAGAACTTCTTGGATTCTTGGCTTGAGAAGAAAGCGGCGTTGGGTAAAAAGAGCCGTGAGGATGCTGCAAAGGCAATGGAAGACAATTCGGTAGCAAAAGTTGAGCCAAAGAAAAAGGAAAGTACACTGCAAAAGAAACCAGTTGCGCCCGCTAAGGTTGAGGAGCCTAAGCTAAAGAAAGTTGAGAAGCCGACTCCTGCGTCACAAATAGCTTCCGCGCCACAATCAGCATCTGCGCCACAATCAGCACCCGTGTTGCAAACGGCTCCTGTATCACAATCGGTTAGTATGCCACGATCGGCGCCTGTCACGCAGTCGGCGCCAAGTTTTGCTACTGCGAATATTCAGAGTGGTTTAAACACGCATAAACTCGATGCGGCTGAAAAGTTGACAGAGATGTCGACTGGGTCGGCTTGGACGGCGATGGCAGCGGAAAATGCGGCAAACACGACCGTAAAAGAAACTAAGAAAGAGACGGATGATTTCTTGAAGGCGGATGCTAAAATAAAAATTCAACATGAACCACGCAAAGTCTTAAACGTGAGCCAACAGGCAGTGGCGTCAGCGGCGGCTACGCCGGTAGCGCAGACAACTGTTTTGGCAAAACAAGCGAATCAGAGCGATTCTAAGGCCGTTCAGGACGACGAAGACGGTACTGTGTTGCGTTGGCGCTAAAAAGCGCTTAGACGCGAAAATAGAGGGCTTAAACTTGATTTTATGAGGGGAATGGCATATTATTATATATGTATTAATTATCAAGTTGAGGTAAGCATAAAATGGCTGAAGCGAAAAAGTCCGGCGCTGATGATTATGGCGCAAAGGATATTCAGGTTCTTGATGGCTTGGAGCATGTACGCAAGCGTCCAGGCA
>JAIKZA010000049.1 GCA_024682595.1 Candidatus Saccharimonadota bacterium | reverse complement strand
TGTTGCCAGATTACCTCAGATTCTTGGTGTTCCAGAGCGACCCGTTGATTCAAAATTGGTGCAGACATGAAGAAAACCTCCGAGAAATCGGGGGCTTTCTTCACGCCGGTACGTCTCCATACTGACGTCTTTGTATGGTGCACCATAGTGCACGAAGTTCGAACCATAATTATCGCCGATATTCTTGAAGGTTTTGGGCTAAGGGAGGCTAGTATGTTGTAGCTACTAGTCTCTTTTTGATAGCATCATAACCCAATATACCCATTGACAATTATGCATAAGTAATATTATACTAAGACCAGTAGAGTGATGGAGTTACTCACAAAAAATAAGTAGGAGTAACTCAATGAAAATAAAAAACAGAAATACAAACTATAATTCTCGGCTTATGCGTAGCCTCTGTCTTTTTGCGGCTGGTTTTTTTGGCGCTGGCGGCATCATTGCGGCTGCTTCTATCCTTACATTCAGACAATCGTCTTATGCTGCCAATTTAACGGTAGTAAACGACGACTTTAGCAGCATCGGCGCCGCAGAGGTACAGTTCAGGCCAGATGAAATTCTAATGAGCAAAGTTGACAGCGTCACGCTTTCTGGCAATCTAGTCAGACTATCGAATGCTAATCAGGCATACTTGCCGAGCGGAACTGCGGATCCAACGGATTTTATAGCTATCAAGAAAACCGATTCGATAGCCGGCGCTAAGGCGGTTTTGCGCTGGGATAAAGCCGCCGTATATCCTGACGGCACTGAGCTCAATGTCGAAATGACCCTAGATAATTTTGACGTCGTTTCTTCGGGCCATACTTACGAAACTATAAATCCTGACTATAACTATCTCCTAACCGATTGGACTAACCCAGAAACGCATAAGCCCCTTCTTCATTTTTCCGCATATACGAGCCGCGTAAAATTCGATGTTACAACGAGGGTATTTGCTTCGGGATACACTAATCCTATAGACAAGAAGACCATCCTTCGCTTCGTTGATCTGGACAATAACGGTGCAGATTGCGCGGGTTCAGTAGATCACGAGGGCGTTACGCTCATAGATGGCATTGCGGACGGTAAAATCCACTTAATGCAGAACGCTAGGGTTCAAATTTGTAATACTGATTACGGCAACAACACGCGTATTGTGGGCACTGGCTCAGCAGTAAATGATCCAGAGACGGGTTTTGCTGCATATATGAATACTGGTTCCATGAAATATCGTTGGACTGGTAGCGACGTTGGAACTGGCGTCGGCTTTATTGATTTCTCCAAGGTCATCACATCCACCTCTGGAGACTACGCAGACAAGGGTAAAATTACCGTTACAGACAACGAAGTGCTCTGGAAGGAAGATAAGAAGATTGCGATGACGCCAGATGTTGGCTACAAAGTATCCAAAGTCACTGTTGACGGTACGCCAATCTCCTTCACGTCAAACGCTAACGGCGTAGTCGAACATACTTTCAATGATGTCATTAGCGATCATCGCATCGATGTCCAATTTGAGCCAACCACTGGCTATTCTCTCATCGTACATCACTACCTTGAAGGTACAGAGCCGCCTTTCTCTGTAGCAGATGATGTCACCAAAGATGGTCTCACCTACGACGAACACTATACAACTGAACCTGCTAAGAATCTCGATCCAAAGTACGAACTCGTTAAAACTCCAGACAACGCCGAAGGCGACATCAAAGGTAATACGGAAGTCATCTACTACTACCGCATCGTCAAAGGCACCGTAGAAGTCCGCTTCTGCGACAAGGCTACTGGTAACTGTAACCTCGCCCCAATTGAAACTGACGAAGGCAAAGACGGTGACATCTCTGAAATCTGCAAACCAAAGACTATCGCTGGCTACAATCTCGTTGACAAGAATGCAGAATACGATTGTTTCTATAGTAAAGATAACAATATAGTTAAAATCTGGTACAACAAGATTAGCAACCCAATCACTGCCGACAACGGTATAGCCGGCTACATCGCAGGCACGCTTGGGCTAGTGACGGCTGCTGCTGGAGCAATCATCTATCTCATTAAGCGCCGCTAATAGGAAACATATAGCTCTACAAAAACTCCCCCCCTACGATGTGGGGGAGTTTTTAAGTGTCTGCGTATTCTTATGTTAGTTCGCGAGTTCTTTGGCTCTAAGTTTGGATGCGAAATCGGAAAGATAGATTTTAGAAGCTAAAAAAGAGGCGGCTCAAACCGCTTCTCAACAGATAAAAAATACCTCAAAGAGGACTTAATTTCATCTTGGTGCGCCTGACTATACCAACTTTGAACATATCTGCAAACACGTAGCCTACTGGATTTATGATAACGCAGGATATACGATGGATCGTATTTTTGATGCCCAAAACAGAGACGATTACTACTATAAGGAACCAAATTATGAATATTAGTAATTACAACCACACCATAATTGAACAGAAGGAGGTATAAGGAGATGATTACGATAGAACAATCAAACGAGATCATTAAACATCGTGCGGCGGCCGCATCGTACGACGATATCGCAGAACTGACCGGAATTAGTAAACCGACAGTAATAAAAGTATGCAAGGAACGCGAAAACGACATACTTGAGGCACGAAAGATGGCGTGGGCTAACTGCCAGGAAGGAATACGCGACTTTATAGAGGAGCGACGCCAGACATATCAGGATCTACTCAAAGAGGCCTGCAGTACTATATGCAAAAGAGATGTCTCAAAGATGACTAATAAAGAACTGCTCTCCCTTATTCGCACTCTGGAACAAAACCTGCTCGGTATTGAAATGACTAATAAGGTGCGCGCTAAAAATAAACGTCCTCTTCAAGAACTGACCGACGAACAACTTGAGGAGATGCTTATGATGGAACGCGCATCCTGGGCATACCAATTCCCAAACAAATACCCACTAAATATAGATGTCCCCGAAAACCAAAACTAAACCACTTTTTTACCGTTTCTTTACCGTTATTAATTATGGTTTTATGTAGAAGAATATACATAATTGAAGTATAATTATAACCAGAATAAGGAGGTATTGTGTCAGAGCGTAAATCACTGCTGAATCCCATCTTGAACCAAGTTTTTCAAGACGATTGCATTCATTTTATGAAAACTATCCCCGACGAAAGCGTCGATATGATCCTTTGCGATTTACCTTATGGCACTACCCAAAACAACTGGGATTGTTTTATTCCCCTCGATGAATTATGGCAGGAATATAAAAGAATCATAAAGCCGAACGGAGCCATTGTTTTAACCTCGCAAGGCATTTTTACCGCTAAATTAATATTAAGCCAGCCTAAACTATTTAAATATAAGTTAGTATGGGAAAAATCGAAACCAACGAATTTCCTAAATGCAAAAAAGCAACCACTAAGAAAACACGAAGACGTATGTATTTTTTATAAAAAACAGCCCGTATATAATCCGCAAATGTCTATCGGTACACCCTATGACAAAGGCGTTAGAAAAGATCAATTAAGTGGTAGTTATGGCGACTTTAAACCGTCCAGAGTTAAAAGTGACGGCGAACGATATCCGACCGATATTGTTTACTTTAAAACCGCAGAAAGCGAAGGCGAAGTATTACACCCTACGCAAAAACCAGTAGAATTGGGCAGATACCTAGTCAGGACATATACAAATCCTGGCGATGTAGTATTGGACAACACTTGCGGTAGCGGATCATTCCTAATATCAGCCCTCAAAGAAGGCCGTAACTTTATTGGAATTGAAAAAAATGAAGACGTCGCCCTCTTTAAAAAAGAGCCCATCGATTATATAGACGTCTGCAAGCGTCGCATATTGGAAGCCTGGGCTGTATTACCAGACGAACAAAAGGCCTCAATTGAAAAAGTAAACCTACTTAATGAAGATGCAGATGCGAAACCTGAACCTGAAGACGAAAAAGACATAGTAGCCAACATCGCTATGGATAGTTCACGCGATGAAGAAATACCGTCAATTGGAGAATTGGAGGTATCTGCCCTATGAACGAAGTTACTATTAGAGGAAACGAAAGAAGTTGGGTAATTGACGTTATATCTCTCATTAATTCGTTTTGCGACTCAAAAGACCTAAAAATAGTTCGTGCCGGTGGCGAAAATACTGTATCAACCTCCGCTAACACGATGTTCCCAGACGTCATCCTTTATGGCGACAATAACCAGAGTGTCATTCTCCAGGGCTGGGAGGCTAAAATGCCAGACGTCCCTATCGACGATAAAGATTTTGTTCACGATGCGCAGCGCAAGGCCTTATCGCTAGGCCTAAATAGTTGTCTGCTATGGAATTTCACTTACGCAGTCTTATACATTAAAAATGACACAAATAATAATTTCGAAATAGCGAAGACGTGGGACGCAACGAGCCACATAAAAACGCGAGAAGATGTTAAGACCTACAGATCGGATTGGGTTAAACTGCTTTACGAAATCATATTAGAAGTCAATGAATACTTAATTAAAGGCGTCTTTCGCGAAAGTCCATTCAAAGATGTTATTTCGACCTCGATAATGACCTCCCTAATTAACAGAAATAAGTCAGTGCTCGCTGAAACGCTAAAGAAAGAAGCAACCAGCGACACTAGGCTCGAATCATATATAGACGACTGGTGGAGCGAGGCGAGAAACGAATACATCAAGGACGAAACGGACAAGTACTCCGCATACTCAAAAGTCATCCTGTTAAACTGGGCCAACAGAGTATGTTTTGCGCACCTCATTAAAACGTCGCAGAAAGCGGCTTTTTTAATAGACGATCTAAATATCGAGACTTCTCCGATAAGTGCAAACCAACTATTCGACAACATTACCTCTAGGAGCGACTTTTATAATATCTTCTCTGCAGTACCGTATAATTACTTGTTGCCAAATTATACGTGGAGAGACATTGTTGACTATTCGAATTTCCTAAAGGATGTAAAAATACAGAACTTAGACCAAAAAATCCTCCAAGACATAATGGAGAGATCAGTGACAGAGGCCAGGCGACAATTGAATGGACAATATACGACTCCATATGAATTGGCTAAAATACTAGCGCGCATAACGATTACAAACTGGAACGACATCGTTCTCGATTGCTGTTGCGGCACAGGAACGATAGCAAAGGCCGTTCTTGACATAAAAAAGGAGAAACTCCCTGTAGAACAGGCAGTCGCTAGCGTTTGGGCTAGTGACAAATACAAATACCTTCTACAAATCGCAAATATTAGTATGGCCGATGCAGACACCATAAAGTTACCAAACATTATTTTTAAACATAATGCATTGGACATTAAACCGGGCGAAAAGATTGATATAGTTAACCCAGAAAACGGCGAAAATATGACATTTACTGTCCCCTATTTCGACGTAGTAATATCAAATCTTCCATTCATCCAATCAAGCAACATACCTATCGACGATAGCCGTATCATAAAAGAAGACAAACTCGATGCCAACCTAAGCGGCAGATTAGATCTTTATGGATATATTGCCCTAAAAATAGCAGACATACTAAAGCCGGGCGGTAGATTAGGCGTTATTTTATCTAACTCTTGGTTAGGGACTGGCGCAGGCGATCTATTCGTGGAGAATATTCGAAAAAAGTATAACGTTTTACAAGTACACATCAGCGGTCGCGGGAGATGGTTTAAAAATGCCGACGTCGTAACTACGCTGCTAATACTCGAGCGAAAAGATGACAGCGCTCTCAATGTACCGAAAGCCACTTTTTCATTATGGAAAAAGAGTCTCGAGGAGATTGAATCGAATAGCGAAATAGAAAGCGAAATCATAAATACTTCAGTGCTCAACAAAGATGCGGCCACTGAAGTAATTGAGACATCAAAATATTCAAGTGACGAAATCGACGAATTGCTAAATCTTGGCGTTTCAAGAAACGCGCTATTCTATAACATCAAATGGTTACTCGATATTAGCGATAAAACTACGAAAATTAGCGACGAATTTGAAGTAATACGCGGTAGTAGAAGAGGCTGGGATAAAATGTTTTATCCTGATCCGAAACTACATAACATCGAAAGCGATTTTCTCGTTCCGGTACTATTAAATGCTAGATCTGTGCACAAATTAGACGCTGCCGCTGATGGGCTGGCATTTAGTTGCAATTACTCAATTGATGATTTAGTAAACAGTGGCAAAAAAGGCGCACTCGCCTGGATTAACGCCTTCAAAGATCAGAAAAACGGCACCGGAAAACCATTGCCAGAGGTTTTGAAGCAAAGTGGCAGTTTCTGGTACGAACTCAAGAGTAATGAAAAAGTCGACTATTTTACGTCGATTAACCCCAGTTCGCGTCTATTCTTTGGTAAATTTAGCAGTCAAACCTTTATTAATCAGCGTTTAGTGGGATTAAAAAATAAAAGCGATGAATCGAACAGTCCAATTTATCACGCAATGCTAAATTCGATTTTTACTATGTTTATGGTCGAGGCTGCTGGCTTCGGTAGAGGTCTCGGTGTGTTAGATATTAATAAGGACAAAATAGCCAAGTGTCGAATCCTCAACCCAAGATTACTGACGAATGAACAGAAGAACTATATTATTGAGGCTTTCAACACGCTCAAGCAGCGCGAAATACTTAATACCGCCGAAGAACTTGAGAGTGCGGATCGAATTGAGTTCGAGAAAAGAATATTTGAATCATTCGGTATTCAAGACTATTATGAGCCAATCAAAAAGTCACTACTAACAATGCAATCAACGCGCCTCTCTGTCGGAATGCTAGCGGAAGGAGATGTATAACGCTATGGCAAGACCCAAAAAAGACGGTTCATACGTAAACTTTTACATTGACCGAAAACTCGTCGATGAACTACGCGACTACGCCGAAGAAAAAGGCCAAACAATGACGATGGCCTTAGAGCGCATTCTTAAAGAATACTTCGAGCAGAAAAAAGAAAAGCCTAACACAAAAGACGAATAGTCATACAAGCCATTCATTCCACTTGTAATTGCCGTCTGGCCAATTAGTTTAACCGGAATGCATTTGGCACGAAACGCGCAATACAAGCGGTTTCAGCGCCTCAAGAGGTCTATTGATTTTTGCATCCGTAGAGTCTATTATTCACGTTAAGCACTTAGGCGATAGGCTTCGGCAACGTCAGTCGAAACGACCATTCCTACTCGCCGATCAGTGACACGCTTAGTCTTGCACTGGCGGAAAACGAAACATCCTAATTAGACAATCCGTCTATTTTGAAAGGCGTTTTCCTATGCAAGACAAAACGGCGACCTTCTTAATCGAATTGACGCAGGCTTTAATGGGCATCGACGACCCCCCTAAGAACGTCAAAGAAAATGCATACCAGATGAGAGGCAACAACGGCGAACTAGTTGAGTATTAGCGGTATAATAAAGATATGAGTGAGCAGAAGCCGCAGACCGATTCATTTAAAGATAGCATTGTTAATATTGCGCTAAATCAGGCTTCAAAAAAGAAAGAGGAGCCTGATTTTTCGAAGTATAAATATGTCCTATATGCTCGCAAATCATCCGAAGAAGAAGGCGCACAGGAGAGATCTATCCCTAACCAGATCGAAGACTGCAAACGCTTTGCTAAATCACTTGGGCTTAACGTTGTAAAAGTAATAACCGAACAAAAAATCCGCAAAGAACTCTGGCAATAGACCTAAGTTTACACAGATGCTCGATAACATCGCTAAAGGAAAATATGACGCTATTCTAGCGTGGCATCCTGACCGTTTAGCGCGCAACTCGCTCGAGAGCGGTATGATCATCGATATGCTCGACAACGACATTATTAAAGACATCAAGATGCCTACTACTGCGTTCGAAAACAATGCAAGCGGAAAACTACTATTAAATATTTTGTTCGCTATGGCTAAAGAGTATTCTGAACACCTATCAGAGAACGTCTCCAGCGCTCATAAGAAGAATATCGCTAAAGGCATATCAAGCGGAACGCCTAAATGGGGATATAGACGAAACATTGCTACCGGCAACTACGAGCCAGACGAAAACTATGCCATCATAAAAGAAGGATGGGATATGAGGCTTAAAGGCGCCACATTAAACGAAGTTCTTAGCCACTGGAAACTGCATAAAGTTTGTCGTATGACCAAATTCACACGCAAAAATAAAACTTCCCATCCAGTATATCTCGACGATAAACAGGCAGTCTCAACTATCTTCAGGGACCCATTTTACCAAGGGACACTTATACAATCCGGCACAGAAATAAGACTAACGGACTTTTATGATTTTCAAGCGATGGTCACTAGCGAAGAATGGGATCAGGTTCAGGCGCTATCAAGAAGGCGCACACAATCAACCCCTACGGCCAAAGGCAAGGTATTCTTACCATTCAGAGGGCTAGTTATTTGCGGTTTTTGCCGAAAGCCTATGACACCAGGTGCGAGCGGAAGAAAAAACGAAAAGAAGTTATATTACGAATGCAGGAATACAAATTGCCCTCATAGACAAACCGTGAGAGCGCGAGTAATATTAGACGAATTATACAGGCAATTAGACCTAATCGAGTTCTCCGAAAAAGAGTATACGCTTTTCCGCGAGAGAGTTCAGGCGCTCACTGACGAAAGACGCAACGAAATGCTGATTGAACTTGAAAGTTACAGAGGCCAGCAAAGAGTCCTCCAGCGCGAATTTGACACTCTATCCAAAGGACAAGCCATTCAGCAAGCGGAAGGCGCGCTCCCAGAGGCAATCGAAGCAGTTAATCAACAACTTGGCGTCCTCCGAGACGAAATAACCGATTACTCAACTGCGATTAAAAACCTAGAAGAAAAGATTAAATGTTCGGAAGACGTTTCGCAAACCGAAAAGGACTTCTTGAACATCATAAATTCGGCAAGTAGCAAGATGCGCGGCGCAGGCTCTCCTGTTCAAAAAGACGTCCTGGCAAGGTTAATCCTTTTGAACATAGTAATTGGCAACAAAAAAGAGCCTCATTTCCTCTGGAAAGAGCCCTTTGATACGATCGTTAAACGGTCGTTTGGTAATTCTGGTGCGCCTGACAACAATAAACCTGAACTAATCTATTGCATTGTTGACTGGTGGTTTTTGCATCCAAATTACGAGTTTAAACCTAAAGAACTAGAAAGGAGTAAATACCCCAGAATAGAAGAATTTATATACTAGGTTATCGTTATAGCCTACTCCACCTTGAACTATAAGGAGAAATACATGGAAAACAAAGTGGAAAAACAAGCTAAATTCATAGAACTAAGAGCCAAAGGCAATAGCTATGACAACATCGTAAAGCAACTAGGAGTAAGCAAAAATACCTTACTTAAATGGAGCAAGGAGCTAGCATCCGAAATAGAAGATGCCATATTATTTGAAAAAGATGCTCTAATGGAGCGCTACAAGATGACTGAACTACACTTATTGGAGTTATATGGAGAAGAATTAAAAAGCATCAGAGAAGATTTGCTTAATTGGAACTCTATCTCTAACCCAGAAACGAATAAAAACGATATTGCCGTTCAAGAACAAATAATAAATGGTATTCGCAAGCTAACTAGATGCTAGAACAAAATCGCCATTTTTAGATCCAGTTTTGTTCCAGATTTGGTATAATATAAGTATTAGTTAATTGTGGAGGAAAATATGGCGTTTGTTTCGGCCAAAGATATTGCGACAAAATGGGGTATTTCGCAACGTAGAGTCGCTACTCTTTGTTCTGAAAACCGAATTGAGGGTGCAACATTTGTAGCTAATGCATGGATAATTCCGGAAAACGCCTTAAAACCTCTAGATGCAAGAAAAAAAGACAACCCAAAAAATAATTTAGATGCTAAACCTTTCTTAAAGTGGGCTGGCGGTAAAGGCCAACTACTTAAAGAAATTAGCGCTTACTACCCTTTTGAAAAAGATAAGACAATTACTAAATATGCGGAGCCTTTCGTAGGTGGTGGCGCCGTATTGTTCGATGTTCTAAACAAGTTCTCTCCAGACGAGGTATATATTAGCGATATTAACAAAGACCTTATTGATACCTATATTGCTATCCGCGATAACGTAGATGAATTTATAGAGCGACTAAAATCAGTTGAAAAAGCCTATTTAGAACTAGACGATGCCGACCGGAAAGATATGTATATAAAGGCGCGCGGTCGTTTTAATGAATTAAAACACATGGATAGAGCCGACCTTAATCCAGAAAAATCTATGCTCATGATTTTTCTAAATAGAACTTGCTTTAATGGGCTTTATCGAGTTAATAAGAAAGGCGATTTTAACGTGCCTATTGGCGCTTACAAGAATCCCCAAATTTGCAACGAGGATAACCTTAGAGCCATTTCAAAAAAGCTCAAGGACGTCAAAATAGTATGCGGAGATTATAAAGAATCTGCCGGTTTTATAGACGATAAAACTTTTGTATATTTCGACCCCCCATACAGGCCACTAACTCCGACCGCAAACTTTACATCCTATACCGAAGAACTATTCGACGATAAGAATCAGCTTGAGCTTGCTCGTTTCGTGCAAGAACTAGACAATAAAGGAGCGAAGATAGTCGTCAGCAATTCCGACCCAAAGAATACCAACAAAGACGACGATTTCTTCGACAAAGCCTATTCGAAACAGAATATAAAACGCGTTTCTGCAACGCGTATGATAAACCGCAATAGCGACGCGCGTGGCAAAATTAGTGAATTGTTAATATCAAATTTTAATAACTAGAAAGGAGTAATATGAATAGAAACTTTAACGCATGGCTAGGAGAGTTCCGCGAGAGTATTGCCGACTATGGCTACTATATCGACTTTCCAAAGATTCATAAAAACGTAGATGCTATCAAGGTAGAATTAAACATATTAAATGCACTCGTAGGCTCGCAAAATATCGAGCAAGAGTTTGATGCGCTAATTGCAAAATATCCGGAAACGCTAAAATGTATTCCTATTTTACTAGCCGTTCGCGCTAATGAGATTTATGCGCTAGACGAAGACGGAGAGTTTAATTATAGGTTCGATAAGATGAATTACTCCGTAGAACAATACAAGGTATTTATGCGAAAAACTGGTCTATTCGACCTCATTGCAAATCATATCATTAGCAACCTAGTAGATTATGCCACCGGCGTAGAAACTGGCTTAGATTCTAATGGACGCAAGAATCGTGGCGGTCATTTAATGGAGAATCTCGTAGAGGGTTATATTCAAAAAGCCGGATACGTTAAAGGTGAAAACTACTTTAAGGAGATGAATCTTAGCGAAATTGAAAGTAAATGGAATATCGACCTTTCCGCTATCTCGAATCAAGGTAAGGCCGAGAAACGCTTTGATTTCGTAATTAAGACCGCCAACAATATCTACGGAATTGAAACTAATTTCTATGGTAGTGGCGGTTCTAAACTTAACGAAACGGCTCGTAGCTACAAGACGCTGGCGCTTGAGGCTAAAACGATAGACGGCTTTAAGTTTGCATGGTTTACTGACGGAAAGGGCTGGAATAGTGCCAGAAACAACCTAGAAGAAACGTTTGACGTATTAGATGATGTCTATAATATTAAAGACCTCGAGAGTGGCGTAATAGAAAGGTTTTAGCGCCTATGCCCGATAAAACTATTAAGAAATGGGAGCCAGACGATTTTGAGTTAGAAATGACTAGCGTCTGGAGTTTCCCTAATCGCGGTAATTGGGCTACCCACGATGCGAAATGGCGCGGAAACTGGTCGCCATATATTCCGCGCAATATTCTTCTCCGCTACTCTAGCGAGGGCGACATGGTATTAGACCAGTTCGCCGGAGGCGGAACTACTTTGGTAGAGGCGAAATTATTAAATAGAAATATTCTAGGCTTAGACGTAAACGATGACGCTCTTAAAAGATGCCGAGAAAAAGTAAAGTTCAAACATGACGGCGCCGACGGAAAAGTCTATATCCGTAAGGGAGATGCGCGAAAACTAAAAGGAGTGCCGAACGATAGTATAGATTTAATTTGCACGCATCCACCTTACGCAAATATTATTCATTATAGCGAGGGTCAAGATATACCGGCTGACCTTTCGAATTTTAAAGTAGATGAGTTTCTAGAACAAATGAAAACTGTCGCAAGTGAAAGTTATCGCGTATTAAAGAAAGGCAAGTTCTGCGCGATTCTAATGGGCGATACGCGCCAAAAAGGCCATGTCATCCCTCTTAGTTTTAAAACGATGCAAGTATTTGAGGATGCTGGCTTTAAGCTAAAAGAAATCATTATGAAAGAACAGCATAATTGTCGAGCGACCGGATACTGGAAAACGAATAGCATTAAATACAATTTTCTATTACTAGCACATGAATATTTATTTGTATTTAAAAAGGACTAACCTATGTATATTTCAATGATAAAAATGCATAATTTTAAAGGTTTTCTCGGGGATAGCGAAGCTCGATTCGATTCCGGCGTGAATTTTCTCGTTGGGAATAATAACTGCGGTAAAACATCTGTATTTTCCGCAATAAACTTTATCTTCAAAAAACAAAGTAGAGATGAGGTAATCACAAAAAACCTAATTGATGACGAAAACGAATATGTTGCTGTCGAAATCGAGATTTGCGGAGACGATATTGAGAATTATTTGGAATCAGATTCTAATCTAAAAAGATACAAAGCCGCTATGTATCAAAACGAATCTGGCGTAAGCTCCATACGAATAAAACGTACTAGTGAAGATATTGGTAAAGTTTTAGTATATTCGCCGGAAAAGGATACTTATGAAAATATTCCTGGAATAGACAAGACTATATCTGCGCTTTTTGAGCCTCAATTTGTTTGGGCCGATACAAGCTCAAGTGATATTGTAAATTTTTCGAACACTAAAGTGTGCGGGAAAATAATCAATACTGTCGTCGGCGCAAATTTAGGAGATAATTGGAAGCGGTTAAAGGATGTTCATGCGGAGACATTTAGAGACATAAATTCCAAATTAAAACCGGTTGAAGAAAAAATTGAGACCATGCTTAGTGAACAGTATGGCGGAGAGGCAAAAGTGAACTTTCATTTTAGCTTGCCAGAGGTGTCTGAATTTTTAAAGACTGGAAATTTAGAGTTATCGGAAGACGGAATAACTACGGCTAGTAGCGAAAAAGGAACCGGCATGCAAAGAGCGCTTGCATTAACCTTGATTCAAGTATTTGCCGATATTTACAATAAAGAAGATGACAAACATAGCAAGCCAATATTATTCTTCCTAGATGAGCCAGAAACATTTTTACATCCAAAAGCTCAAGAAAAACTCATCGATGCTCTTGAAAAAATATCAGGCCAATCACAAACATTTATCATTACACACTCCCCATATTTATTACGAAAATACAAAAAAGAAACACACTCTATCAATATTTTTAGTAGAACCTCTGGCGTCAATAAGATTAAAGCCGGCATAGAATTAGGAATATTAGGGCCGCTGAGTCCTAGTTGGGGAGAAATAAACTATCACGCTTTTAATATATCTTCAAACGAATTTCACAATGAGCTGTACGGATATTTACAGGAATTAGCCGCCAACAATTATGATTCGAAATACTATAGCCCTGCGGAATTTGATAAGTATCTAGCGAGCCATAACATCCCTAAAGATATAGATTATATCCATATCACGAAAAATGGAGACTATAAATATAAAACTACCCTACCAACATATATTCGCAACCAGATACATCATCCAGAGAACCAAAAGAATACGAAGTTTAGTGAAGACCAGTTGGAAGAATCTGTAAATCTTTTGATTAGAGCTATCGAACAAGAAACTACCATATAGTTCCGCTTGTTTTCAAGCGGTGCTTATGGTTTTTGGTTCAAAAATAGTTCAAAAATGGTATAATAGTAATTAGTAATTGCGGCGTAGGGTGGGAACCCTGCGCCATTTTCGTAGGTGTGTTTTACTACGGCTTTGGCGCTATACCGATTCGAGAGCGATTCTCGAGTTGCACTTTAAATGTTAGGAGTTTTCGTGGAGTTGAACGAAACCCAAAGAAAGTCTGTTGAGAGCGCCAAGAACCTTATTAAGCTACTATTGACGCTCGATGAAATGGGCGAACCTACCGCCAAAGAAATCAAAGAAAATTCGTGGCGCGGAGTATGTAGCGACGGAGTCGAATATCTATATTAACTAAACAAGGAGCATAGCGTGCTTATAACTAATGGATATGGGAATAGTAAAAAGCCTTTACGCTATGTTATTTATGCTCGCAAATCATCTGAAGATGTAGAGGCGCAAGCTAAATCATTACCCGACCAAATAGCCGACTGCGAGGAGTATGCATTAAGGCATAATTTAAAAGTAGTTGGCAAGCCGATTCAAGAATCAAAATCAGCCAAGAAATCTGGAAACCGCCCTTTATTTACCCAGATGCTAAAAGATATTGAAAGTGGTAAGTTTGACGGCATTATCGCGTGGCATCCTGACCGACTAGCTCGCAATATGCTCGAGGCCGGCATGATAGTCGATATGGTAGATAATGACGTTATTAAAGACCTGCAATTCCCAACTCATCCGTTCACAAATAACGCAAGCGGAAAACTTAATCTTAATATCCAGTTTGCCCTATCTAAGCAATACTCGGAGCATCTTAGCGAGAGCGTGCAACGCGGTATGGACTCAAACCTAGAACAAGGTAAATCGTCTGGCGTGCCGAAATGGGGTTATACTCGTAGCGAAATAACCGGTTTTTATGAACCCAACGAGAATTTCTACTATATCCAAGAGGGTTGGAAGATGCGCTTAGAGGGTTCTACAATAGCCGAAATACTCGAATACTGGCGCGCGCATGACGTTCATCGTATAACAAAGATTACGCGCAAGAATAAGACAAAACGACGTATAGAGATTAGCGACAAAATGGCAACCTCGATATTTCGCGACCCTTTCTATTATGGAATCTTAGTTCAGTCTGGCACGTCTGTCGATTTACGCGAGCTAAACCCTAATTTTAAGCCCATGATTAGCGAGAGCGACTATAACGCCGTTCAAGAACTAACGAGGAACCGAACGCGCCGTAATGTAGTTAAATACAAACAAAAAGGCCACATATTCTTACCATTTAGGCAATTCATTAAATGCCGAGAGTGTGGGCGCTATATGTATATATCGCGTAGTCGCGGATATAACGGAACATATTACCTAAACGCTAGATGTGAGAATAAAGAGTGTTCTAGAAAACCACGCGCCGTTCGAGTTAAGGTAATACTAGAAGAAATATACAAAGCATTAGGCGAA
Source organism: Candidatus Saccharimonadota bacterium (assembly GCA_024682595.1). GTDB lineage: Bacteria > Patescibacteriota > Saccharimonadia > Saccharimonadales > Saccharimonadaceae > UBA2834. The sequence continues at coordinate 14,505 of JAIKZA010000049.1, read as the reverse complement.
CTAAAGTTTGACGAAAAAGATTATAATCGACATCTAAAAGACCTAAAGGAATACGTTGACGTTAAGCTCGATAAATTAATCATTGAAAAGCGTAGCTTATTAGGCGCTAAACGCCGCAAACAAGCGAAGATTAACGAATATGCTACAACTTATTCTAAATTCGATAGCATGACGCCAGAAATCGTCAAACAAAAGGTTCGCGAACAAATCGAAATGCTACAAGAAGATTTGATAAACATAGAACAAGAATTAGCTAAGGTCGAATCACAAATCATAGACCCAGAGGGCTTGAAGATGAATCAAGAAAAATTCTTGAACTCGCTTAATATGCTCGAACAACAGATGAGAGCTAGAAACCCAGTCGGAAAAGACCTTTTGGCGCGAGAAATATTCTTGAACTGGGAAATCGACCAACAAAATAGGGTCTTTTACAGATATAAAGACCCTATCGAATTAGCACATAAATATATTAAATCTACATTTGGTGCGCCCGACTAGACTCGAACTAGCACAGCCGTTTGAATAGCCACTAGCACCTCAAGCTAGCGTGTCTACCAATTCCACCACGGGCGCATAATACTAAGATTATATCACATCTTCTCTACTCTGCCAAATATTTCACTAGCTATTTCTAGCTAAGGCGTCATATTTACGCTAGCCTTACGACTAGCCCAATTCTGTATTTCGCTGAAACGATCTAGCGCATCTGTCAATTCACTGTTTTCGGAATAAATATGCACGTTTGCCATATGGCTATAAATCATCGTCGACTGATAGAGGCCAATCGAAGGCACGTCGCGTGCCCATAGCTTCAAGAACGATTCGTATTTAGTTTTGCGCATTTTTGCACTCGCTGTCATACGTGCCGAAATCAAAGCGTCATCCGCCAAGCTATTACTATAGTTGCTCAAATTCCAGCCCGCTTCGCCAGCTTGCAACGAGCTATAATACACAAACGGATCTGCACTGACCCCTAAGTCCACCTCGTAAATCAAGATGTCATAATCCCGCGGCCTCACTACGGCCGAGAAGAAATCTGACGACGCTTTCGACTCGTCATAGACATTCAACACAATCTCAAAACCTATTTTTTTCAACTCCTCGCCGAAACGCTCCGCTACGCCCGTAAGAACATCGCGTTGCGGAACGGAAATATTCAATGTTACAGCCTTACCTGTCTTGTCTACTATCTTATCTTCTTGATATTTTAGTCCAGCATCTACTATTAATTTCTTTGCCGCATCCAAATCATACTCAGCGAGTTTTGGCATTTTAAGATCCTCTTGTCTTTGCAATATTGGATAATCCATAATCTGCGAGTCATCAATATTTTCGCGCACCTTCTTCATATCCACGCCCTGCTGAATAGCCTGACGAATCTTAACATTACTCAAGTTGCTACTAGTCGTATTCAAAAATGCAAACGCCCCACCGTTAATTAGTGTGTTATTGCGCACAATTGAACCCGGTAAATCTTCCGCCTCGCTCTTACTGAGTTCTGCCGTTGCAATCACATCTGCATTGCTTATCGCATCTTTAATCTGCTGCGCATTTTCATAAGTTTTTAAGGTAAAATTATCTAGCTTTGTCGTTTTTTTGAAGTATTTCTCATTACGATTCAGATAAACCGTCTGTAGGCTTGCATTAGTAGCATTTGCTGCCTGTAGAGCATTCAGCACAAATGGCCCCGAGCCAACCGGATGCGTCGAAAAGTCACTCTCGTAAACCAAAGCTGGCGAAATATCACCTAAAATATGTTTTGGCACAATTGGAAATTCCAGACTATCTGAAAAATCCGCGTACGACGATGGCAAAGTGAAAATCACCGTCAAATCGTCCTTTTTCTTTATCTTTACGTTTGCAAAATCTACTGAAATCGTCGTCTTCGCTGTGGTATCCGCAATTAAATCAATCGTATAAATAACGTCATCCGCCTTAATCTGTTCTCCATCCGACCAACGCAAGTCATTACGCAGTTTTACCGTCCAAACGCGCCTAGCGTCATCTGCCGTGATTTTGTCCGCTAATTCATTCTTTAGATGGCCAGTCGAGTCCGGCGCTACCAAGTTAGCAAACAATAACCGTGCTAAGGTCTTTTCTGAACTCGTGGTGGCATAAAGCGGATTCATAGAGTTAATCTTCCCTAGCGTTGCCTCGCTAAACTCGCCACCTTTCACGAAAGCCTCCGTCTCGAAAGATTCGCCATACCAATTATTCTGAGCTACGGCTAGCAAAAACACTATCAAGACTAATAACGCCCATTCCGCAACCCATATACGTACCTCTCGAATATTCTCTAAACGGCGCACAAAACGCTCATTAAAGTGCTTTCCGGCACGTTCATTAAACTCGTTAGCCGCCAAAACAACCCTACGGCCAACTCTCTCCTTACTGCGCCCACTCTTTTGCTGTTTTTTGTTCATTTATTAAACGATTAGAATTGCTAAAATCGACAAAACGAATATTACGACAAACACAATCGTCGCATTAAATAGTGATTTCTCTAGACCGCGACGCTCAGTATTAAGCTCACCCGACCCACCAAAACCAGCGCCAAGCGATGCCCCACGTTGCTGTAGCAAAATCAGCAGAATTAACAAAATTGCTGACGCAAAGATCATAACATTTAGAAACACACCAATATCCATAAGTCTATTTTACACTAGGCACCGCTATGTTGACAAGGAAGTTTATGCAGGAAATCAAGAGACAGCTACAAATCGCACCACCAAAAGTCATCGTTACGCCCGGAATCAGCAATATTGTTAAGCCGACCATCGCGGCATTAACGATAACCGTGAATAACCCTAAAGTTAAGAATATTAGTGGCAAGGATATTATCTTCGCAATTGGCTTCACGATAGAGTTAACGAGCGAAAATATTAAACCCGCCGATAAATAGAGCCAAAAAGAGCTTCTCATCCATTCTGCCCCATCACTAAAAGCACCGAAGAGGTTGATGCAAATATACATCACCACGCCCGAAATTGCCCAACGAATCAAGAATGTCGTTAATTGCTTTTTTGTCATATTTCTATTTTAACACTTTCAAAGAATTAATAAGTCTTTCCACGACTGGGCGCATCGAGTTAGCAATCTGCTCATTGTCGAGGTTATTGAACGGAATCCACTTCACGCCCTTGGATTCATCTTTTCTAAAAACCAACGGCGCAGTATCATCCGCTTCCATAAGATAAAATACATCGAAATGTAAGTGCGATGGCACAAATACGCCTTTTTTCATATGTCCACTTACGGGATTAACCGACAGCAAAAATGGCCTTTCGTCCAACACATTCACGTCTAGCCCCGTCTCTTCTTTTGCTTCACGTACTGCGACCGACAGAAAATCCTTTTCTCCATCTGCGTGACCGCCAGGATGCGCCCACCCATTGCCGATGGTATGATAAATTGCCAACATCTTCGTCTTACTTTTATCGACGATAAATGAAGAGGCCGTAAAATGCCCTAAAGTATTGTCCCTAGTTAATACATCGTCAAAGTTATCAATAAATCTAAGCATTTGTTGCTTATCTTTTTCTTCTCGGCTATCACGTGGAACATAATTCTCGACAACCTCTCTAACGGACAAATCACTAGTAGTTCTCACTTCAACGCATCCTTACGTTTTAATAATGTATGGTATTGAATCGCGAAACGGTGACTCTCCTCATCAATTCGCGCTATTAGCTTTGCGATATGGCCATCCTTCGCTAACTCTACCATGCGATAATCTTCGTCACCCTCCGGAATTACAATTCGTACTCGTGCGTTCTTACTGTGGTCGCCACTTTTGTCGCGCCCAATGATTGGAACTTTTGCTTTTGTTACAATTTCTCGCACTGCCGATATTTGCCCAACCGATCCATCCAAAATAACCAAATCCGGCGTCCCCCAATCATTAAGATGATTTAGGCGTCGCGTAATTACTTCTCGCATACTTTCTGGGTCATTATTCTGTTGCTTTCGTAGTTTAAAACGTCGATATTTTGTCCGATCCGCAGCCCCATTAATAAAACACACCATCGACCCTGTCACGTTTTTGCCAGATTGATGACTGATATCATAGCCCTCAATTCGAACCGGTGGTTTGTCCATTTTTAATATATCTTGCAATTCTTCCAATGCTTTATCTGAGGAAATATCCAACAACTCCTTATCCGAAAATACAATCTTCGTCCCCAACCCCTTCAGGCCAAAAAACTGATTGCGATACTCCGCCGCCCTCTCGTAGTCCCCTTTCTCCGCCGCCTCATACATTAGCTTTTCGATGTCACGCACCAACTTCTTTCGGTTGCCTTTTAAATAACTAATCATATGCCTCAACGAATGCTTGTAGTCGTGCGCCGTCATCTTACCCACCTCAATCCCCGGCGTAAGACCCAAATCCGTGTTTAATGTTTTTCTGCCATTATACGGCTTATCGTAATAAGGAAAAATTCTTCGCAGAATCCTAAGCGCGCGCGTAATTGCCACTTTTCCATAATACGGCCCAAAGTATTCCGCACCATCATCGTCGGGATTTCGCGTCATTGACACATACGGAACTTCCGACTTCATATCGATTCTCACATAGCTTACAGACTTGTCATCTCGCAAAAGTATATTCCACTTTGGCATATAGCGCTTTATCATTTCGCTTTCAAGAAAAAGCGCATCCATCTCCGTATCGACTACAATCCAATCCGTATCATCAATCTCTGCCACCAATGCTCGCGTTTTCGCATCCTTCCGTTCAGGCGATTGAAAATACTGTCGCACACGGTTACGCAATATTGCCGCTTTCCCTACGTAAATTACTTCTCCGTCACGATTTTTATGAAAATACACTCCCGGTTCCTTTGGGAGTTCTTTCAGTTTCGCTTTTAATTTTGGCGTAACGTTCATATTCTTTATTGTATCACTCAAACAAAAACCACCAGCTTTTACACTGGCGGTCCTTGCGTACTCCCATCACTAACTAGATGGAAGTTTTTATCATACCCTGACTTGAATTAATTAGATTCTCAAAGTTAAATTCTTCACCAAGTTCTTTTGTATACTGCTCTACGCAGTAATTATATACTGATTCGCCATATGCCTTGTATTCCTTACACATGGTCGCAATTTGTTTGCTTAGTGCGTCTTTTATTGATTTACTCAAGTCTTTCGCCAATTCGTCTAGCGTCTTAGCGTCGCTAGATGGCGCTGCCACGGACTTATCGTCATAGCTGATCTTAATGTTCATTTCGGCACTATATTCTTTGCTCTTAGCTGTTCCTTTTATATGCTTGAGCTCATGTGCCCACGGTGAAATACCAATGCTAAGTTCACTAGTCAAATCTAATTCATCGTCATCATCATCTTCGCTCGACTTAATATTGGCACAAGATTTGAAATCTTTTACAAAATCGATCTTCCCAATTTCTTCGCTAAATGCCTTCGACTCTTCACTATCACTCTTGATGTAATAATAATTCAAACCATCAGACGACTTGCTATCTTTATCGGCGTCCATTACGAATGGATGATTCTTGTAGGCTTCTACAATCTTTTCCTTATTCTCCTCTTTCGCAAAGCCGTCAATTGCATTCGACATACAATCATAGCCGCTCTTTAAACTGGCATAAGACTTAAGCGAACTAGCATTAATCTTAATCCATTGATCATCTAACGGCTTCACGACAGAACCAATAATTTCCATTATGAATGCCATTTCTTCGTCAGAAGATAAGCCACCAGAAGAGCTCATGCCTTCTTTCATAGCATCGTCTATAGCTTTCTTGATACCATTAATCTTTACATAGATAGCATCGTTGCTAATATATGCACCGCTAACTTCTAACTCAATATCCTTACCCTCTTTCAAATCAATGTGAAGAGAGCCACTGCCACTAAAGTTAGCACTGCTATTATCACCCTTGAATGTTAACGTAAATGATTCAAACGAATCGTCATCATCAGATAAGTTTGTTTGAGTATAAGTACCATCAAACTGACGCGCATTAGCTTCAATCAAGTTAACAATTGAATCGCCAATCACACGTTCTTTTGATTCATGTATCAAATAGAACGCAATACCGCCACCAATCAAGCCCAACAACAAAATCACCAACACGATTCCAATTATTAAACCCGTCTTTTTCTTCTTTGGTTTATTTGCGTCATTAGCTAAATCTTGCACTGTAGGTGCACTTTCGGCTGTGCCGCTTGTGACTGCCGTAGCCGCGGCAGGTTCCGTGCTAGCAAATATGCCAGCATTTGTACTGTTTTCTGTTGAATTAGTACTATTATCGCCTTGCGTGGCATCAGGCTCTTTGGTTGCCGGCCCTGCAAATGGGTTTGTCGCTGGCGCATCAGCAACAGTCTCTGCTTCCGCCGCAGCAGTAGCTGGCGCAATCGTTTCTGCCGCATCTTCCAACGGCGCAACATTTGGTCCACCAAAGCCTTTCTCGGAAGGGCTGTCTGGACTAAATGGATTTTGATCGTTATTCACGTTCTCACTCCTTAAAGCTTCTTCATTATTAAAGGGTTTCTCTTCAGGAATCAAATCGCCTGACCCCACCGCCCCCGGCAACTCTTCCCTCTCTGGCTTAGACGCCGACTCGTTCTTTTTGTTCTCGACCGTAATCTTATCACCATCAAATACTAGTGGATTTTCGATCGTATCTTCCAAATCCGCTACGAACTCTTCTTCGGCAATAGCCTCCTCGTCGATTTTCTTTTCCTCGTCGGCATCTAACATCGGCGTTATACCTTATTTTTATTCAGCGTCAACTTCTGGTTCAACGTTGTAGTTAACTCGAACTTCGCAGGTCTCACCGTTACGAGCACAGGTCTCGATCTTCTGATATTTAATCAATAATTCGCTGGAGAACATCCATAGCCAAACAGAGATTGCAGCGAATAATACCATCATTACGCCAAATAGCACAAAGAAGAATTTGTATTTACCTGTAGCAACATGATATTCTGGATAATTCTCTTTGTAGATACCAATCGGAAGCTTATTTTTTGCCGTACTCCTCTTCACGGTAGTAGTGGTTTTCTTCGCACCCGTTGATGTTTTCTTTTTTGTGGCAGTTTTCGTTGCCATAGCTAATATGCCCTCCTATAAGTTGTATTTAGCATAAATATAACACAAAAAAATTCAAAACCCAATATTTTTTCATAAGCATTATGCTATAATTTAGTCCAGAAGATTACGCATAACTTAGGGAGAAGAAAGGCATCAATTATGCAAAAGCCAAATTGCAATATTAAACTTATTCATGCGCGCCAAATTGTTGACTCACGCGGCAATCCAACCGTCGAGGCGGACGTTATTCTTGACAGCGGCCACGCCGGTCGTGCCGCCGTCCCGTCTGGCGCATCTACCGGAGCCGGCGAAGCACTCGAACTTCGCGACGGTGACAAGAGTCAGTATGACGGTAAAGGCGTACTCAAAGCCGTCTGGAATGTGAACAATAAAATTAGCGATGTTCTTGTCGGCAATGACGCAAGCAACCAACGTCAAATCGACCGCCTCATGCTAGATCTAGACGGAACCGAAAATAAATCCAATCTCGGCGCCAATGCTATCCTTGCCGTTTCGTTAGCCTGCGCAAAAGCCGTCGCCCATGCCAAGCGTATGCGTTTTTATGAATATATTGCCGAAATCGCCGGCACTCAAGACGACTTGAAGCTTCCGATGCCGATGATGAACGTCATGAACGGCGGCGCACACGCTGATTGGTCTACCGATTTCCAAGAATACATGATTATCCCAGTCAGCGCCGGCAACATGGCTGAAGCTGTTCGCATGGGCGCCGAAGTCTTCCATGTACTCAAAAACGTACTAAAGGAGCGCAAGTATGCCACCACGGTTGGCGATGAAGGCGGCTATGCCCCATTTGTCAAAGATGGCAACAATGAGCCACTTGAACTCATCAAACTAGCTGTCGAAAAAGCTGGCTACGAGCTTGGCAAGGATATCGCTATTGCTATGGATATCGCCGCCTCCGAATTCGCCAACGGCGACCACTACGAGCTCAAGACCAATGGCGACTGGAAATCTAGCGAAGATCTCGCCAACTGGTATCAATGGATTACCGATAATTATCCAGTAGTATCCATCGAAGACGGTCTTGGCGAAAACGACTGGGGTGGCTGGCGTATGCTTACCGAGCGCTTCGGTGATCGTATCCAACTCGTTGGCGACGATCTCTTCGTTACCAATTCCAAACTGCTCCAACGCGGCATCGACGAACACGCCGGTAATGCTATCTTAATCAAGCCAAACCAAATCGGTACCCTCACCGAAACTATCGACGCCGTCCTTCTCGCCAAGCAAAACGGCTATCGTTGCGTAATGTCGCACCGTTCCGGCGAAACAGAAGATACTTCTATCGCCCATCTCGCCGTCGGACTCGGCACAGGCCAAATTAAGACTGGTTCTCTATCACGCACTGAACGTATTGCAAAATACAACGAATTAATGCGCATTGCCGAAGCCAATTCCCGCCTCGGCCTTGAGAATCCATTCAAACACTAATCGTCAGCAATAATCTTCTCCCAAAATACTCTCTAGTGCATCTAGAGAGTATTTTTATCCAGAAGACTTAAGATGCTATTTTCCTTCAAAAAAATGGCGCCCGCCTTTCAGCGAGCGCCATTTTTATTATTCAAACTATTTTTTGTAACCAGGCTTGCCTAAGAGCTCAAACATTCTCGTCTTATATGCTTCTACGCCAGGCTGGTCGAACGGATTGACACCGAGCGTAAAGCCGCTCAGGGCGCAAGTCATCTCAAAGAAGTAAATTAATGCACCTAGTGACCGCTCATCAATCCTCGGCATCGTAACCTCTAGCACTGGAACGCCGCCAGAAGTATGCGCTTCTCTCGTTGCAGCGTTCGCCGTCTTATTAATATAATCTAGTTCTTTCCCTTCTAGATACTTAAGCCCGTCTAAATTCTCATTCATCTCTGGGACCGTAATTCCGTTATAATCTTCCGCCACCTCCACAAAGGTCTCAAACAAGTTGCGGCGTCCTTGCTGGATATATTGTCCCATCGAATGCAAATCGGTCGAGTCAATAACACTAGCTGGATAAATACCCGTCTGATCTTTGCCTTCACTTTCGCCAAATAGCTGCTTCCACCACTCATTAAAATACATAAACTGCGGCTCAAAATTCGCCAGAATCTCAATATTATAATCTTTCTCGAATAAAAGATTACGCATGGCTGCATACTCTGCCGCAAAACCGCCATCAGATATCAAGCTCGTACGCTCTTCTGCGGCACCATCCATTAGCGCATCAATATCTATCCCCGCCGTCGCAATTGCTAGTAATCCAACTGCCGTTAGAACCGAGTAACGACCGCCAATATTATCTGGCACCACAAACGATTCGTAACCTTTAGCCGCCGCTTCATCATGTAGCGCCCCTTTCGCCGCGTCCGTCGTTGCATAAATACGCTTCGCGGCCTCCTCGGCACCATATTTATCTATTAGCATCTGTTTAAATACCCGAAAAGCCACCGCCGGCTCAGTAGTAGTACCAGACTTCGAGATTACATTAACCGAGAAATCTGCATCGCCTAATCTGTCTATCACGCGTCGCATTTCCCGCGCACTCAAAGAGTTACCTGCGTATAAAATTTTTGTTCTCCCCCTCTCGCCACCAAGCGTCTCAATAACCGCACGGTGACCAAGGTAACTGCCACCAATTCCGATACATATCAAATAGTCTGAATCATCGTTAACCTTCTTAGCCGCCTTTTTGATGCGCTCAAACTCCGCCTTATCATAATTAATTGGCAAGTTTACCCAGCCGCCAAAAGCATCCTGCTCGGCGCGCGCAACAAAAGTACGCGCAATATCAATCTTTTTCTGATACTCTTCTTCGCTTATGATGCCGCCAGTATATTTAAATCCAATCATCTTTCCTCCTATTTTTATCATTATACCAAAGGAACAAAAAGCCCACCTTGCGGTGGGCGTATACATTTACAAACTTACTGCAATGTCGTGCAAATCGTTTGAATTTAGACCACCGTCCGGGTCATTGATGACGTATAATACCCCACCATTCACCCAAACTGCATTTGATCCAGAAATATAAATCGTCAACCCTTGCCCTTTTGCAATCGAATAATCCGTACCCCAATTCTTTTTTACATAATTCGCAAGTACAGCAACTGAATCCCAACTAGATTTTTCTTCTTGCAAAGTAAACTTACGGTTCTGTTCATTCTTGAAATTCATCGTAATGCGACCATTGTCTTCCTTTACGAGACCGTCCAAGCGATAGCCAGAAGGAATATAGCTAGGATAGGGCTTCTCAATACCAGCATGCATCGCAGCTACACGAGCCGAAATATCTGGCATATTCAAATATACTAGATAGCCAAGCAACGCCACAGTCACTACTGCCATGCTAGCCGCAATTGCGAACTTCTTACCGCGGAATAGACCCTTCTTACTCTGCGAGTCACTATTCAGCTGTATTTGCATGGCACTTTTAGCGCCCGCACTTCTCGCATTATCGATACGGTTCATGCGGCTCAAGGCTTGTTGGATTGCGCGATCTTTCATCTGTTTGGCGGTCAACCTTTTTGCGCCGTCATCTTTTGCGGCGGCTTTTTTGGCAGCCATGCGTTCCTTTACGGCTTGCACTCGCGCATTCTTTACGTAAACACCCTCGTCGCGTTTCTTTGCCACTTGCTGAATCGCCGCCTTGCGTTGGGCCTGAGCAGATTGGGCCTGTTGCTTCTGGGCATTTTGCTGATCAATCGAATGATGAACTGTTACTCTTTTTATTTCGCCAACACTAATATGTCGCTCTGCTTTCTGCGCCTGCGCAGGCTGCTGTTTAGCGGCCACATTATGAATCGGCTGCAACTTTACGCTACCACCTTTTTGCAAAATTGTACGACCACCCACAGCTCTACGAAGGCTCTTTGCGCCCGCCGCAACAGAGCTGGTCACCTTTGGCCTCGCCACTGGTTTTTTGACAAATTTCCGATTTAAAGTTGAGGATCTCTGCACGCGCCGATGGTCCACCGAACTAGCATGATTTGCCACACCGCCCCGCCTTGAATTCTTGATAACTCCGTCCATTTCTCCTCACTTTATACTGCTAATGTAATCTTAAAACATAAATATCCGAAAATCAATAGCGTTTTAATATAGAAACCAAAAATATTATACGGACGCGTATTCAAATTTTAACCATAAGCGGTTTTTTGTTATATAATTATATTCAGAATTAATAAACTACTTAGACTAAACTATGGACAGGAAGAGAAAAAAGAAGATTCAAAACGCCCGCGTCGTTATGACAAATATCTTTATGGGCATTTCTGTAATTGCAATCGTATTTGTATTAATGCTCGTCGCGATGGGCTATGGGTTTAATGAGCAAGGCGGAATCGAACAGTCTGGATTAATCCAAATCAGCTCAAACCCAAAAGGCGCATCTGTCGAAATCGACAATGAGACCCAGTTTAGCCGCACCGACTTTAATAAGATGCTCAGCTCGGGCGAACATCGCGTTAAAATCGGCAAAAGCGGATATGATACTTGGGAAAAGACCATCAAGGTTGACGCTGGACTTTTGACTCGCATCGAGTGGGCTCGCCTATTCCCTGTCAAAGTCGAAACCACAAACGTCGCAAATTACAACAATCTGCGCCTCGCCGAATTCTCAAGCAACCGCAAACATTTGCTCACCATTGAGCATGACTCACCTATAATTCTATACAGCGACATTCAGGGCGAAAAAATCAACGTCCACAAACTATCACTCAATCAAGCCCTCGGCAACAACGAAAATGTGCTAGAAGGCGAAATTAGCATACGCGCCTGGAATGAAAACGGCAACAAGGTGCTGGCAACTTGGAGGCACGACGACAAGACCACCTGGCACATCTTGGATTTGGAGAATATCGAAAAAAGTATCAATCTTAACGAAAAGTTCGGCCTAGAATTTAGCGACATACGCATCCTAAATGACTCCGCTTCAAAATTATGGGCACTCGAGAAAAATAATATTCACATTATCGACAGTAGCAGTCACACTATTTCGGGCGTACTAATTTCAAACGTCGAACAATTCACAAACAATAAAGACGTTATCGCCTACGTCGGTATTGATGTAAAAGATCATAATTACCGAAAAATCCGCATCTACAAAGAAGGCGAGGAAGGTTCAACAGACATTCTAGACCTGAAGGATAAAAAGCCAAATATCACTCTGGCGATGGGTAGTTATTGGAACGAATCTTGGCTTGGCTATAGTCTCGATAATCAAATTACCGTTTTTGGCGGGACTTACCCATCTTTCGACAAACCTAGCAAGAACAGTCTTAAAGAATACGTAAAACGCGAATTACCCTTCACGCCCACTATTGCCAGCACTAACCAGCTTGGTCGCATCGTGGCATTTGCAGGTAGCTCAAATGTAACTACTATCGATATCGAAACACGTAACTACTTCGACAGTGTCACGGAAGCCGAATCGTCTAAACTAAACTGGCTAGACAGCTACATCTTCTGGGAAAACAATGATAATAAAATTATTATTCGCGATTTCGATGGCGACAATCGTCGCGAGATCCTCACCGTAAATAACCAACAGCCAATCAACATTACTGAAAATAACCGCTGGCTATATTACTTCGAAATAAAAGAGGCCGAAACAGACAAAGAAACAAATGCCACCAAATCGGAAACAATTTACACACTAAAGCGTCAAAAGCTTGAATAAAATAGTTAATCAGCAAACAGAATAAAATAATCCCGCCACATCGGCGGGATTTTTTACGACTGCCCCGTTAACCACTTCCAGAACCCCTCTAGTGGCGAATCGTGATTGGCCGGCATCTCTGTTTTGCCGTCATCGTCAGTAGGCTCATTCGGATTTTGCGAAGGCGCACTTTCGTAACTTGGCGATATTTGCTCGCCATATACCAATAAACGCTCCCGAGAAGTCCCCAACGGCACGCAAGTAATTAACGTCATCATTGGCTTCCCCTCGTTATCTTTCGCTATCTGCCGCAAAGACGCCACGTCGGTCGGCTTCACGGTCTTTGCGCCTGTCACCTTATAGGTATAACGCGCCCCATTGTAATCCATATACATCAAATCCCCATCCTTCATGCGCGTTAATCCAGAAAAGATAAACTTGTAATTACTTTGCTGATAGATATTACCCGCCGAATGACCAGAAATTACAAAATTCCCAATCTCTCCAGGCATTGCCGCCGCACCAGGCACAGAGAAATTCGCTACGCCATTGTCCATTGCAATATTCATAGAATTAACATCATTCTTTGCCCCAAAAATCACCGGCACCTCAATATTCAACTTCGGAATCATTAAATACGGCTTATCGTGCGTCTTAATCGACAACGTCGGGTCAATCTCCGTTATCTCATTAACTTCCGTATTGCCAGGCGAAATATAAGCCACAATGTGCGACGCTATTACTTGATTGTATTGAAAACAAATCCCAATCAACAAGATGATGCCGCCAATCAATAATGGAATGAAGTGTCGCGAACGTTTAATGGCGCTCGCACGCTTCTCAGCTTTCTTACGAATCTTTTCGCGAAAATCATCCTGCACTTCTTGTGATTCTGCGGTCGCTATCGGCGCCATTGGCGGTGTATATGCAGCCTGCTTTTCTTTGCGCTCACGCTCTAGCTGCGCTCGCTCCATCCTCATCTTTTCGCGCGCCACATATTCACGCGCTGCATTTCCATAATACTCGCCATAGTACTTCTGATAATAACTTTGCCACGCCGAATGATACTTCCGCCAATCTTGGGAAGTTGCTTGCGGAACCGGAGATGTTTTCGTTTCTTTCTTAGCATCCGCAGATTCGCCACCTTGCGTAGTCTTATAGGCATCAAGTAGTTTCTTGCGCGCCAAATCGGTCACCGTCTTCTGCTGCATACGAGCGCTTATCTGGGCGCCAGTCAAACCCTTAGGTTTCGCATTCTTTTGTGCAGAACTACCAGCAGCTGCCCAAGCATTCCAGCTCGGCATCGAACTACCCTGCCCACCTTTGCTATTATCCATTGCCCTTATTCTAGCATATTTAGCGTTTTCATGATAGAATCTAAACATCATCCCCATCTGGGCGAGTGGTGAAATTGGTATACACGACAGACTCAAAATCTGTTGGCAGCAATGCCGTGAGGGTTCAAGTCCCTCCTCGCCCACCAGAGCAAAAAGATAGCCCAGAGGGCTGTTTTTTGTTCTGCGCAAGGAGGGGCGCAGAACCCGAAGAGGATTCACGCTCCATAAGGGGTCGTAATACGTAGAAGGCTCTCTACCTATGCAACATTGAGATAGGTGTCCTGAACTCTATGCCCATATGATGGCGCCTAAAGTTATAGTAGTCAAGGTAATCACGGAGCTTAGAGTTTATGTCTTCGCAGGATAACCTAGAACTCACGTGGTTACCGATACATTCTTGTCTTAAAGTACGATTAAATCTCTCAATATGCGCATTGTCGTTAGGTTGGCGCACCCTA
>JAIKZA010000029.1 GCA_024682595.1 Candidatus Saccharimonadota bacterium | reverse complement strand
AAAACCCCTTCTATACCGAGGGGCGTCGGAGCGTTGTAGTGAAGGGGGAGACGCACGAGGTGTACGATCTGGCCCCCAGAAATGCGGTGAGCAGACTGATGGACTGCATCGAATGGGCAGAGCTGAGTCATCCCCGTCTGTTCTGGGGCGCTCTTGCGTTCGTCTGCATCGCAATCACCGCGTTCTTCGCCATCACAGCTCCTGAGCTGAACCCGAATGCGCTATGCGTAGTAAGCTGCGCGGGATTCTTGGTGACAGAATTGATCATCCCCTTGGTCAAATACACGGGAAACCGCGCAATTCGCCCTTGATGGCGAGATAGCACCAAAAACCTCCGGCTTGCCGGGGGTTTCTTCATGTCTGTGTTATTTTGATTTTGAAGGTCTATATATACATAGTCCACAGAGTATTAGCACTCGCGCTCGCTCCTATTCGCTACAAATTATCTCAGTAAGCCTCTAATTCCTCGTCCGTGAGCTTTATTCGTGTTTCGTGGTTACATATGCTGCACTCTTGTTTTACTTCGTTGTCGCGAATTACAATCATCTTAAGACCTTTCGTTGTTAAAGTTATCAAAAAGAGACTAGTAGCTACGCCATGCTAACCTCCTTCCGCCCTGAACTATCGAGAATATCACGAACGATTATGGTTCGAACTTCGTGCACTATGGTGCACCAGAGAATTGTAGATAAAATCGCCCATCTGGGCATTTTTTCTTGTTTTTCTTTTAGGAGGGTATGGCATCAAAAAAACCTCTGAGATGATAATCTCAGAGGTCGAAAAAGATACTTAGCTGTTAGTCGAGCTGGTTTTAGCTAGCGATGCAGAAACGTATTCTATAATAATTTATGCATAATTATTATGAAGATTTGTGATATTATTAATATAGTAAAAAGCGAGGAGTGATGGATAAAAAATTGTGGTTTGGCGCAGTAGCTTTCGTGATGATATTTTGCGCAAGCGTAAGCTCTATGACTTTTGCCGAAGAGGCGAGAACGAATTGTATTGGTGATTCGTCTGGAAAAACAAATTGCATAGTTGACGTGGTGGACGAGGGGCTAGTTGATCGCCCCCATATTAGTTTAGATACGACTGAATTGTCCTATGGCCGAATTACTGAGGCGGGGCGTAGTTATACGAAGAGTCTTGTAATAGAGAATGCTGCGAGCCAAAAAGTTACGATGCGCATTGAGGCGGTAGAATATGAGTCAGATTCTTTATCCGATGAACAAAAAGCCGTCGTTGATTGGATTGCTTTTGTAGGTGGTAAGCGTAAATTTGACGTCAACCCTGGTGCAAAAATTCAGGTTGGTGTACGCCTGATGGTGCCGACGAACGCCAAAGGCGGTACTTATTACGCAAGAGTAAAGGTTTCTAATGGGGACGATAACGACACGCAATATGTAAAAATCCGTGCAGATGTTGTAAACGAAGACTATAAGTATGACGGAAAAGTGACCTCGCAAAATATTGGTTTCTTTAACTTTGGTGAGAAAATCGGCGCGTCTGCAAAGGTTAAGAATGGTGGTACGGCCGGTTTCTCATCGCACTACATTGTGCAATATAAGAATGCTTTCGGTCTAGACGAATGGAAACAGGCGGCCGAAGAAATGCGTGATGTCGTTCCGGGTGCCGAAGAGCCATTTACGATTACGGATGAGACGCGCGCGAAAATTGGTTATGGCGTGTATACGGTTGAGCAGAGAATTAGCTATATTGACGCCGAGGGAAAGCAGAAAGAGTCAATTTTGAGCCATGCTGTCGTTAATTTGCCATGGTGGGGGTTGGCTATTGCGGGTGGCGTAGTCGTGCTAATAATTGTGATGATTATTGTGATAAAAATACATCATAAAAAAGGTAAAAAGACTGCGAAGAAGACAAAAAAGAAGCCCGCCGATGCCGAACCCGAAGATGACGAATTGTAGTTCGGGAAAGGGAAAAGCCCGCGAGAATATCTTTGTGGGCTTGGTTGATTATTGCAGGTGCCGTATCTAATTCAAGCCAGCTGAGCTACGGACTCATTTTTTTAAAACAAAAAATGGTGAGTCCGGTGAGACTTGAACTCACGACCTTGCCCAAATGGGCAAGAAGGCAGGTGCCGTATCTAATTCAAGCCAGCTGAGCTACGGACTCATTTTTTTAAAACAAAAAAATGGTGAGTCCGGTGAGACTTGAACTCACGACACCCTGCTTAAAAGGCAGGTGCTCTAACCGGCTGAGCTACGGACCCAATGCACTTATTATACGCCAAATCGAGATAAAATCAAGCTTAGGGATAATCTATGCATGCATGGCGCGCAAAAATAGTATAATTGTGATATGAAAACACTTTCTTTTTCTAGTTTTAGACGTTATGGGGCGATGGTTCTCCGGGCATTATGGATGACCGTTTTGGGTTTTGCGATTTTTTGGTTATATGAGAATCAATCAACTAAGGATGTAGCAATGATTCGGCGGGATGCGTCGACTTTATTTACGCCGATGACGGTTATGGTTGTGTTGTCGATTTTGTTTGTAGTTAGTCTGTACAAATTAATAGTGGGGTTATTTGGTAGAGTAATTGTATTTGAGGATCTTTTGCGTGATAAAGAAGTGAAAGTAGTAACGGATACAGACGACAACGGTCGTACGAGGGATACTTATTATTACTATTTGTACTTTGAGCAGATTTACGGCAAGTACGCAAAAAGGATGGAGGTTTCGGAGAAGATTTACGATTCCTCGATTGAAAACGAAAAATATTATATTGGAATCATTAACGGTAAATTAAGCACGCGGATATATCCTGTAAAGTCGTATGAATTGGCGAATGCTGTCCGGCGGGCTGTCGTGACGGATGCCCGCGCTTTGGGTAAATTCGCGCATTGGCGTTGGCGTGCGCCCGAAGAGAAGCCGGTGAAGGTTCACGATGGCGTAAAGCAGATAACTCCCGAGCAGATAGTTGAAGATATGTATATTTATGAAGAGGGGGAGGGGAAGAAGAAAAGAAAATATTTTCCGATCATTTTTACACTGGCAACATCAGCGGTGGCCTTAGTGCCGGTTTATATGGCATTGTCGGAGGATGGTGTTTTGTTGGAGGAGTTTCTTTCTACGGCACCTACGATAGTTACGGGATATGTGATAATGATTTTAGGGGCATGTTTGCCAACGGTCTTAATTCATTGGCTCTCGACGATGGATGTCCGAAGAAAAAAGAAGGAGATTTTAGCGAGGCATTATCGGGTGGTCCTAGAAACTGTTGAAGCTACGGAAGATTACGAT
Organism: Candidatus Saccharimonadota bacterium; assembly: GCA_024682595.1. Lineage (GTDB taxonomy): Bacteria > Patescibacteriota > Saccharimonadia > Saccharimonadales > Saccharimonadaceae > UBA2834. The sequence continues at coordinate 29,974 of JAIKZA010000029.1, read as the reverse complement.
AATGGTCTTAACTTTAGGGATATACATAGATTAATGCCGATTCGTCTCGCGAGTGGTCGTGCCGTTAATCTTAATCGCGCAAGTTTTAATAATGTGAAGCCGGGCGACAAGCTTTACGTTGTTTATTTGGAATCTAATAATACACTCGACAATAATAGCGTAGTGGCGGTTTATCAGGAGAAGCTTGGCAAGCTGAACTTTGGTTTTGAAGTTGAGTGGGCGAGCTGATTTCTATTTCGCAAAGTTACGGAAATAAGGTAGGATTAGAGTAATGAGTCACGCAGAGAGTTTTAGTCGTAGCGAAGTCGAATCTTCGGGAGAGGATTTACATAAGAGCTTTGTAGATTATCTGGTTGGCGTGGGGGAGGAGCCGAAATGGCGAGACGAAGAGCAGTTGGATTCGGTTTTGGATGAGTTGATGGATAGCAGGGGTGCTAGAGATAAATTGAGGGAAGAATTAGCGGAGTTTACCAGCAGTCCCGAAGGAAGTGCTTATGTAGAGGATAGTGTCGCTAAGTATATTGGTGGCGAACGCGACTCGCTGTCGTTGAGGCAAGATGTTTTGCGTTATTTGGTTATAGATATAATCGATAAGAAATGGGCAGATTTTTTAGCTCAGAAGAGGCCGGATATCTATAGGCCGGATGAACAAGCCGTAAAAAATGGAATAAAACAGGATGTCGTAAATCTACTGCGCGACCCAGAGAAACCCGGGTTGGATAGAAGAATATTCGATGCTTTGCCTGAGGGATCGATAGACTTTGCCCATTTAGACATAGAAGAGGTTACGCCAGTTATAGAGAATTTCGTAAGAGTGGTTGCGGAAAAGATGGGGCTGGAAAGCGTTCCCGAAGTAAACGTAACTGTATCGAATGATGTGCGTCATAAAGTTTATTGTCACAACGAGGGGTCGGCATCGACGGTCGATAACGCAATTAAGGTAGACATAAATAGCCACACGTCTTTGTCCGAGGTTGCAAATACGGTTACTCATGAATTATGGCATCGTAGGCAGGCCATGGATAAAGACTACGAAGGCGACGAATTGGCGCAGCAACTATATATTAATAATATTTACTACATAGGTAGCAAAAATGATTATGCGGCGTACAGGTCTCAGCTAGTAGAGCAGCAAGCTCGGTACGTGGGGAACCAGATGGGGGCGTTCTTTAGGATGGACTATTTAGATAGGCATCCAGAAAAAGTCGCAGAGATGGCCGAGATGTATGCGAAGATTGAAAATGGTGAATACGACCCAGCAAAAGTCGAGGATGGGCTAGATGCGGCGTATTATCGAGATGCTAGGAATATGCTAGCGCGCTTGCAGAAGCAAGAGTAATATGCTAAGATAGGTGCAGACTTTATGGGCGGTTAGCTCAGTTGGCTAGAGCGCGTCTTTGACGTAGACGAGGTCATAGGTTCGAATCCTATACCGCCCACCATATTCAGAGATTATGATTGCCTATCTCGGCATTTTTTTCTGCCATAGCTCGGTCAATAACCGCGCTAGGCATAAAGAAAATACCAAGCTAGACAACCCTAATTCTCTGAATAGAAAAGAAGAAAACACCAATTTCGACGATTTTAGCCGTATCGGAAAGAGGCGAAGTCTTCAATAGAAAACCTGAACATGGGTGAGGAAATATATATGAAAGATAAGAGTAAAATTCGTAATGTGGCGATTATAGCGCACGTCGATCATGGCAAAACTACTTTGGTAGATGCGCTTCTGAAGCAGAGCAATACCTTCCGCGAAAATCAGGCCGAAATGGGTCAGACTTTGATTATGGACTCCGGTGATCAGGAGCATGAGCGTGGTATTACGATTACGGCAAAACAGACGGCAGTTTTTTATAATGGCTACAAGATTAATATTATCGATACGCCGGGGCATGCAGATTTTTCGGGGGAAGTGGAGCGTACGCTAAACATGGCGGATGGTGTGCTTTTGATTGTGGATGCTCAGGAAGGGCCGATGCCGCAGACGAAGTTCGTATTACAAAAGGCTTTGGAGCTATCCTTGACTCCGATTGTAGTCGTAAATAAAATCGATAAGCCAGCAGCGCGTTTGGGTGAAGTTGAAGATGAAATTGGCGATCTTTTCTTGGAACTAGCGACCAATGAAGAGCAATTGAAGTACCCAACCTACTATGCGGTTGCGCGTGATGGCAAAGCAGGCAAAACGCCAGAGTTGGATAATGATTTACACGTAATTTTTGATGCAATTATTAATGAGATTCCAGAGCCGCAGGTAGATACGGATAGCTCGAAGGGTGCGCAGCTTTTGGTGGCGGCCTTGGCGGCGGATAGCTACCTTGGAAAATATGCTATTGGCAAAATATTTCGTGGCAAACTGAAAAAGAATGAAGCCGTTACGATCATGAAGACAGACGGCTCAACCATGAGGGGTAAAATTGATAGTTTGTATACTTACCGCGGCCTTGGGCGCGAAGAAGTTACTGAGGCGATTGCGGGCGATATCGTAGCGTTGGCTGGTCTCGGTGCGGCTTCGATTGGCGATACGATTGCGACGGGCGATAGCCCCGAAGCTTTGCCGACGATTGAGCTTGAAGCGCCAACATTGAGTATTTATATTGGACCAAATACTTCGCCGCTAAAAGGGCGCGAAGGCGAGTTCACAACTTCTCGCCAGATTGGCGATCGCTTGAAGCGAGAGCTGGAAACAAATATTGCCTTGCGCCTAGAGCCACAAGGGCTTGGTTATAAAGTGTCTGGGCGCGGCGAGCTCCACTTGTCGGTTTTGATTGAGACGATGCGTCGTGAAGGTTACGAGATGGAAGTTGGTCGTCCAGAAGTTGTCTATAGGGTGGAAGACGGCGTAGAAATGGAGCCAGTTGAAGAATTAACGGTCGAGGTAGCGTCGGAGTTTGTGGGCGCAGTTTCGCAGGAGTTAGGCGTACGTAAGGCGGAACTAATTGAGCAAGAAATGACTACGACCGGCGCGGTGCGTTTTCGCTATAATATTACGACTGCGGCTTTGATTGGTTTGCGTAATAGCCTATTGACCGAGACTAAGGGAACGGCAATTATGAATACGTTACCAAAAGGGTACCAGCCAGTAATGTCGCATTATCGTCAAGAACGGAACGGTGCTTTGGTGGCGTCAGAGGCAGGTCAGAGCACGGCCTATGCACTTGATGCAGCGCAGGCGCGAGGGGTGCTTTATATCCCGCCGCAGGTTGATGTCTACATGGGAATGATTGTTGGTTTGTCGAAGAAGGATGAGCTAGACATTAATGTCTGTCGCGAGAAGCAGCTGACAAATATGCGCACGCATGCGTCGGATGGAGCGATTCAATTAACTCCATATACGCAATTATCGCTGGAGCAGTGTTTGGACTTCTTGATGGAGGATGAGCTTCTTGAGGTTACTCCAAAGTCTTTGCGCCTACGCAAGAAGGAGCTGAACCCAACTATGCGCAAGCGCCAACGCAATCACCAGATGTAGCTCTTACGCTTGACGCAAGTAAGCGTTTCTTAGACAATAAATTAGACACGGCTAAGTAGTTTTTGATGGAAAGGGGGTGACTGGCGTGTTGATGCTTAAAACAGTTGTAAGTGTAGTTGGTGTGTTTTTGGCTTGTGGAATTATCTTATGGGTGGTAGCAGATCTGTCAGGCAAACTTATAATGTTGTTGCAGTTTTATGGACGTTCTGTAGGCTTCGTAGTGTCATATCTGAGAGAGGACGGCATGGGGTGTGGCTATTATGAGAGATGTAACAAACGAGCGTGTGAATTGAATGTGACGTTTCGCACGGCGATAAGTTTTTTATTCTATTTGGTAGGGTATATATTATTATTCCTACTCTTAGCCAAAATACTGCCAATGGCTCCATTTCCGTTGCATATATATTACGCGATAAGTTATGGCTGCCAAACTGGGTGGTTAATAGGTGGCGTTTTTAGAGTGCAGTACGAGAAGAACGTTGCGCCAGTGATTGGCCGTTTCGATCGAATAGATGAGGATAGTGAAAGCGGTGAGAAGTTGGCAATTTTCGTACAGCCGAACGGGGACGAGTATAGATTCGATTTGGAGGGCTGGAAGAAAGAGGAATACCCTAATGAGAAATGCTATCATGTAGTATTTTGCACTGAGAACTATTGGGTCTTTTGTCCGCTGGGTCAATAAGGCAAGACACTTACACGAAAGAAGGCCCGGATTGTATATCCGGGCCTTTTGCGTCGAAGGTGCGTTTTTTGTCTAGCGGTGGTGCAGTTTTTAACGGCTTCTTTTGCTTCTGCGTCTCCACATTCTGAGCTCTCGCCATCTTTTGGTCTTTTTCCGTTTATTCCTAACTCTGCTTTTTGAAGAGCTATTTTTAAACGATGCGACCGATGCATTATTTGCCACAATCATCGTGATTGCGACGGCGTCTTCCTGCTGATCCAGATATGTGATTGCGTTGGGGGCTACGGAGAATTGACCGTCATCTTCTGTGTCGACTGTGGCGTCACTCCGTTGCTGACTTATGTTCAGATAAACATACGTCAGTATGTAGCCAGAGAGAATGCTCAAAACATGTACGTTTGATCTGGTAAATGTGTTTGCGAGGGGAAGAACTAGCAGGAATGATGCGCGATAGATGTTGCGATATAATGTTTCTCTTTCGGCGAACTTGCGCAGAACCGTGGCTGTTATAGCCCCGACGATAACCATCTCTATTGTAGCAATAGCTGAAGTTGGTGACATTACGGGGCGCAGATTGAGTGTGTCTGTTATCTTGATGTAAGTCCATAAGAATGGCATGGCTATAAATCCTATAGCTGCATCTAGTGCTATTACTGTCGTACTCTTAGCGATAATGATACACGTAATAATGCTCGCGGTTAAAAACATGGCAGGCGCCTTGATCATAGATAGTGTAGTGGTAGTCGTGGCGACATGGCTGGCGGTTGTTCCAAGGAGAAAATGTATGCAAATGGCAGCGAAGAATAACCCGGCCGCGAAGCCTATGACGTTGGCGATAAGGCGATAGATGAAAGTTTTACTACTATCTCGCATGTAAGTACCTCCTTACAGATAGACAAAAAATGTTTAGGTGCAATGTATCTCTCTATTTTATCATATATTAATATTTATGTCAATTTTGAAGAATCGTCCTTTTGTATACCAAGAGGATGATTAAATTGAGAACATTAGATTAAAAAAGCCCGGGAAGGAATTCCCGGGTCTCTTGCTATTTTTTCATTCGTATAAGATAATCGTGCGACCATTCGGGATTAGGAGCTTAGAATGTAGGCTATTGCAAGGATAATTACCGTAATAATGCTGATGTAGTATCTATATCTATGACGGGAATAGTATCAGGGACGGGGGCAATGTCGTCGCGCAGGGCAATATGAAGGACTGCATCTTTGCCGCGTGCTTTTTTGTAGCTGGGGCAAGTATAGACATTACCTGCAATGCCTGTCGTGCCGCAATAGTTACAATTCCAATAATCTCTTATTACTCTTCTCAATACTTTTGAAACCTCCTGTGTGTAAATTTGCGAATATACGAATGAAATTATTAATGAGCTACAAGACGATAGGGATGTATATATAATACTGTCCATAGTATCTTAATTATTATTATCATATAATGTTTGTACAGATTAGTCAATGGAGGGGAGTGCGCATGTTTCAAAATATATTGCATAAAATGCAATAGCTTGTATGTTCGGTTATTAAAGAATGGGATATAAAAATGTGCAAGTGTGGAAAAGCATGAGCGGAACAATTTTTTTGTTCGGTTATTTCTCTGTTAGGGTGGGTAGTTTTGCACCGGAATGTGGAAAACTGTGCAAAAATGGGTCTTGCAATATACGAATTTGTTGTCTAAACTAAGGACAAGTGGAAACAACATAAAAACCACGAAACAAAAATAAAACCAAAGGAACGATTGGAAAAGCAAAAATGAAAAAGAAGATCGAATTAAAGGACCAGTCGCAAGGCTACCAAATTATTACGTTGTCAAAGAAATAATTGGTATTTATTTTAAAGCACGTTAAAAACGTTCGAATCCGAACATCTAGGAGTTTTGGGCGCGTTTAGGATACGCGAAACAGAAACCGCAGGTACATTCATTAAAATACACACCTCCCAAACATATAACTCACCTCACACAAATTAAGTCTCTCAACTCCATAATTAATGTGTTGGCTAAATGCTAGCAGTAATTGTGGATTCTTAAATGTGTTAAGGACAAAATAAACAACAAAAAACACAAAAACCTGAAATTTCTAGATGCTCGGGTTCGAACTAAGATATAATGAAGAAATGAATGAAGTTCATATTCCAGTGTTATTATCGGATGTATTAAAGTATCTGCAGCCGGCAGAAGGTGAAACATATTTAGACCTTACGGCGGGATATGGTGGGCATGCTGATAAAATTTTGGAAGTAACTCGGAACTATAATGGTGCGGTCCTAAATGACCGTGATCAGAATGCGATAGATTTCTTGGAGGCGAAGTACCAAAGGGTGAAGCCGAAATTGATGCATGATGATTTTTATAGTACTGCGCTACGACTTGTGGAGAGTGAAATTAGCTTCGATATGATTCTGGCGGACTTTGGAGTTTCTTCGCCGCAACTAGATAGACCTGAAAGGGGATTTTCGTTCAATAAAGAGGCGCGGCTCGATATGCGAATGGATGAGTCGCAAGATTTGGACGCTTGGACGATTGTTAATAGATGGAGCGAACGAAAATTAGCGGATATTTTTGAGAAATACGCAGAGGAACGACGTGGTCGTGCTGAATTGCTAGCCCGCGAAATCTGCATGAATCGGCCAGTCGAAACAACTACCGAACTCGCTGATTTAATAAAGTCAAAATCACCGTACTCGCATACGCATCCGGCGACACGGATTTTTCAGGCGATAAGGATTGTTGTTAATGATGAATTGGGGATCATCGAACGGACATTGCCTTTATTGCCGAAGTTATTAAATCCGGGCGGAAGGGTAGCGATAATTACTTTTCATAGTCTGGAAGATCGACTCATCAAGAATTTTTTTAAGGATGAGAGTAGCAAAGGATTAGAGTCGACATTAAGTATAGTAACTAAGAAACCGATTGTTGCGGATAATACGGAAATTGTTAATAATCCACGCGCGCGCAGCGCAAAGCTAAGAGTGGCAAAAAGGATCTGACCAATCTTTGATGGCGCTTAAAGCGGAACGGGCGAGCGTCATCGTAATAAAAATAAAAAAACAAAAAGGAGTAAACAGTATGGCGAAGATTATCGTTACGAATAGAAGCCGTGCACAACAGGTAAAAGTTCACTTCCGCTAAATAATCGGCAATATCTTGACCAATTAAAGATTTTTATTTTGACCGGTAAATATCTTTTTAATGCTTATTATTTAATACGCAGAGACTAACCTATATGCCCCGGTCTCGGGGTGCCTCTACAGTAGGTGTAGTTAGTGCGGAGTGTGTAAGACCTAAAAAACATTTTTGACCTTCTTTGGTGAGACTGGGCGTTTCTTCTCTTGGCGCTCGGTCTACCACCAAAGCTTTTTGCATGTAGAGATAAAAACAAAGAATAGTAAAAACAAACAGGATATTTTGATGCCAGCATATTATGCAACTAGGAGAATGACAGGATCGAGCAGTGCATCGTCGAGTACGTGGGCGCGTAATCGTAATGCAGTACGCCATAACTCGAAAATTGTCCTGGGGCCAGTTAATCATACAATTGCGATTGTTTTAATTGTGTTACTGACCGGCTTAATCTTTCTGACGCAGAGTACGAAAGTTACGAACTATGACGTCGAAATAGCCAAGGTAGATAGTGAGATAGTAGACCTCGAAGCGCAGCGCGATGCTTTAGCGGTGGAAAATGCGAAAATAACCGCGGCGGCGGCTGACGAGGACAAGAATAAAGTTGCGGCAACAATGGTTGACGCAAATAGTGCGGATTTTGTAAAAGAATAATCCATTTTTCTTGTACAAGAATTCCGGTGGGCAAGCCGGAGTTTTTTGTTTTTAAGTGTAGTATAATTTTCTTATGTTTATGTCGCGTAAGTCGCGTTATTTATTGATATATGTCGCATTGTTTGTGCTGTTTTTTATTGCAGTTGCTAGGCTGTTTTTGGTACAAATTATCGACCATCGTAAATACGTCGATGCGGCTAGTGAGTTGCGTATTTCTAAATATTCTTTGCTGGCAAAAAGGGGTGAAGTGCATATGATGGATGGCAAGAATTCGACAACTCCAGTCGTGATGAATGAAAGGACTTGGCTGATTTTTGTAGATCCGAGCTATGTGGCAGATAAAGATAAAGTGCAGGCGCAATTAACCAATATACTCGGCGACCAGATGATTACGACTTGGAAAAAAGTTTGGTCTAACATGAAGAGCGGGTACGTTGAGGTTGCGAAGCATGTTAATTATGAGACGGTTACGAAAGTCAGGGAGGCAAATTTGCAGGGTGTTGGCCAGAAAGAAACCTCGCGGCGTGTCTATCCGGCAGGGCAGTTGGGGGCGCAAATATTGGGCTTTATTAATGCGGAAAATGTAGGTACGGGGCTTGAGGGTGCTTTAAATGATCGGCTGTCTGGCAAGGATGGGCTATTGAAGACTGTAACCGACGTGCATGATATTCCGCTCTCGATTGGTGATGATAATGTAGAAATACCGGCGCAAGACGGCGAAAATATCGTATTAACGGTAGATGAAAACATACAAAGGAAGGTTGAGAAGATTCTAAAAACGCGTATGGACAATAACAAGGCAATAACGGCTGCCAGTGCCATCGTGATGGACCCAAATACGGGAAAAGTCTTGGCGATGGCGAATTATCCGACATTTGATCCGGAGAAATATTATCAGGTAAAGGATGCGAGCCTGTTTACTAATCGCGTAATTGAATCGCCATATGAGCCAGCATCGGTGTGTAAGACTTTTACTTATGCGGCGGCAATCAATGAAGGGGCAATGGTCCCAACCGACACCTATTATAATAAGGGTTACACGTACGTCGAAGATCGTCGAATGCAGAATGCGTTAACAAATACGGCTTTGGGCGAGATTACTTTTCGAACGGCTTTAGACTATTCATTTAATACTGGTTCTATTGAAGCGTTGCGCCGTTTGGGCGGGGGTAAGATTACTAAGGCTGCGCGAACGAAGCTGTATAGTTACCTGACGGACAATTTTGGCCTGGGGAAGCGTACTGGTATTGAGTTGAATGATGCGCCGGGGATAATTATTAGCCCAGAAGAAGATGAAGGTAATGCGGTACGTTATGCAAATATGACTTTCGGGCAGGGGATGAACCTAACGATGATCCAAGTGGCGGCGGCATTCTCGTCGTTAGTGAATGGCGGCGATTACTATCAGCCAACTATAATCGCGGGGACAATGAAGAATGACGCATTCTACAAGGACGAAAATAAGAAGGCTCTGCGCCAGACTGTTTCGGAAAATACTAGCGAGCAGATGCGTTCGATGTTAGAAGAGGTGCGCAGCAAGGAAGTGCCGCGGTCTGGTGATAAAGCTGGCTATAAGATTGGAATTAAGACTGGTACTTCGGAGACCTATGATGCGAGCGGTAAATATACGTCTGATGCGACAATAGCTAGCGTGATTGGGTATGGTCGCAAAAACCAGCAGGGTTCAATGCCGGAATATGTGGTGATGGTGCGCCTGGACGGCAGTAGCTTGCTGTGGGGGTCACTTGATGCGGTGCCAGTGTTTACTGAGATTAGTAATTATTTGTTAGAATATTTAAGGATAGAGCCGATAAAATAGAAAGGATTATGTCGGAATGTTAGCGGATATAAATTCTAATATTGGATACGAGCTAATTTTGGCGTTGGGGGCTTTCTTGCTGTCGATGTTTTTAACGCCGATTTATACGACTTTTGCATACAAGCATAAGCTTTGGAAGCGGCAAAAAAGTGTAGATGTGACTGGCGCGGAATTGACAGTAATGAACAAGCTCCACAAGGATAAGATAAAGCGCCATTTCCCGACGATGGCGGGGATGATTATGCTAGTGACAGTACCGGTGGTGCTAATTGCTTGCAATTGTCTGAACCGTGGTCAGACTTGGCTGCCGATTGCGGCGTTTGTGGGCGGTGGGCTAATTGGTTTTATTGATGACGTAATTAACTTGTTTGGCAAGAATGCAGCCGCGGGCTTGCGGGCACCGGTAAAATTTGCAATGATTACGGCCTTAGGCGCGGCCTTGGGGTGGTTCTTTGCGGTAAAACTCGGCTGGACATCGGTGGCGGTGCCATTTATGGGTGCAATTAATATTGGCGTAGTTGGGATGATAGTATTGTTTGCGTTTGCGGTGGTAGCAACGGGCAATGCGGTTAATATCTCGGATGGGCTAGACGGTTTGGCTGGCGGTTTAGCGATGTTGGCATATGGTTCTTACGGTGTAATTGCCTTATTGCAGGAACAATGGTTCTTAGCAGGTTTTTGCTTTATTGTGCTAGGGGCGTTGTTATCGTACATTTGGTTCAATGTTTATCCGGCGCGCTTTATGATGGGGGATACTGGTTCATTTGCGCTTGGTGCGGGATTAGGGGTCGTTGCGATGATGACTAATTCGTTCTTATTACTACCGGTGATTGGCGTGCTGTTTGTGGTTGAGGCGGGGAGCTCACTGATTCAGATTTGCTCAAAGAAATTCTTCCATCGAAAAATCTTTGTTTCGGCACCTTTACATCACCATCTGCAGGCGAAGGGTTGGGAAGAGAGCAAGGTTGTGATGCGTTTTTGGATTATTGGTGGCGTGACGGCGATGCTTGGGATATTTTTGGCAATGGGTGGGGGCATTATTAAGTGAGAAAGCACCGGCCCGATTTTTCAATTTTATTGATAACGCTAGGTTTGATGGCGGCGGGGTTGATTATTGTCTATGCAATTGGTCCGCGCACGGCACAGTCCGAGGGCTTCTCTAGTGATTATTATTTTTCCGGGCACTTAAAAGCGATTTTTGCATCGTTGGCGGTTTTGGGGATTGGTGCTTTTTTGCCATACAAGCTGATTGGTACATATAGTAAATGGCTGACTATTATTGCGTTTGCGCTCTGTTTTCTGACGGCGGCATTGGGGCGCGCGGGGATTGGTGGTAGTTTTGTTATTTGTGATGAGGGTGCATGTAGGGCTTTGAATTTCCCGTTACTGGGAAGTTTCCAGCCGGCCGAGTTCTTGAAGATTGCGGTACTTTTTTACGGCGCCTGGTTGATTTCGGATCGGCGCAAGAAGAAGCAACTGGCAAAGAGTGAGTTTTGGCTTCCGATGGGGTTAGTGATTGCGGCGGTGGCTTTCGTAGTGGCGTTTCTGGAGAAGGATTTAGGGAGTACGGCAGTAATTTATTTAATGTTGGCGGCAATGATGTTTGTGGGCGAGATGCCGTGGAAGCAACTGGGTATTTTCGCGTTAGTTATTCTTGCGTGTGTTGTGGTATTGATTAAGGTGGCGCCGCACCGATTGGATCGTCTAGCAAGCTTTAGTGGCAAAGGGGATGATTTCCATATTATGAATTCATTGATTGGCTTCGGTACGGGTGGAGCTTTTGGTGTGGGTTTGGGCAATAGCGTTCAGACTACCGGTTATCTACCAGAAGCGCCGAGTGATTCGATATTTTCGGTAGTGGGGGAAGCGTGGGGTTTCTTTGGGGCGGTAATTATACTGATTGCTTATGCGGTGATGTTGATACGCATTCTAAATGTCTCTCGTTGCACGGAGGATGATGAGCAGAATCTGTTCACGGTAGGTGTTTTTACCTGGATTTTTGCTCATGTTATAATTAATGTAGGTGGAATGCTAGCGCTGATGCCGATGAAGGGTATCACGTTGCCGTTCTTAAGCCACGGCGGTACGAGCATGATGTTCGTTTCGTTTGCTGTGGGTATGACATTACAAATATCTAGATGGACAAAGAGAGAGGCAATCGATGAGAATTCTAGTAGTAGGCGGGGGCAGCGGGGGACACGTTACGCCGGTAGTCGCCGTCGTACGTGAGATTTGGAAAATTCGTCCGCGGGCGAGGATTGATTTTTGGACTGACAAAAAATATTACAAGAATGCTCGCAAAATCACCATTGAAAATGGGATGGATGTAGATATAAAGAAAGTCGCTTCGGGTAAGTTGCGTCGCTATGCTGGTTTTAAATTCATCGATTATTTGAAGCATTTTGATATAGTTTTGCATAATTTTGCGGATTTTTTCAGGACTATTGGTGGCTTTTTCCAGAGTTTTTTCCGATTGGTTGCGCATCGTCCGGATGCAATATTTCTAAAAGGTGGTTATGTGTGTTTGCCGGTAGGTTTGGCGGCGCGGATTTTGCGAATTCCATACGTGATTCATGATAGCGATTCGGTGCCAGGTTTGACAAACCGATTACTGGCGAAAAAAGCTGTGAAAATAGCGACGGGGATGCCGCTTAGCTACTATTCTTATCCAGAAGAAAAGGCGGAATGGACGGGGATTCCAATTGGAGAGGAGTTTAGGCCGGTTTCCGAGTCAAAACAGAAGCGTCTAAAGAAAGAATTAGGATTTGATCCTGAGAAAAAGCTTGTCTTAGCGACGGGCGGTAGTTTGGGGGCGGAGGATATCAACTTGACCATGCGAAAGATTCTCCCAGAGTTGCTTAAAAAGAGCTCAGCTATGCTGGTGGCTGGGCGCGAACGTTATCCGGAAATGATTGATCTGAAAGATTATGAGGTATGGGAAGACGGTGTATTGAAGTCTAATTTTCGGATGGTGGAGTTTTCGAGCGAAATGTGGAAATTGTTTGGGGCAGCGGACATTGTGATTTCGCGGGCGGGCGCCTCTACGATGACCGAGCTATCTAGCATGGCAAAGGCGGTTATTATGGTACCAAATGAAGAATTGCCAGGGCGTCATCAAGTAAAGAATGCGAAGGCTTATGAAAAGGCGGAGGCCGCCGTGGCAGTGTCGGATTCGAAAATGATGAAGAAACCAGAGCTCTTATTGGATGCAATTGTGCATTTATTAAAAAGCGAACGCGAGTGCGAGCGGTTAGCGGTGAATCTGCATAGTTTTACGAAAGAACATGCGGCAGAGAACTTAGCAAAGATAGTGATTGGAATTGCGGGCGGTAGAGTTGACGGTTGATGTCAATTTGAACGTTTGTTGAGCTGGATATTTATTGGCTTCTGTACGATAAGACAGAAGTTGGCTAAAATCTTTCGTCGCTGGTTCGGTAGACGAAAGATAGGCCTGTATGGTTAGTCACACGCCACGCCTTTGTGTGCGATGCACAGAGGGGGAAACGTATGGCTAAGCGTGCACAATGTCTGGCTCGTAGCATAATTATTTGAGGAGGACGGCCGTTCTCCTCATTCTCGGGCGCCCCCTTGGTGGGACGCCCTATTTTTATTTAGTAAATTAAAGAATGCGATTTTTAAACGACTTGCTAAAAAGCAGAGAACTTGTTAAAATAGTGGCACTGGTCACGTCGTCTAGTGGTTAGGACTCCAGGTTTTCATCCTGGCAATCGCGGGTTCGAATCCCGCCGTGATCACCAAGTTTAGATTTTAAAAAACACCTGTAATAGGGTGTTTTTTGTATGAAATAGAAAAAGTGTTGACAGATAGTCAAATGTATGATAGCATAGGGATATTGGTCAACAAAACCCGCACATTTATAGAGGAGGAGTAAAACATGAAAAAGCATGGCAATTACTCGCTCCGGAACACCCGGAGTAACAATTAATTCCTGATCCTGACGACCGTCCGACCCCGTTTGCCCGTGCGCTTTGCCGCTTTTGCGGCTGCCGATCTGAGAGGGCCACGAGGGTTTTAAAAATCTGTGAAAGGAGGTTGGCGCTTGAAGAATTATAGCGAAAGGCCGCCCAACAGGTGAGCTTAAATGCCCTTGGGCATTTATTCGCGGAAACTTTTAGCGAAAGGAGGCACTCATGCTCTAGATGGGGCCACGCGCAACGCGTGGCGAATGCCGCAATTAACCGCTCGTCGGAAGTTATATGCGCCTTTGCGTTGTCAGCGACGCCGGCCGGATCCAGGACTTCACGAGCTTTCTCTTCGTAGGAAGGAGGCGCCGATGCTCTAGATTAAGCCGCCAATGGCGGCCACACTCCAAACTCTGATCATTGGAGCGGCGACAACTCTTGCGCAAGTAAGCACAGCAGTCAGACTGCACCGCTGAAAGCTCGTCGTCCGCTCCAAAGCTTTAGGCGCCGGTTATGGCGCACCTCTTCCCCCCCGACGGGGGGATTTTTTATGGTCCTTTTCATTGATTAAAGAGTTTATGTCGCAAGCTATCTAATGGTATAATTAAAGATATGAGTACAAAGTTATTTAAACGCACTAAAATCTTGGCAACGGTCGGCCCATCCGTATTTGCAGAAGAGAAGTTGAAAGAAATGGTATATGCGGGCGTAAATGGTTTTCGCTTAAATTTTAGTCATGGCACCTATGACGAACGCGATCAGCAAATTGCAACGATTAGGCGCTATGCTGCAGAGCGTGGCAAGTCGGTAGCGATTGTGCAAGACTTGCAGGGTCCAAAGATTCGTTTGGGAGATTTAAAGGATAACCATTTAGATGTGAAGACTGGTGATGAATTAACTTTGGATTATGCTTGCAAAGAGCATGATGGCGGGAAGATTCTGCCTATACAATATAATTTAGCCGAAAAGGTAAAAGTTGGCGAACCGGTGCTTTTATTTGACGGAAAAGTAGAGGGCATTACTACTGAGATTGTGTCCTCGACTGCGATTAAGATTAAGGCGCAGAACGACGGTTTCTTGATGAGTCGCAAGGGTATCAATTTGCCAGATACGGATATGGGTGGTGACATTATTACCGAGAAGGATTTGGCAGACATAGAATTTGGCGCAAGCCGCGATTTTGATTATGTGGCAATGAGCTTCATTCAGAGCGCAGATGATATCGATAAATTGCGTCAAATTTTGGTTTCACATGGTTCAACGGCGCAGATTATTGCGAAAATTGAGACCAAAAAAGCAGTAGAAAACGATGAGACGATGGAAGCAATCGTGAAGGCGACTGATGGTATTATGGTAGCGCGTGGCGACTTAGCCTACGAAGCGGGCGCAGAAATTGTTCCGATCGTGCAGCGTAAGCTTATTGCGCTTTGTCGCCAGTATTCGAAGCTTTGCATTGTAGCAACACAAATGCTAGGTTCGATGGTAGATAATCCGCGTCCAACTCGTGCTGAGGTTTCAGATGTCGCCACGGCGGTATTGCTTGGTACCGATGCGGTGATGCTTTCGGACGAGACTGCAAACGGCAAATATCCGATTGAGGCAATTAAAGAGATGAAGAAGGTGATTCTTTATACACAGGATAATTCACGTATTCTTCCAATTGAGAAGGAAACGACGGGTAACTACAAGAATTATGATGCGATTTCGCGTGCGGTGGTGCGTTTGGCAGAACAAATTGACGCTGACTTAATTGTGACGGCCACCAAGAGTGGGGCAACCGCCGAGGCGATTGCGGCACAGCGTCCGAATATTCCGATGGTATCGATTACGAGTAATCCGCGCGTGGCGGGACAATTGGCTTTGACGTATGCAAACTCGGCGTATGTGCGCGAATTTGGCGATAATTATGCCGTAGATGCGGCTCAAGAGTTGAAGGCGAGCGGCTATCTAAAAGTGTCAGAAGGCAAAGACAATCTCACGGTAGTGGTAGTGTCTGGCTTGCGCGACGAAGAGGGCGGCACAAACCAGATTCAAATTCGTAAGATTTAATAACAGAGAAGACAAAAGAGGAGGTAAAATGGATTTTCGCAAGAAGACGGTTCGTGATATTGATGTAGCAGGGAAGACGGTGTTAGTGCGCGTCGATTACAACGTGCCTATTAAAGACGGGCAGATTACGGAAGATATGAGAATCCGCGCCAGTTTGCCGACTCTTGAGTACTTGCTTGATAATGGTGCGGGGAAGATTGTAGTGATTTCGCATTTGGGTCGTCCAGAAGGGAAGCCGGCGGAAGAGTTTTCGCTAGCACCGTGTGCAAAGCGTCTTGGTGAATTACTGCCAGGGAAAGATGTGCGTTTTGTCGGTCAGACAGTTGGCGATGAGGTAAAGCAGGCAATAGCAGAGTTGCCAGTGGGTGGCATTGTAGTATTGGAAAACTTACGCTTTTCGCCAGATGAAGAAGCGAATTCAGGCGAGTTTGCCAACCAAATCATTGAAGCCACGGGCGCAGAAGTTTTTGTTCAGGATGGATTTGCGGTTATTCATCGTGCGCATGCTTCTACGGATGCAATTGCAAAAAAACTTCCTGCCGTGGCTGGCTTCCTAGTCGAGAAAGAGGTTTCAAATCTAGAAGGCGTAATGACTAATCCGGAGCATCCACTCTTGGTTATTATTGGCGGTGCTAAGGTTGAAGACAAGCAACCATTGATTGATAAATTCTTGCCGATTGCTGATCGTATCGTAGTGGGTGGCAAAATTGCGGCCGATGGTTACACTTCGGATAATGAAAAAGTTTACGTGGCGAAAGACTTTGAGGTGGATGAAAACGGTAACAAGCTTGATGTATCGATGATGGATGCCGCCGAGATAGCCGCGATGATTTTTAAATCGAAGACAGTTATCTGGAATGGTACTTTGGGTATGGTTGAAGATCCTCGCTTTGCAAAGGCGTCGCAAATGACCGCCATGGCTCTCGGTAAACAAAAAGATTGTTTCACAGTGATTGGCGGTGGTGATACGGCCGGATTTGTTGAGTCGGTCATGAAGAATAATGAGGGGCTAGAGTATAATTTAATATCTACTGGCGGCGGTGCTAGTCTAGAGTTGTTGTCGGGCAAGAAGTTGCCAGGCCTGGAAGTGCTACAAGATCGCTAAGGAGCGTAGATGAGGCTACTGGGTGGCAGAAAAAAGCAGATTGAGGAGATAAAGCCAGTTCCGGCGCGCCGCCAGGGGCGCCAGAACGAGAGTTTTCGAATTGGACGTACGATTGCGGGCGAAGCTTTTTCTGACGAGCGAAAAAATAAGCTAGAGCGATTAAGAGAGCGCAAAAAGACGAAGCGTAAAAATGTTACGGTTGTGTTTGGCGTGATCGTGCTAGTAATACTGGTAGCGATTGTAATTGGCCATTATGTTGCGGACATAATTGCCGAAGAAGAGGCTAAAAAATATGTAGCACCTAAACCTGAGCCGACCGTAGATATTTCGGATGAGAATGCCGATACGGAGATTAGCCCGCGCGTAAAAGAGTTTGTGGCGCGTCTAGAAGATGATGCGCAGTCGGAGGGTTATCGGGTTGATCATGTAATATTGCCATTAAATAAGGTGCGCGAAATACATATATTCATTAAAGAACGTGAAGAGTATTACAAGATGACAATAGATCGCAGTAGTGCCGTACAGGCGGAGGATATGGCGCGAATGATTCGCTATCTTGATAAGAAAAAGGTTAGGGCTACTTACGTGGATTTGCGCGTAGAGGGGAAAGCGTTTTATAAGTAGATAAGTCTAAGTCGGCGGCCTACTCCCCCGAGTTCCCTAAGTGTTCGGTTTTTGTTCGGTCGAAAAAATGGCAGGTTTTTAAAGAGAGTGCGCTGATTAAGCTCGCAATGTTTGAAGAATGGGTAGGTAAGGGGAGTAGGGGGAGTAAAAAATAAAACCGTGAAAAGTCAAATAAATAGAGATTTCACGGGCGTAAAATGCGGATTTTGGCGACAAGATATGTTGCAATATGTGAATTTACAGGGGTCGTGGCGCATAAGTTGTCGATATATTGTCAAAATCGTTTTTTCGGCTGCGCTCCCCCGGATGATTTTTCGGGGGATCCCCCCTATTTTCCGTTATTGATGATCAGGGGCAGCTTCGTCTTTATGGATGTGCGTAAAGGAAGAGATGCCTATTTAGTAGGGTTCCGCGTACATTATTGTATGTCTGGCTACGATTATTCATATAACTGGCATTCAAATATGTATACGTCGTAAAATATGTATTGTGCGACATTAGGAATATGGCGAAAAGTTGATTATACGCCCGTCTTGTTTATGCTTAGTTTTTGAGGCTGTGGGATTTATTTGTCGTATTTACGCCCTATTTTGCGCTGTATGGCCTTTTTAGCCCCAAAGACGCTTATGTATACTATTCCGGCACTTTTACGGCTCCTGGTGCGTTTTATGTCTTTGTATGTATTCTGGCATTGAAAGACGCCGACTATAGAGGTGCGCGTTGGTGTAACAGGGGTAGGAAAGGGGTGGTTAATCTGTATAACAGGGGTAGGGGACTAGTTTTTTGAAATTTGCGCTCCCCCGCCGATTTTCGGAAGTTTTTGTGAAAAAATTGTGTGAAAAAAATTTCACGGTTTTTATTTCCGCTTTCATCTCATCTGTTATTTTGAGGTCGAGATTATCGTAAAAGTTTCTTGACGGATGTCTGCACGGGTGTTCAAGAACCCTAAAAGAGCCCCCCAGCGGCCATTTTTCTACTTCCCCTACCCTTTTTCACCTCTGTTGGACCTCTGTTAATTTTGACTAAAAATGACAAAAGGTTATCAAAAAGCCCCGCGCGAGCGGGGCTTAAAGCGTGGTCGATAAGTTCTAGAAGCTGTCTATATTGCGCTAGGCGTTGTTTTTATTCTTATTGCGGTTACGATTGCGGTTTTTCTTTTTATAGCCATTAGAGTGCGAATTAGGAGCTTCTGTGACCTTTGCTTTGCCGTTATTGGACGAGGTGATCATTGGGCGACTACTGAGAGATTCTTCCACGCTTTTATCCTGAGCTACTTCGTTCTCGACGACGGCATTTTTGATGTTGGGACTAACTAGAGGTTTAACCTCTTTGTGTTGTTCGGCTTCGACCTTGCGGGCTTTTTCGCCGAGAAGTTTACCAAGATCCTTTAGGCCATTGCCAGTGCTTTCTTCGCCTTGAGCGGCATTAGGGGAAATCTTTTGCTTGCGAAAGTCAGCCTGTGGGGTTGGTACAAATGAATAGGTGGTTTTTTCTTTTTCTTGTGCCTGCGAGCCGCGCATTCCCGCTTCGCGACCAGAATCGGATAGGTCTTTCTTCCACTTCTCCGCCGCTTCGATGTTGGCGCTGATTTCTTTTTCAACTTCTTCGCGCGTGCGCGAGTAGACTAGGCGCGAATTGCGAATGATGCGTGGAGTTAAATCGTTCGGCGGTTTTGGGATGCTGAGAGTAGTGGCAGAGAAGGCTGGAGTCTTCTCGCCATTAATAATCATCGAAAGGACGAAGTGGCGGTTATTTAGGTTTAGCAAATCTTGAGCTTCAAAGATTGGCTCGAATTGCTTAGAAAGGATAGGCGCGTCGTCGGCGGAAACGCGGAAGCTAATAGTGGTACCGACGTTGCCGAAAACGGCGTCGCGGACAGATTCTGTCATCTGGCTAGTGTACTGGTTGGCGACGGTTAGGTTGAGACCATATTTGCGCGCCTCGGAGAGGATGACCGCAAAAGAGTCGGTGGCAAAGTTTTGGAACTCGTCTACGTAGAGATAGAACGGTCGACGATCTTCGACGTTCGGAATGTCGGAACGACTCATAGCCGCTAGCTGTACTTTTGTGACGAGGAAAGCGCCAAGAATAGCGGCATTATCCTCACCAATGAGACCTTTGGACAGGTTAACGACGAGAATTTTGCCTTCGTCCATGATTTTGCGTACGTCGAAGCTAGATTTTGGCTGGCCGATAATATTACGAATAATCGGGTTGGCCGTAAAAGCACCGACCTTATTAAGAATAGGCGCAACGGATTCGGTAACTTGTTTGTCGCCCCATGAGCCGAACTCTTGTTTCCAGAATTGCAAGACCGTAACGTCTTTACAATATTCGAGAGTCTCTTTACGGAAGTCTTTATCGGTCAGCATGCGCGAGATATCAAGCATGGTTGTTTGAGGGCGATCGAGAAGGGCAAGTAGGGTGTAGCGCAAGATATGCTCGAGACGTGGACCCCAAGATTCGCCGAACATACGCTTTAATACGCCAATAACCTCAGAGGAGATATTTGGTTTACGTTCTGGGTCATAGACCTCAAGCGGATTAAAGGCCATTGGGTATTGCGTGTCGGCAGGGTTAAAGTAGACAACGTCCTTGATGCGGCTTTCAGGGATAAACTTTAGATTATCCATTGCAAGGTCGCCGTGTGGGTCAATAATACAATACCCTTGGTTGTGATAAATATCGCTAAGCGCGAAGAGGGTTAGGAGACCAGATTTACCAGAACCAGTCTGACCAATAATATAAACGTGACGAGAACGGTCGCGGCGATACATGCCAAACTGGTGCTTGATGCCACGGAAATCCGTGAGGCCGAAGGCGGAGATATTTTCGTCGAAGCTAGGATCGCCAGTGAGCATTGGTAACTTTGCGGGAGGCTCGGCAGTCTTACTGGACGCCCAAACAATATTCGGCGTTTCAACGTTTGTGTGTGGCAAATGATAGACGGAGGCAAGCTCGGAGATGTTTAGAATAAAACCATTATCGGTGAATTGGCGTTCTTTGTAGGCGTCAAGAGCGCTTTTATCAAAGGTGCCGCCCAGCATCTTGAAGCCGTTGAGGTTTGTAGAGTTGAACTGTTTAAAGGTGCCGACTAGGGCTTGCATGTTTAGCTTGGCATTAACCTCATCTTGGCCAACATAGGCTAAACGGATTTTGACTTCGTAGCCAAGTTTAGTGGCTTTTTCCTCTGCTTTTGTGACGCGGGTTTTGTCGCGTTCGGATAATTCTACTTTAATGGGCTGTTCGCTCCCGCCCTCTGGTGGTCGCCAGAGTGCGGCGATGATTTGGGCAAACCATTGCCAATCTAGATGGAAGAAATCCCAAGTCTTCCCTGCTTTGACGGATTTTACCCATGCATCGGTTTTTTGATGCCAACTATCGGCGACCGGCCTAGTTAAGATTTGAATCCATAGCTCTTCCCCGCCATTTGGATTTAATTTTGCGAGCGTACCAGTAATGCCGGCGAGAGGGTCTACTTCGAAGGATTCAAAAGTTTTAATCGGAAGTGCTTCATTTTCGGTGAGGGCTACTTCGGCACTGTAGGCGACGGGATATTTGGCGCGACGATCGACGTAATCTTCTTTCATGCGATAGATTTGTACGCTTGGATACTGGGAATATATCTGGCCTTCTACGAATGATTGCAAGACTTTTGGTACCCATACGAAGAAGCGGATTTGATTGCCACTAGAAGCGATCTCGAAAGACAAATGCTCTTGGACGCCACCTGAATTCTTTAACTCGTTGGCGTCGCGTAAGATGCCGTGTAGTGATGCGAAAAGCTGTTCGGCGGCTAATTCCTTTTTGTCGTTGTCTTTAGGTATTTCCATCATTAAAAGGACGCTATCGACATTAAGGACTTGTAATCGATTAACCTTGCGGTAATTGCGAGCGGTCAAAATAATTAGGACGATGACGATTGGAATCCAGACGATTGGCATCATAAAAAAGCGAAGAATTTCCATACTGTTATTTTAACATAAATGCAATAAAAACGGCGGTGAGATTATGATAGAATGAAGATATTATGAAGATGCGCTTAGAGGGTGATTATTCGAGAAATTTGGAGACGCCCGAGGCGGACAGAGAGAGTCGCAGGCGTACCGAAAGGCTAGGTGACGTTATTGCGGACATGCAAAGAATGCTAGAAGGTCTTAGCGATAGTAGTGAGGCTAGTGGAGATGTTGAACAAGCAGTACTTGATGAGATAGAAGATATCAAAGGAAGACTTGATAGGCTTCTAGGGTCTAGCAGGAGGGGTGATGAAGTATTGGAGGTTGAGGAGGATTTTGAACCTCAGCCTAGCTTTCTGAAGGGCATCGTTGAAGACCAACGGGATGTTGGTGATTCTGGCAGTCGGAAGCCCGATATGGATTTTGGTCGCTATCCAGAGGGCAGCCAGATGGCCTTAGTCACGAGGACCGAATGGCGGTAGCAAAGGCTTATCTAAGAAAAGATATTTCTTCAATCGGTCTTCCGGGTGGACTTAGTGCGCTGATGAAGAAAATGAATTGGCTGAGTGGCAGTACAAGGAAATGCTTAAAGAAATCCAGAGTTAAAGCTTTATGGTAGAATGATGGTATGATAACACTCTTTGGTGCTCCTGGTAGTGGCAAAAGTCTGCAAGGCGAGCTGCTGGCTCGTCGGTATGGTTGGACGTGGTACTCTTCGCGCGATATGCTTTCGAGCATGCACAACAAAGACATTATGTACAAATTAGATCACGGCATGTTTGTCGATGACGATACGATGAATTCCTTGATGAGCGATGTAATGCGAAGAGCGCATGCGCGCGGCACAAATCGAGTAGTTCTAGATGGCTTCCCTTCTAGCTATCGTCAAGTGCGTTGGATGATTGATAATAAAGAGATATCTAACTTAACTGGTGCAATTATCTTGCGCGTGCCACATGGTGAGCTTTGGAAACGATTAATGGAACGTAAACGCGTCGATGATACGCGCGCAGCGATTGAGCGGCGCGAGGACCTATACGACCGATCAATTACTGGCATGATTCGTGCGCTGAGCATGGAGGACGTATTGGTCCGCGAAGTGAATGGCATGGGTACGCCGGAAGATGTACTAGAGCGCATTTCGGAGATACTGGGTGAATGGAATTTAGTGCCTCGCAAACAATACAAGGATATTTCAAGGAATATTAAAATTAACTACACTAGCCGAGTCTAAGGATTTAAAAACCGACTAGTTTCTACTACTAGTCGGTTTTTGCTTAATTTGTTAATTTATAGCCGTCGCGGCCAACTTTAGTGAAGAGCTTTTTGTTCTGAAGATTTAATAGGACTGTGGTCTCTTTTACCTTACGCTCTTTGAGAACCTGTTTGACGATTTCTTTGCGCGAAAGACCCTCTTCGCCAGCTTTTCTAAGAATTTTGGTAATAATATCCGATACGGTTCCCTTTTGATAACCCCAGCTATCTAGCGCGTAGATGCCACGGCCGATTAGGACGAAGCGTGAATCTTTGATGAGCTCGTTATGAATAGCTTGAACAGTAACATCTTTACGCTTGAAGTCTGAAGAGCTAATTGCTCTGGCGATGTTATTAAAATGCATTGGCTCTTTATGTTCTTCGAGTACGACGTAGATTTTGTCGCGAATATTCTTTGGATTAACGGTTGGCCATTTCGTAAGCCCCCATTGACCATTTAGAGTAGAAAGTAGCTTGCTAACATGTGCGACTGCTTCAATATGACTAGGGTGTTCATAGTTGAGGTTTTCGTCGAGCTCATCGATGCTCATCGGCTTTTTATTGCTTTTTACGAGCGCAACGATTTCGTCGACTTTGCCGCGAATGGCTTTTTCGTCGCCGTATTCCGCGATGCCGATTGCGTTGTGGTATTTGTCGTTTTCGGAGATGATAGTCAAGACTGGCGAGATTTCGCCGAGGAAGCTAAAGTTGGCTTTTTCGACAGCGCTTGCTTCGTGGTTGAGAATTTTTTGCGCTAGGTCAGAGGTGCGAGCGATGCGGCCCATTTCGGTTAAGTTTCGCACGATTAGTTTTTCGGCTGGTGCTAGGTCGCTAATCTTGCCTTCTTCTGCAGCGATGCGGAGACGGATAAGAATTGCTTTTTCGAGTTGACGAACACGTTCGCGCGTGATTGAAAGCATTTCGCCAATTTGTTCTAGTGTTTCTTTGTGCCCGTTTAGGCCGAATCGGCGAGAGATGATTTCCCTTTCGCGCTCTTGTTCGATGATGCTGAGGCTACTAGAAATAGCCTTAGTAATTGCTTCCGCATTATTCATGCTGCTGTTTTTCCTTACTTCTCCGTCTACTTAGGTTTAATATCTTGACTTTTAAATATAATAACATGACTATCACACGTTGTCAACAAGTAAAATGACTTTCACTTAGAAATAATTGTACCATATTTTTGGCATCATTTCGAAAAAAGTATATAAAACTATAAGCTTGAGCTTAATTATGATGAAAAGCTTGCGCTTTTTGGTTTTTGAGACGTGGTTTAATAGTCAAAACTGAGCAAAAAGGCGCTGTTACTTGCTTTTTTTCACGTTTTGTGATATAATATTAATGTTGCACGATGCAAAGTAGTTTAGGAGGAAAAAAGATGATTAAAGCTATGTTTGATGCTATGTCTGATGCTATTAACTTCTTCAGACCGCGCAAGCCGGTGATGTTTGCGTTAGATACTTCGAGCAGCCACGTGGCGAAGCTGATTTACAAGGTTCACGGCGACGCATGTGGGAATACTGTTCTCAGGACCATATACGGGATTCCGTGCTCTTCGGCGGCATTCGGAGCTCCGCGTGGGACTACGATCGAGCTCGCGAGTTATGGTTTCGTGCGCGCCTACAGGAAAGGACGGCGTATTGTGATCGAGGGGAATCCATCAGAAACTCCTCCGGCAGAGGTGGAGAGCTGGCTCGTATGCCCTGATATGGCCCTGATGATTCCGGAGTATTACGGCAGCAATCCTAATAACGTGTACGTATTTGTACACGCTCCCTTCGGTGACGTCGAGGACCACTACGCAGAAGAGCATGGATGGCCTCGGTACTATCTCGGCGATCTGGTTATATGTGATGGCGTTGAGGGACGGAGGAAAATCTTCGAGGAGGTGATAGGCAGAGTCTATAGCCTTCGTTGAGCATAGCTCCAGTAGTCACGGCCACGCAGTAGCGTGGCCTTTTTATGGCTTCTAAGAGTGTTTTATTTGACCGCTAGCGATATTTATTGTATAGTCGAAACTATTGTAACTTTATTACATGCTCTTTAGGAGATAAAAAATGGATAGAAAACGATTGGCATTGTTTATTTTGCCTCATTCTTGCGATTTGGATGAGGATATTGGCCCTGAATTGAGGCGGGACTGGGCGGCTATTTACTATGCGAGTCCGAATATGACTTCGGCAGTAGAACTGATCGGCACTGCTCAGGAGCGAGCGAAAGACGGTAAAAATGAAGCAAGATGGAGTTTCGATGAAGTTGCTTCTATAAGTCTGCCACCTACGGAGTCGCCGGATGTAATATTTGGCGTGACTCCTATAATGGTCGAGCGAAACCTCATTAGGCGTCCACTTCTTTTTGAAGATTTAGGTAGCGTTTATGGCGAGGAGGCGAAGGGGTGTTCTTACTGTAGCCTTTCGGATTTTGACTACGTCAGGATTTATCGCAAGCGTGGCGCAACTGGAAGAGTCGATCTTTACGACGAAGATGCAATACGGCGCCAGTTTCGAATTGAGCGCGATTTGAGCTATATGCCGCCCGAAGATTGTGCTAGCTTCCTTGTGCGAATTGGGATGGACGCGAAGGGTGTGGAAGCGACTGAGGTCTATCCCGAGTATTACGGTGCTGACTGGAGGAGCCACATATGGAGCGGTTATAGAAACGCATATCCATACTTTTGTCGTAGTAATAAAAGATATCTGCTTGGCGATACGGTGTATTATGATTACTTTTTATATACTGCCGACTTTGTTGTTGGTGTGGCGAGGATATTGATGTCCGACAAGTAATCGGCGGGCTACCGTTCGTTTTATCCATTCAAACAAGCTGCGCGTGTGATGCGCGGCTTTTTTTATTATTTCTTCGTTGATTTTTTTGTGGTCGTTCGGCGTTTGGTTGGACGGCGCGTCTTTTTGGGCTTGTTGGCGAGATATCCTTCCGCCTGCTCTTTTGTGACGGTTTTCGGATCAATATCTTTAGGGATACGTACAAAATTGCGACGGCCGGGGCCTTTGACGTATGGTCCGTAGGCGCCTTCTATGATTTGAATTTCTCCCCAATCGGCAATGTAGGAGTCGCGCTTTTTCTCATAGAGCGGCTCAGCTTCTTCCAGTGTAATGGTGTATGGATTAAATTCTTTGCCGAGTGGGATATTATATTTGCCACCTTTTAGATACGGACCGAATGGGCCAGCGGCGGCAATAATCTCAGCACCATCTTTTGCTTTGCCGAGTAGCCGTGGTAATTGTGGCAGGTCGAGTTGCTTGAGGGCTTGCTCTAGGGTGACGGTTTTGACGCTTTTGCGTTTTGGTAATGGCGCGAAGACGGGTTTTTCGCCGGATTCTTTTTCGTTTTCGCCTAGCTGGATAAAACCGCCATTTTTGCCCACTTTCGCGTAGATGGCTTTGCCGGTTTTAGGGTCGTGCCCAAGCAAACGAGCGTTATTGTAGCGCTCGATGCCTTCGCTAGCCAGAACTTCGTCATTAAAAGGTCCGTAGAAATCGCGAAGCATTTTGACGCGGTCGAGCTTTGCGTCGGCGATTAGGTCGAGGTCTTTTTCGATATTAGCGGTAAACTTGTAATCGACGATGTTCTTGAAATTGTCGGTCAGAAAGCCCGAGATAAGTTCGCCAATTGGCGTTGGTAGTAATTTGCCTTTGTTGGCACCGAACTTTTCTTTGACGGTTTCTTTGCTGATTTGATTATTTTCTAGCTTTAACTCGGCAACCTCACGCTCTTCCCCGTCGCTTTCACCCTTTACGACGTAGCCGCGAGCTTGAATTGCGGTCATAATGCTAGCGTAAGTACTTGGACGGCCAATACCGAGCTCTTCAAGCTTCTTGACCAGTGAACCTTCGGTATAGCGCGCTTGTGGTTTAGCAAAGCTTTGGCGAGCGATGATGCTGTGAGCTGTGAGTTTGTCGCCGACTTTGCAATGTGGGAGCTCATTCTCTTTAATGCGGCCATAGACTTTCAGAAAGCCGTCGAAGGTTACGATTTCTCCCTTGCCGATAAAATTGTATTTGGTTGGCGTAGCTATGGTAATAGTAGTACTTTCGATGCGAGCGTCGGCCATTTGCGTAGCAAGTGCGCGGCCACGAATTAAAGCGTAGAGGCGCTTTTCGTAATCGTTTTTGCCAGCAGTTTCACGGTTGACGTCGGTTGGGCGAATGGCCTCGTGTGCCTCTTGGGCGCCAGCGGACTTAGTCTTGAAGTTGCGTACTTTGACATATTCTTTGCCGTATTTGGATTCTACATAGCTAGCCATGCTAGCGATCGCTTGCTTACTAAGGTTGAGGCTGTCGGTGCGGTGGTAAGTAATAAGGCCGGCTTGATAAAGAGACTGGGCGGCCTGCATAGTAGTGCGCGTAGAATAGCCAAGCTTGCTGTTGGCTTCAATTTGCATTGAGGCGGTCGTGAAAGGTGGAGCTGGTTTGCGCGTACCAGGGGCGGTCTCGACGGCGCTAGCGGCAAAGTCTGCATTGATTAGTTTTTCGAGGAAAGCGCGCGCTTCGTCTTCGGTCTCGAATTCATGATTAAGTTTAGCATCGAATCCGAAATCGCCAGAAACCTTATAGGTAAACTTGCTAGCGAATTTTTCGATAGCCTGTTCCCTTTCAACGATTAGGCGGAGAGCGGGACTTTGGACGCGCCCAGCCGAAACGGCGCCAGGAACTTTCTTGCGCACGACGCCCGAGAGATCGAAACCGACTAGCATATCGAGAGTTTGGCGGGCCTGCTGTGACGAAACCATGTTCATGTCGACGGTACGAGGACTTTTAATGGCTTCTTCAAGCGCGGATTTGGTAATTTCATGAAAAGTGATGCGAGCAGTATCCTTTGGTAGTTTTAGTACTTCGCATAGGTGCCAAGAGATAGCTTCGCCTTCGCGGTCCTCATCTGTTGCGAGCCAGATTTTGTCGGCAGCCTTGGCAGCCTTCTTAAGGTCAGTAATAACACTTTTGTGCCCAGGGTCAACTTCGTAGGTGACGTCAAAAGTATTCTTATCGACCTTCGTGTCTTTGCGAATATGTCCAACGGAAGCTAATACCACAAAATCTTTGCCGAGATACTTCTCGATAGTATGAGCTTTAGCTGGGGACTCTACGATAACTAAGTTTTTACTCATGTGCTATATAATATCATACAAAACTTTGCAACAAAGCATAAGTGCAAAAAATGGCCACGTAGTGATGTGTGGCCTGAAGGTTTGGATTTTCTAGCAGTCTTAGTTTCGGATGGGTTATTTTTTAGCTACAAGAGACGAAGATTTGCTTGGTGAAGTTGCCTCGATATTTGGAGTATCTGGTAGGAATAAGCCTAGTATCATATAGAATAGCGCCCAAAGTATAAAACCGATAACTATTTCGAGTATACGCGATTTAGCTTTTTTAACTTTTCCTTCGTCGCTACTCGCGGTGATTATAATAAAACCGCTATAAATGATACCAATTGTGCCTAGCGTCACGATTCCTACTGTAATGGTATTTGCTATAAATTTTAGGATGTAAATAATACTATCTTCGCCATTTCCTTCATCGCATAGTGACGAGTTGAGGATTGAAGTACATTTGGCTTCTTTTTCGGGCTTAATAGTAATATCGGGCTCTGGGCCAGGATCATTGCTTTTTTGTCGGCTTCTTTGCTGCTATTGTCTCCATCATTACCCGCTCCGTCCTTGCTGCTACTGCTACTGTTGCCTCCTCCGCCCCCCGCTGTTGCCGTTAGTTGGTTTGCCGTCGTCTGCGTATGACTTCGATAGGTTACTTTTTAATTTTTCAACTTCACTGGATGACATCCCGCCTTTCTTGAGGAATTCTTCGACATATGGGGCAAAGCTAACTTCCCCCCATTCGTCATCGTGTAGGTTTTTCCCCGTTATGAATTCGAGGTCATCGTCTAGGCGATCTCTAGCTTTACGCATGGCAGAGCTTTTACTACTGCCATACAAGTTCTGATCAGTTTTAGCCCAATCCTCGAGTATGTAGTCGTAGGGTGCCCCCCATTAGGTCTAAGAGGATTTCTATAGTTATTCCAGTACGATCTCGACCAATCACGCAATGTATCAGGTACGGGCCTTCGTTTGTGGTAAAGAACTTCATGGCGGTGGCTATCTTCTTGCGATAGGAAGAATTTCGGGTGCTTTTGCCTGGGCCCCTCATATAGGACGGTCTGACTTTACCTTTTTCATATAGTCCCATGTAATAGTAAGTTGATGGCGTGGCGCCCACTTTTTTAAAATTGCTTTTAAGATCGGAGTCTGTGTCGGCGAAATTTAGGACAGCCTGTATTCCGTGCGCTTGCATAAGTTTATTTGCGGCTTTTGCGCGAGCAGTGTTGCCGCTGTCGGTGGGTCTAGCTGGATGCGCACTTCTATATAGTACATTCTTACCCATGCCGCCCGCTTGAACGTTGCGAAAATTGGCTCTTTCTTCATCGGTTTTTGCGCTGGCGCCGTGAACGAAGACGATGGCGGTCAATGCTATTGCTACTACCATCCCCTTGGTGATTTTTGAAAGAATTTTACCTAGAGTAGCATTTCGCATATCTATATTTTAGCATAAGAATACCACCGCTTTGACGGGGTTGTAAGGATTATTAGGACACCAAAAAGCCCCAGGTAAGGGTGGGCATCACCTGGGGCTATTTGGCCCTACAACACACCTCCTAAGGCATCCGGAGAACTCCGGAAGCGTGACCCACCTCACACATGGGGTCCGCCGGTTATAGGGATTGCTAGCTTTAGAAATGATCTTTCTAAGTGGAGGTAATACTTTTCACTTCAAACTATAGGAGAAATTTGAAGGCCGAAAGGGTTTCTAAAGCACGCAACAATTGCTAAAATAAATTCAGCAACGTTTCTAAAATTTTTAGGTGCGGTTTTTTGGTCCTTTCAGACCAAAACTGTTTTGATTATAGCACGGATTTGCAATTTATGCAATAGTTTTCACATCTTTTTTTGTAAAAACTACGGCAAAGTGGCCATTTTGCAACAGATTAGCAGGTAAATTACAGGGGTGAAAATGCTTATTGTTATTTTGTGAAGATGTGGTATAAAATAGGCAATTTAGTGCGGTTTTTAACAGATTTTTTAGCTTTTGCAAAGACGATAATTAAAAATGGATATTATTTTTTAATAAAATAGCGGCAATTCGATGCATGTGCGTAGAAGGCTCTCTACCTATGCAACATTGAGATAGGTGTCCTGAACTCTATGCCCATATGATGGCGCCTAAAGTTGTAGTAGTCAAGGTAATCACGGAGCTTAGAGTTTATGTCTTCGCAGGATAACCTAGAACTCACGT
>JAIKZA010000022.1 GCA_024682595.1 Candidatus Saccharimonadota bacterium | reverse complement strand
ACCGAACAATGCGAGAAGAATCTATTGGTCCATATACCGCAAGAACGCTGCCTGAAGTTACTAAGAGTATTCAGGAATACCTAATCTATTACAACTATGCTAGAATACATACAACTTTAAGAATGACTCCTATGCAAATGTTGCAAAGGTGCTGACCCCTCTAAGTATAGGTTAAAATATATACAAATACGGAGAATATATGGCAGAACTAAAATGTCCACATTGTGGTAAAACCTTTAAAGTTGACGATACGAGCTATGCTGATATTTTGAGTCAAGTTCGCAATAGGGAATTCGAAGAAGAGCTACATGCGCGTTTGAAGGATGTCGAAAAACAGGCGCATGCCGACAGGGACTTGGCGCTCGCTAAGCAAGAAGCGGCACAGACGAAAAAGATTGCTGAGCTTGAGGCGAAGCTAAAACAGGCCGATACGGATAGGGAACTTGCAGTTACGCGGGCGCTGGCTCCAGTCGAAAGAGAACTAGAATCGACCAAGTCTGACCTGAAGACGAAGGCTTCTGAAGCTAAGTTGCGCGAGGAGTCGTTGGCGGCACAGGTCAAGCTACGCGAGTCGGCCCTCAAAACACAATACGAAGGTGCGCTAAAGCTCAAAGATGAAGAAATTGATCGTCTCAAAGATCTCAAATCCAAGCTAAGCACGAAAATGGTCGGCGAATCACTTGAACAACATTGTCAAACAGAGTTTAATCGTTTGCGCGCTACTGCATTTCAGAATGCTTATTTTGAAAAAGACAACGATGCGCGCACTGGTAGTAAGGGCGACTACATTTATCGCGAAAATGACGGACAGGGCAACGAGATAGTCTCGATTATGTTTGAGATGAAGAATGAGAATGAAACTACCGCCACGAAGCATAAAAACGAAGACTTCTTTAAAGAACTCGACAAGGATCGCAAAGAAAAGAATTGCGAATATGCAGTTTTAGTTACCTTGCTAGAGGCTGATTCTGAACTTTATAACACTGGCATTGTTGATGTGAGCTACAGATATGACAAGATGTATGTAATTCGCCCACAATTCTTTATTCCGATGATTACACTTCTGCGCAATGCGGCACTCAACTCCTTAAAATACAAGCAAGAACTAGCCGTAGTACGCAATCAAAATATCGATATTACGCATTTTGAGGAAAATATGGAGAACTTCAAGCAGGCTTTTGCGCGCAACTATGAGCTTGCCAGTAAAAAATTTAGTACTGCGATTGAGGAAATCGACAAGACTATTACTCATCTTCAAAAGACTAAAGAAGCACTTTTGAGTTCCGAGAATAATCTTCGTCTGGCTAATAATAAGGCTGAAGACCTGACAATTAAGCGACTTACGCGCGGCAATCCAACTATGGCGGAGAAGTTTGCTGAATTAAAAAACTAAGGTTGCCACCTTGTATAAAAAACATAAGCGGTGCTAAAATTTAGCTAAAATGTATAGCAATGATAAAACATCAAAGGGCGTTAATAAGGTTCTCCATACATTCTTTATCCTGTTTATTATCGTAATGATTGGTATTCTGGCCTCAACCATATTAAAACGCGTAGACGGTGACACTTTGACTGTTACGTCTGGCGAGAAAACGCAAGAAGAATGTGGGGATGCGCAAGCGCAACGCGCCATGAATCGGGCGGGCATAAAAGCGCCGGTTAAGTGCAGTAAAAAGAGTCGCAACTAAAAAAGAAGCCCCGCGGGGCTTCTTTTTTGGCAAATTCTACTCTTCGGCAGATTCGTCTTCGCTCTCTTCGACTGCAGATAGCAAGGAATCTTCGACGTTTTTCTTTTTCTTTTTCTCTGGCGCCTTGGCGACTTCGACGTCGATCTCGTATCCAGTCAATTTAGAAGCGAGGCGAACGTTTTGTCCAGCGCGACCAATTGCAATTGATTGCTGATCTTTAGATACATAAACGGTAGCATGGTCAACCATTTCGCCTTTTTTGTTCTCGATTTTATCGGTCTCGACTTTTTGAATTTCGGCTGGGCTGAGAGCTTCGCGGATATATTCAGAAATATTATCGCTCCAGTTAACGATGTCGATCTTTTCGCGATCGCCGATTTCATTCATGACGGCCTGTACGCGTACGCCGCGTCCGCCAACGAAGGTGCCAACTGGGTCGATGCCAGGCATAGTGGCAGCAACGGCAATCTTGGTGCGACGGCCAGCTTCGCGCGCAATAGCTTTGATTTCGACTGAACCATTCTCGATTTCT
Source organism: Candidatus Saccharimonadota bacterium (assembly GCA_024682595.1). Taxonomy (GTDB): domain Bacteria; phylum Patescibacteriota; class Saccharimonadia; order Saccharimonadales; family Saccharimonadaceae; genus UBA2834. Next base: position 32,350 of record JAIKZA010000022.1, on the reverse strand, counting down.
GGAACTTCTTGGCGGAAGAGATACTCGATGAATTCTGCGCAGCCGCGGCTTAGGATTAATTGCGCGCCACGTTCATTGCGCTCGATTTCTTTGATATATACCTTCACGCGTGAGCCAACTGCGTAATATTCTCCTTCAATTTGTTCACTTTTTGGCATGATGCCAGTAGCTTTGCCTAGGTCAATGCGAACTAATTTTGGCTCTACGCGTACAATTGTGCCATTCACGACACTGCCAATTTTGTCTTCATACATCGTTAATACAGCATCACGTTCTGCTTCGCGTAGGCGCTGAATGACGACCTGCTTCGCGGTTTGCGATGCGACGCGGCCAAAGCTCTCGACTTTGTGCTTTTCTTCAACATGGTCGCCAATCTCTTTACCATTAGCCTCGGATTGTGGGACTTCGGTAGCTGGATTATAGGCTACGTCGTCTTCGATAACTTCGCGAATAATATAAATATCAGCCTCGCCGGTATTTAGATTGAGTTCGCAACGAACATCCATATCTTTGTCACCGTTATCTTTGCGCCACGCTGCCGCAATTGCCTGCTGGATCACATCAATCACAGTCTCTTTTGGTAGATTCTTTTCTTCAGCAATAATGTCGACCATTGCGACCATCTGCTTTAAGTCTAGATCCATATTTTCCTTTCATTAATTAATTACACTAATAAAACCGCCTCTTTTCGAGCCGGTCTTCATCTGTATGTCAACAGTATATCAGATATTGATTTTTTTGTCAAAATGTGTTATACTAGACTAATCGTTGATACCATAGTTAGCGAAGTATTTTAGGAGGTGAAAAAATGAGCAAACGCAAAACGAATCCCGATTACATGAGCGACGGAAAGAAACGCGCAAGAAAGGGGGATTATATCCCTCACAGTACCGCGCGTCACAATGATCCGATTCCGCTCGATGTCTACTCGTGCGTAGGTGCCACCAAGCGCACGCGCGCTATGGCAAAAGGCATTCTGATTGCCGTAACGATCATCGTAATCTTTTGTATCGGGGTGGCTTTCGCCACGTCCGCCGAAGAGCGGCAGGTTGGTCTGGTTGAGGACGGACTTTATATCCGTGGCGACCACGTCGATCTGGACGGTTTTCTCAGGTCGAAGAAGTTCTTCCCCTGCGGACTGAGCGGCGTCGACATCCGGTACCGGAAGAACGACGGGACGGAAATTGAGATCGTCGATTATGGCGAATCAATCATCGTGAAGGGTTCCAACATTGGAACCAATACTTATGATCCGAGACGTGGCAATCTTAAAGAATGCCATGTTTGCTGGATTCTTCCGAGAGACAATCCGGAAGACCCTGGGGCTAGGAATATTCTTCTCCCCGTGGGGGCGGTCGCGACAATTCTTGAATCCGAAGGAGAGGGGGTGCGAGTATTAAAATGACAAGTTCGCAAAAAATCGGTTTGGTAATTCTCGCGGCGGTGTCAATCTTGATCATCGTATTGTCGGTGCTCTACGGTAACCGCGCAGACAACTGGTCTGACGATCAGGCCATCGAGAAGCTTGATAATAACCGGTTCGAGGACGGTGTCGATGTTGACGGGTATCTCTGGGGTAAAGGTTTTGAGCCCATCAGTGAGGATGAAGACTGCTACGTCTATCAGAACGTAGAGAAAATCGTCTCCATCCAGGTCTATAAGGATGAGGGCTACGTGCGCATCGGTAACGGCGAAGGCACGTCTCAGCAATATGGACTGAGCTCGGGTCAACTCTACGAGTGCTACCTCTCGAGGCTCAGTGATAATGTCGACTTAGGCGACTATGAAACCTATTGCGTCATCTTGCCGAAAGAAGCTCTGGCCGAGGTGGTCCGTTGGACTAATCGTTAACCTCCGCCTCCCCCTATGGGGGAGGCTTTTTATTTGACGGCAATAATTATCTTTGGTAAAATATAAACACTAAGTTATTTACTTTTAGCACAATCAGTTCTGAATTATGTCAATCGGTAGAAAATTGTGCCTTAAGTGTGGGAAATCAATAATAGAATTTAATAAAAAGGGGACGAATGGAGAATAAAAAACAGGCCGAGGCAGCACGCCGAGCAAAATTGCTCAAAATGCGCGCCGAACGCCTACCAGACATCAAAAAACAATTCGAAGAAAACCAAAAACGCAACTTTAATGCGAATTTTGCGCCCGGCGGCAAAGACGAAAAACTCGTACGTGGCAAGAGAAAGGCTGCTAGCAAAGCTACTAAGTCTGTAGCAAAAAAGCCTATAAAGAAGAGTAATACTAAAGCCACAAAGGCCACGAAGGCCGCCCCGACCGCTACCGATAAAAAACGTGAGGTTAATTTGCTCGTTAGTACGCGTAAAGGCGAGATGGTTCATCATCAGCGCATGCTGAGCCAGGATGTTAACGCGCAGGCTACGCAGCACATCATCGGTATTCCAGTCAATAAATCTCGCTACAACGGGTATAATGGCCAGCAAGTTACGATGGCGCAGATTAAGTCAGCTCGCCAACATCGTGATGCGGTTCGTATAATTCCAATTGGCGGCCTCGGCGAGTTTGGTATCGGCAAGAATATGACTGCCATTGAGTATCAAGGAGAAATTATTCTCATCGACATGGGTACGCTCTTTGCGAGCGAAGATTATCCGGGCGTAAATTATATGGTGCCAGACGCAAAGTGGCTAGAAGATAATCGCGACAATGTAAAAGCAATTCTCTTTACTCATGCTCATCTAGATCATATTGGCGCCTGTAAGCATCTTTTGCCGTATTTTGGCCCGCTTGTACCAATTTATGCAACAAGCTTTACAATCGGCATGATTAAAAAGCAGATGTCCGAGTTACCCGATGTGCCAGATATGAATTATCACGAAGTTGATCCGTTCAAACACGAAAGCATAAAATTGTCCGAGCATCTTTCGGCAGAATTTGTTCATATCTTGCACTCTATTCCTGGCAATACGTCCATTGTTGTACGTACGCCAAATGGTAATATCTTATTGTCTGGCGACTGGCGCTTCGAGGCTAACCCAATGGGTACGCCGGCCGATTATGACCGCCTCCTTGAGATTCGCGATAAAGAAGGATATGCCTTGCTCCTCAATGAGTCTACGAACATTGATACTCCAGGCACACATCCGCATTCAGAATATGACGTGGGCGAAAATATGGGCCGCGTCATGGATCACTACGCGAATGGTCGTGTTATTATTTCCTGTTTCTCCTCTCAGGTTAAGCGTATCGAACTAGTCCTAAAAGAGGCGGCTGCACGTGGACGTAAAGTTGCCTTTGCGGGATATTCGATGATTAATAACGTAGAAGTAGCTCTGCGCGCCAAAGCTATCAAGATTCCAAAAGACACCATTATGAAGATGGAAGATATCATTAAGCTTCCAGATGAGAAAGTTACGATTGTCTGTACGGGTTCGCAGGGCGAAATGAATGCAGTTCTAAACCGTATGGTCTCTGGTTCGCATCGCTATATTAAGATTAAGGCCACCGATACAATTGTTTTCAGTTCTAATCCAATTCCAGGCAATGAGCCGAAGGTTGTATCTACTGTTGGTGGCCTCTTGCGTGAAGGGGCGCAAGTAATTCAGAATGGTAAAACCCATTTGACGAATATTGGCCCATTACATCTATCTGGCCATGCTTACTACGAGGATCACGTTAAATTCGTCACCGATATGCAGCCGAAGAATTATATGCCTTATCATGGCGAGTTTTATATGCTACAGCATAATGCCGAGATGGCTGAGAATGTTGTGGGTATTCCGAAAGATAACATTATTGTGGCGGATGATGGCGATATTGTCGAATTAATGCCGGATCGGACGATTCATAAAAATGGTCGCATTCATGTCGGTAATAAGCTTTACGATGACGCCGATCGCCAGGTCAACGAAGCTGTCGTAAAAGATCGTATTCATATTTCTCGCGAGGGCATCTTCGTGGTTATTCTTACGCTCAGTAAAAAGACTGGACGCCTCATTAAGACCCCAGATATCGTTTCGCGCGCGTTTATTTACCTAGACAATTCAGAAGAGTTAATCGGCAAGATTCGACATTATCTTCGCGCAAAGACCGACCGCAGCATTGCGTCCGATGACGATATTAAGACTATGAAGGAAGAAATCAAAGAAGACGTAACGCATATCCTCTTTGATGCCACCGGTCATACGCCAATCGTAATACCAGTTATAAACAAAGTCTAATCTTAAAAAAATACCGCCATATGGCGGTATTTTTAGTTGTGGTATAATTTAACATAAGCAATATAGGAGAATTATGCGCAATGAACAAGAAAAATAAAAACAAGTCGGAACAGTACGGTCAGTTTTGTAGCATTCTGCCGATTTGTGTTCTCGTAAGTATTTTGACTGCGGTGCTAGTAACACTAGTGTTCTCGATAGCCTTCGTGCGTTCGTTTAAGCTCGAAACTAAAACGCCGCTTGATGTTTCTGGTACGTTTAAAGAGGCTCTCGAAAATAAAGAAAAAGACGTCAACGGCATTACCCTAGTTGGCAGCGAGGCTGTGGTGGATTTTTTCACTTCTGGAAAAACCGGCTTCATTTTTGCATCGGATGAGGGATGTAGTAGTTGTGTGGATTTTGGCGCCCGTCTAGCAAACGTCGCGGCGTCGGCTGAAATATCCGATATTTACCACTATGAACATACTACCGAAGGCGCGGGCAATGCGGAGATAACGGCTCGCAATGTAACCATTGGCAAAGAGGATTCTCCTGTCCTTGTCTACGTGCGCGAAGGTGTAGTCTATGATCGCTTAGATGACATTAATAGCGACTCAGATCTCTCGACCTTCTTGGCTAAATATAAATAATCAATCTGCAAAAAAAGAATTGGCCGCCCCGTTAGGGGCGGCCTTTTTTACTTACCGAATCCCGACGCTGCGCGCGGCAATTGCATTGACTACTTCGGCCAGTTCTTCGTCGGATTCAACAATGCCCGGAGGAATGCCGCACTCGACCATCTCGTCACGCAGACTATCTTTCTCCTGAATTGTCAGATCCTCAATACCGCCACAAGCAATCGTGCTGAAATCATGTCTTTGTGCGATTTTAGTGAAAATTTTCTGGAAAAAATCGTCACGACTCATCGCTTCGATAAAAGCTTTAATGTCCATAGTATACTCACCCCCTTTCTAGCGTCAAAGCGCAACTATAATTAAATTATAGCATGAACAGGCAACGGTGTCAATACTATGTGTCTATCGTAATGGCTATTTTGGGCCTAAATCCTCAAGCTCCCTACTAAATGCGAGCGTGTAGTATTCTTCGACCACACCTCTATCGTATTTCATTCGTCTCGCGACGCTTTCTGCTTGATTTGTTCCGATACTTTTCCAAAACTTTCGAGGCGTGAACGGTGTCGTACTATATTTCCGCGCCAAGTCGTTCAACTCATTCAAGTGATCAATTACGTTATTATGCGCAGAAGTGCGAGCAGCATCATACTGTCCGCCTTCGCTACCATATTTGGAGCGCTGCTCGTCTATGGTCATATACCTTAGTTCCGCGTGACGGTAGACTGATGTGAAAAAATCGTCCACGGTTTTCAAATCTGCTTCTTTTTTGGGGTTATCGCTTGCCCTAATAGCGTCACGAAGCGCACGGGAACGTTCGCGATAATACTCGCCCGCCTGAACTTCGATTGTTTCGCCTATCACATCTTTGTCTAGCGTGAATAGCATCGGTGTCTCTACTTCGGCTTCTTTTTCGGTAGTTGTCAAGTTGCCATCTTGCAGATATTCTTGAAGAAACCTCCACTCGGTTGCGTAATCGTCTTCCCAGCTCAGAAATTCCTTTTTACTCATAAAGTGGTTGCCCTCTCTAATCTGCTTATTTCTTTTAATAAACTGCTGATTCAGGGTCGCGATGTCTTTTGCTTTTTCTTTAGCTAAGCCTGGCGCTTCGGCTTTCTGTTGCTGAAAGCTATCCAAAACACTACGCACCCATTCCGGTGGAGCAGTGTTTTTATTTCGCTCGGCTGTTTTGGGGGAGGTTCTTTCTTTGCCTAGCTTGCCGGGCGTTTCAGCCGTGCTAGGGCCCTTCGCGAGCTCTTCCCATTTAGCTCTTTGTTTTTCGGGGTGGTTTGGCTCTCTTTCCATAATCTCAGTATAACAAATATCTGTTGATATAATATAGCTATGGAACAGATTATATTTGTCGATAAGCCGTCCGGCATAAGTAGCTTTGGTGCCGTTGCGCGCGTGCGCCGAATACTATCTGAGCGAATGGGCCATAAGGTGAAAGTTGGCCATACCGGCACGCTTGATCCATTTGCGACGGGGCTATTAATACTATTGGCCGGCAAGGCTACGAAAAAAGCCCCCGAACTTACGAAGCTCGACAAAGAATATGAGGCGACTATTCGTCTTGGCGCAAAGTCCAGTACTGGCGATCCAGAGGGTGAAATAACTATCACTGACGACAAGCCCAATATCTCGCATGCACAAATTGAGAAGACGCTCGTGCAATTTGTGGGAGAAATCGAACAAAGACCGCCGATTTTTTCTGCTATCAAGGTCAACGGCCAGCGCGCCTACAAGCTCGCGCGAGCGGGAAAGGAAGTTGAAATTCCGGCCCGAAAAGTCCAAATATATTCTATCGACATCATAGATTACGCACCGCCATTTTTAAAAATACGCACCCATGTGGGCAGCGGAACCTATATTCGTACTCTTGCTGAGGATATCGGTAAAGCACTCGGCTGTGATGCATATACGACAGGACTTCGGCGCACCAAAATTGCCGATTATGATATAAATAAATTGCCCCTTTTCGATGTGCCCGAATAAGAAAAACTAAATCAAGACTATAGATTAAGTTATAATTAATTACATGTTTGACCTTCAGAAACGACTAGACGTTCTTACGGCAGAGTTTGAAGCAACTTGGCAAAAACTCAACATCGACCAGAAGCTCTCCGATATGCAAAAGATAGAGGAAGAGGTGGCAGTTCCAGAAATTTGGAACAATCCAGATAATGCTCGTGAAAAAACTACTCAGCTGTCTAATCTCCATGATGAGCTAGATCCATGGCAACTATTAAAGACGCAAATTAAAGATATTTCAGATTTAATGTCGCTCGGCGATGATTCTCTGGCGGAAGAGTTTGCGGGGCAGCTCGACGCCATGGAGGAAAACTTCACCAAGCTACGTCAAGCACTACGCTTCACTGGCAAGTATGATCATAATGACGCAATTTTGCGCATTACGGCTGGTGCGGGCGGTATCGAGGCGATGGACTGGTCTAGCATGCTTGAGCGTATGTATCTTCGTTGGGCAGAGCGCAATAATATTAAAGTCCAGATTCTCGACCGCGTTGCCGGGGAGGAGGCTGGGATTAAGACTTGCGTAATGGAGTTATCTGGCCCGAATATGTATGGCAGGCTAAAATCTGAACATGGCACACATCGGCTAGTTCGCCTTAGTCCGTTCAATGCGGATCATCTTCGCCAGACATCTTTTGCGCTCGTGGAAGTGCTGCCAGTTATAAGAGACGATTCTGAGGTGCAAATCGACCCCAAAGACCTGCGCATCGATGTTTATCACTCGGGTGGGCATGGCGGGCAATCGGTTAATACAACTAATTCTGCGGTACGTATTACGCATATTCCAACCAATACAGTAGTCGCAATTCAGAATGAACGTAGCCAGTTACAGAACAAGGAAAAAGCCATGGAGATTCTTCGCGGCAAACTACAGCAGATGATGCAGGATCAGAATGCCGAATCCGTCGACAAGCTGCGCGCTGGCGAATCGGCGAGTTGGGGGCAGCAAATTCGAAATTACGTTCTCCACCCGTATAAGCTTGTCAAAGATACGCGCACGAAGTACGAAGAAAACGATGCTGATGCTGTCCTTGATGGTAGAATCGACAATTTTATCGAAGCATTTTTGGACAATTAATAGTGCTTATGTTACGATAGAAACATGATATTACTCGATGACGTTGTCAAGTATTATCCAGGCGATAAAGAGCCTGCTCTAGACCACGTTTCTTTGTCGATAGAACCAAAGGAATTTGTCTTTTTGGTAGGTAAGTCCGGTGCGGGGAAATCGACGATAATCAAAATGCTTACGCGCGAAGAAAAGCCAACTTCTGGCAAAATCATGGTTGGTGGCATAGATTACGATTATCTAAAAAAGCGCCACATTCCACATCTTCGACGTCGTCTTGGTGTAGTGTTTCAAGATTTTAAACTATTGCCGAACCGTACGGTTTATGAAAATGTTGCATTCGCTCTTGAAATCGTAGGCGTTTCGAACGCCGAAATTCGTCGAACCGTGCCAAAAGTTCTTGAACTAGTTGGTCTTGCAGATAAAGGGCATAAATTCCCGTCCGAACTATCCGGCGGTGAGCGCCAGCGCGTAGCAATTGCGCGTTCAATGGCGCGTCAACCAAAAATTCTGATTGCTGATGAGCCTACGGGCAACCTCGACCCAGAAACATCTTGGGGAATTGTCCGACTCCTTGAGGAGATTAATAATTTCGGTACAACGATTCTTATTACTACACATGATGAGCAAATCGTTAATCAGTTACGTAAGCGTGTGATTACGATTCGAAATGGCAAGATGATTGGTGATCAAAAGAATGATGGTCATTACGACCTCGATGCTGTACGTACACGTATCGTCAAGCGTCCGTTAGCCGCTACTCGCCGTGTCGCGCCGACCGCAGAAGAAATACGCCGTGCCACTAATTCCCGCCCAGTATCTACCGTACAAGCGCATACTCACACTACTAGGCAGACTAACGCTGCAATGCCAAGAAGGAAATTTATTCAATAATGACAAAGAAAAAAACACAAGAAGAAAAAGAAGAGCTCAAAAAGACCGCTGCGGTGAGCAAGGAACGCCTTAACCGCATTACGAAGACTCGTAAGCATCATTTGCGCACGAATCATCGCGTGATTAAATATGGCGCCAAGAGCTTTATTCGCAATACTTGGCTAAGCGTTGCTGCCATAGCGATTATGGTCGTCACATTGGTCGTGTTGTCGGCTACTCTTATTGCCGCCGACGCGATGCGTACGGCGATTCGTCAAGTCGAGCACCAGATTGATATCTCAATTTATTTCAAGCAGGGCGCTACTCAAGATCAAATCGATGAAATCGTCAAGAAAATCAAGGCGCTCGATAGTGTTGCGGAAGTTAAAGTTCTCTCTCCAGAGGAAGCTAATAGGCGAACTAATGAAAAAATTATTTCCGAGTTTAATATCACCGACCAAGATTTAATTCGTACGATGCGTGAAGCACCGAATAAGATCTCTTGGACGCTAAACGTCAAGATGGAGAGCCTAGACAATACGGGTGAGCTAGAAGATTTCGTTAATAGGGATGACGCAATTCAAAATCTCCTCGACGAAACCAAAAAGCCGAGCTTCGCCTCAAGTCACCGCGCAACTATTGACAATATTGCTAAGATAATGAACGAAATTCAAATTGTCGGGCTTGCGGCGGCTGGCGTTTTTGCAATCATTGCTATCTTAGTCGTCTTTAATACAATTCGAATGGCTATCTTTAACCGCAAAGAAGAAATCTACATGATGAAGCTGGTGGGCGCAAGCCGTTGGTTTATCGTAGGGCCGTTTGTGGTCGAGGCGAGTATTTATGGCATAATAGCCGCTATTGTATCGTGTGCTGCTATTTATATCAGTGTCTATTTCTTGCGCCCGTATTTTGAAGGAATGCTCGATTCTACCTATGCTAATATGACTCAGTACTGGTACTTAGTAGGGGCGGCCTTATTGATAGTGGGCATATTGATTGGCGTTATTTCGTCGCTACTTGCCACTAGAAAATACCTAAAACAGAGATAAAGACGCCTACATTCGTAGTTCCGGTCTCCACAACGGAGCGATTGTATGTCATCTGCATGGCAGTGGGGGCCTTTGTCAATTGGCAGCAAACAAGATTTATACTATAACGAAATGATAAAATATGTCAGACGATTACTCTTCGCAGCAGTTTTACCTATACATCAAATCGCGGACAGGAAAGTAAAACGGCTTGATGCTGAGGCTTGGTACTTGCCAAGCCTTTTCGCTTATGCTATAATTCACACCATGAAAATCTGGCGCAACATTTCCTATATGGCAGTCGCTGCGGCGATTCTTGTTACTAGTTTTACCTCACTTCCGGCTTCCGCTACCTTGAGAGAAGACCTAAACGCCGTAAACTCAAAAATCACAGAGCTCAACGACCAGATTAATTCTTACGAAAAACAGGCAAAAGAATTAGCTAAGCAAGCAGACTCTATCTCTAGGCAAATAGCCGTTTTGCAAAACGAACAGGCGAAGCTCAAGAAACAAATAGAACTCAAACAGGCCGAGCATGATCAAATCGTCTTAGAGATTGAGGCGGTTCAAAAGCGTATTAATGACAACTATGAATTAATCGGTTACGTCATAGCGCAGTACTATTACAATGATGGTGTTTCTACGATAGAACGCATTGCTTCATCTGAAAGTTTCTCGTCATTCGTCGACGAGGAAGCGCATCTCAGCAGTGTTTCTGACACTTTGGGCCAAATTGTAGAAGAAAATAAGGCTCTAAAAGAGAGCTTGGTTCAGAAGAAAAAGCGCGCCGAACAAATCCTTGCCGATCTTGATGCGCAAAAAGAGCAGCTTGCTGCATCCGAACAGCAACAGCAGGAACTATTAGCGCAAACGCGCAGCAATGAGAGCGAGTATAATAGCCTAAAAAGCGAGGCCGCCAAAGAGCGCAAAGCTCTTGAAGAGCAACAGCAATCAATTTTGCAGGAATTAGCTCGTCAAAACAATGTGTCGGGCGTAACTGCTGGCGACCCTAGAAAAGGCGGTTATCCGTATAGCGGCCAATGTCCTGCCGCCAGCCTAAACGGAACTCAATACTCTGATCAATGGGGTATGTATATTTGCGAATGTGTTAGCTATGCGGCTTGGAAGGTGTTCCAGAATTATGGCTACATGCCATATTGGGGCGGTCGCGGGAATGCATCGCAGTGGCCAGCCAATGCTCGCGCGGCGGGATATACGGTTAGCAGTGTGCCAAGGGCGCGCACGGTTGGTATTTCTCAAAGTGGCCCTTATGGGCATGCTGTTTGGGTGGAAGCCGTAAGCGGTGGGCGAGTTTATATCTCTCAATATAATTACGCCAACGAAGCAACTAACTGGCTTCCAGGTGATTATTCTGAACAATGGGTCGATCAAGGCGCTTACGTATATATCTACTTCAAATAGCCGTTCAGCCCCAAACCATTAGTGCCATACTGTGATAAAATATTCTTATGGCTAAAACAACTGCGAAAGAATCTAATAATCCGACGCGTTCTATCTACAATGCGCCGTCCAAACCCGAAAAGAAAGTAAATCTCACTACGACCGTAATTGTCGCCGCCGTTACGATGGCGATTGGTGTCATAGTCGGGATTAATTTCGATAAAATTAGCAATAATATAAATACCGCATTGGGTAATCGGGCCGCCACGAGTATTAGCTTTGATGAGCTTAACGATGTCTACGGCGAGCTTTCTTCGAGTTTTGATGGCTCACTCGATCGGAAAAAAGTTATCGAGGAGGCGAAGCGAGGCCTCGTCAATGCCGCCGGCGACAAATATACATACTACATGAACGCCAAAGAGGCCGAAGAATTCGATAAGGAACTCGAGGGTGATGTTGGTGCTGGCATTGGCGTAGAGATCGGCGAGCGTGATGGCTTAGTAAAAGTTCTTCGCACTACGCCAGATAACCCAGCTCGCAAGGCAGGGGTTCTCGCGGGAGATATCATCTACAAAGCAGACGACGAAGATATTAGCGGTTTAGGTGTAGAAGATGTAGCGAAAAAACTTCGTGGCGAAGCGGGTACAAAAGTCAAATTGACCGTCATGCGCGATAATAAAGAAGTCAGCTTTGATTTAGTTCGAGAAATCATTAATAACGTCAGTGTATATTCAGACTATAAAGGCGATGCGGCTATCATCACGATTACTCGTTTCGACAGCGACACTGGAAAATTAGCTCGCGAAAAGGCGCAGGAAGCTATTGATAAAAAAGTCAAAAAAGTCATCATTGACCTTCGTGGGAATGGTGGTGGGTATGTCACGGCCGCTCAGGAAGTTGCCTCATTGTGGGTTGAGTCTGGCAAGCTAATTGTTGAGCAAAAATCGCAAAGCGGATTATATAACGAAAAAGTCTATGCAAAAGGTGGAAGCGCCATTCTAAAAAACACAAAAACAATCGTGCTCGTAAACGGTTCAACCGCCTCGGCTTCAGAAATTGTAGCTGGCGCCCTGCAAGATTATGACCTCGCTAAACTAATCGGTGAGAAAACTTACGGCAAGGGGAGCGTGCAGGCGCTTCAAAAACTCACTGGCGGCGAGCTGCTTCGCGTGACGGTAGCGAAATGGTATACACCTAAAGGCAAAAACATCAACGGCGAGGGGATTGTGCCAGACAAAGAAGTTGAACGCACTTTTGATCAGATTAATAAAGAAGAAGACCCTCAGTTGGACGCCGCATTAAAAGAATAATTTGCTATACTAATTAAGTATAAGGAGGCTAAATGGAGCAAACAGAAGAAGGCCAGGTGGCTGGTCAGACAGAATTTGACGTATTTCAGTGGGCAAACTCCGTCGATGAAGTTAAAAATAACATTTCCGTAGAATTATTTCTATTCAACAAGAACTATACGCCATATAAGGTGCGCTACAGCGATGTTTTAATGCAGACAATTCGCTCAATGTTTATGCTCGAGGCAGTAGAGTTTGTTATCAAAGAAGCCGACAAGGGGCTAGAATGCCGCGAATATGAGTTATCCGATGGGGAAGATAAGGTAATTTATCGTATCGACCTAGAAAAAGTCGGTCGCGCTGAGACGTTAATTCATCTAATCGAGAACGAATATAAAGATATAGCGTTTTTTACAGATAACGAGTACGAATTTAAACGCATAAAAGGTATCGTGGCAAAGTTTACCTACCCTGGCGATGAGGGGCAGAAGACTTTCTATATTGCCAAGGGCCTAGCGGCTAGCTCTGCACTAAAAGGAAAACTTAGCTGGGAGCTAAACGGCGAAAGCTTCGAGCCGCTTACTGCCGATGTTGCCATTAAGGTGCCAGAAGGCAACGAGACGGCGATCGTAGATGGCAATATCGTCATTTTTAATCAGTCCAAGTTTGAAAAGCTCTTCCAATACGATTACAAACAGCAGGTAATCTCCGAGCAAAAGGCCAAGGAGCTTCAGGACGCATATAGCCTCAGTTTCCCAGAAGGCCTAACATTGAATGCTTTGCTAGAAGATAAAAAACCTCTCGTAAAGAAGCTCCAGGCGGTTGAAATTGGCGAGATGAAGCAGGATCAACTTCTGGATTACGCAGACGAAATGCAGCTGGAGCTTATGACCGACGATGACGGCAAAATTATTATAATGGACGATAAAGACCTAAATATGTTCGTGAATTTACTAAGTGAAGATTACTTCGTTTCGCCCGTCAACGGTCGTCGATATGAAATTAAGAGTAAGAAGCTTCTAGACGAACCGGAAGGGGAGCCTCCGCGCGGATAATATGCTTATCGACACGCATTGTCATATTCATGATAAACAGTTTTTTAATCCGCCGTTAGATGCGGCAATTGAGCATGCGCATCGGAACGGCGTCGATAAAATAATCGTAATTGGCACGGACCCACAAGATTCACTAGCGGCACGTGATTTTGCCACGGCACACGACGAAGTATGGTGGACCTTCGGCTATCATCCGAACGATTATGATGGAGATCGTGCTAAGCTAGAGCAGGACCTTAAGAATGTTACCGCCAATGCTCTAGATGACTCAAAATTGGTTGCAATCGGCGAAATTGGCTTGGATTATCACTTTGACGGCTATAATCGCGGGTGGCAAGCCTATTTACTTGAAAACATGCTGCAAATTGCGCAAGATTATAAACTACCCGTAAGCTTCCACGTGCGAGATGCCTTCGGTGATTTTTGGCCAATTTATGATAATTTCCATCTCCCCACCTCTGTTTTGCACTCTTTTTCTGATAACGACGATAATCTTCAGCAAGGCCTGAAAAGGGGATTATATTTCGGAGTTAATGGCCTGTCAACTTTCGCTAAAATCCCACACCCTCCGCTAGAACGAATTATCCTTGAAACCGACGCTCCGTTCTTGACACCAAAGCCATTTCGTGGTACAATAAATAAGCCGGGCTATATAAAGAATATAGCCGATTGGGCAGCACAATACTATCAAATTAGTTTCGACAAAGTGGCAGATATTACTACTAAAAATGCCGAAAAACTATTTAAAATCTAAGGAGGCTTAATTATGTATGACGATAACGATGCCGATTCGACATTCCACATTCCTGTCTCGAGCGTTATTAAGGCCGCCGTCGAAGAAGCGGAGCAGAAAAAACAACTAATCGCGCCAGAAGTTAGCGCCCCTGTTGTTGCTACTCCAGTGGAAGCCCCACAATCTCCGCAAACGGTGTCCGTAGCGCAAACCACTCCCGTTCAAACGGTTCAGGTTTCGTCTTTGGTGCCAGTTCATTACTCGGCAAAAGCCACTTATGAAGATAAGAAACTCTATAAAGAGCTAAGTGCTGTCTCTGATGAGGTATTAGCATGCCGCAACGCAATATTAAACAACATTTTCTAGGCATAAAAAAGAAAGACGTCGCCTATCCGAATCGAGACGCGCGTCGCAAAACGGTCGAGCGCGACCTAATTAATGCAGAATCAGCGCTCGGGCGTACGCTTTTTGGTGAGGTTCAAAAAGGTCATTCGCGCGAGTTCTTTTGCCTAAAGAAGAATGTTTGGCTCTGGTATGAAGATGGTCTTACGATTCGTTACGAAGTGCGCGAGAACGGCGTATACAAACAGGTCGGTAGAGAAAACGATTACCATAAGGTTACTGGCGAAGAACTAGAAAACTTTCGTAACGCCACAAAGGCATACTTGCGCTTAGTCAAATCGCACATCTACAGCAAGTAGAGTCCGTTGTTAGCTGTTTTATTTCGTTTATGCTAAAATATACTCATGCTTCAGAAATTGCGTAAAATGCGCACGAATGAAAACGTTCTGATTGCAGTTGATATCCTGTTGCATAGTAAATCTGCATTCATGAACGTATTTTTAATGGCTTTCATGATTCGCGCTTCATTAAAAGATTCGCCGGCTAGTTTTTTGATCTATTGTATCGTTCGCTACGCTTTAATGGGGGTATTCTCGATTGTCTTGCTTCGCTTGACGCGTCGCCACACTCTACTGGCGTGGCGTACGAGTATGATATTCTCGATCTTTCAGATTATCGGCGTTATTTTCCTCAATAGCGCATCGCCATATTTTCCGTTTGTAATTGCCGTCTTTTCAGCGTTAGAATCGGTACTGTATTGGCGGCCAAAAATGTACTTCGATACTACCGAGATAGCAGACGATCGCCGGCTTCACTTCAAGAGCGTGGGGCAATCTTGGATAGAACTCGCAAAAGTTGCAATGCCGGTAGTGCTGGGTATCATTATTAGCAATTCGAGCTATGTGCGTACGGCCAATGTTATCTTAATTATATCGATTTCCCAATTGTTGTTATCAATGATGTTCCATCCTGTTAATAAGGGTGGCAAAGTTAAAAAAGCCGAAGAGCACACGATTATGGATGTAATGCGCTTTATGCTAAAACACGATTCTATGCATAAAATAATCTACCTATCGCTTTTGCGCGGAATAATCGTTTCTAGCGCGGGGTATTTAATGGTCGCGCAAATCAATGTCTATCGTAGTGCTGGCTCTGATTTGAATTTAGGCATTTTTACGGCTACTGCCTCGGCTGTTGCTATTGTTGTGCTGTGGCTATATCGGCGAGCTAGTCATCGCGCGCATCTTCAGAAGACTATTCTTTTTTCAATTCTACCTCCAGCAGTTTTATTGCCATTATGTGCAATCCTTTTTCCGAATAATCCGGTTATTGCAATTGTGTTCTATATCTATACGCAATCAATCATCGAGAGCTTTTATAATAGCACATTGACGATTACGCGCCTGCAGGATATTCTGAGCCGCCACCTACGAGATGACTCTTATCGGGTAGAAATCGAATCGATCGCAGAGGTTTTTCTTTCGGTCGGGCGCATAGTTACGATTACGATTGTCCTGACTCTAATTAATCTTGGGCTAGATTGCCTGTTAATGCCATTCGCGCTTTTGTCATCATTTGCCATCTTTCCAATTGTTTACTTGACTCTTCCGTCAAGAATGTGGTCTCGTGATAAAATAAGAGCATGATTTATCTTGATTACGCTGCTGCGACACCTCTTTCCGATAAGGCTCTCAAGGCTATGTTGCCATATTTTAGTGAGCGCTTTTTTAACCCGTCTGCCGCATATCTGCCTGCCACCGAGGTTCGGCGCGCCTATGAGAAGGCCAAAGATGATGTAGCGCACGTAATTGGCGCAAAAGGTGCAGATTTAGTTATGACTTCTGGGGCGACCGAGGCTACTAATCTAGCCTTTTCGGTTATTTCGCCTAGTGCCGATGCGGAGGTTCTCATATCTGCAACGGAGCATCCATCCGTATTAGAGAATGCCAAGCGGGCCGGAAAATATCAATTAATAAATGTAGATAAATATGGGCGCATTGACCTTGATGACTTTCGCGCTAAGCTGACGCCAAAAACACAATTCATATCAGTCTGTTTGGTTTCTTCGGAATTAGGAACAATTCAGCCAATTTCGGAACTTGGACGTATAGTCGCCGAGGAGCGCCAGCGGCGAGCTTTTGCAGGTGAGCGAACTCCTCTGTATCTTCATACGGACGCTTCGCAGGGGCTTGGACTGATGGAGGTAAAGCTAAACCGTCTAGGCGTAGATTTGCTCACCCTGAATGCGGCTAAAGTATACGGCCCAAAGGGTATCGGCGCGTTATATGTAGGGAGAAACATAAAGATAAAGCCACTTACTGTTGGGGGCGGTCAGGAAATGGGCTTACGTAGCGGGACGGAAAATGTTCCTGCTACAATCGCTTTTGCAACGGCAATTACAGATGCGGAAAAGCATTTGAATGGAGAGCGTAAACGCCTGGGGGAGTTAAAGCAGAAGTTCCGCAAGAATCTTGAAGATCTACCGAACATAATCTTCCTTGGCAGAGACAAGAATCAGCTTGTAAACTTTCTGCCAATTAGTATTCCCGGGCTCGACGCCGAGCGATTAATTTATGCACTCGAAGATAGGGAAGTGTACGTCTCAACCGGCGCCGCATGTGCCGCTAGCAAAGGTATCAAATCTCCTACACTACAAGCAATTGGTCTAACAGACCCAGAAATATCTGGGTCCTTGCGCATCACTATTGGAAAACAAACCGATGAACTCGCTATATCCGAAGCTAGCGAGATAATACACGAAATAATACATGCGGAACTCAAACGAATTCAAAAATAGTTTAGTACTATTTTAATGACATTTATTTAAGCTATAATTGCAAATTATTTCAGTCGGGCCGTATAAGTCGCTGCGAATACCGTTTGGCGACACTACTTGATTTTGTATATCCTTTAAAGAGTTGTCGTCTATCTGTTTCTCGTCCGGATTAGTATTAGCGTCGTCGTCGGCTGTTTGGGTATGATTCATCATATCCGCTGCGTCTTTAAGTTTTTTGTTTAAACGAGTTTCCGCAATCTCTGCCTTGCTATCTTTGCCGCTTGATTCTGTGCCTTTCTTTGCGCAATTGTTATTTAACAAGATAGTTTGAGCTCTTCCGTAAAGCTCCATCGATTTATTAAAGCTGTTCGATTTTAATAGTTTATCGGCCTGGAATTCAATACTGAGGGAAAGATTCACGTATATTTGACATAATCTATCTTCCGCGGGTGATTTTTTGAGACTTTCAGTAAAACTCTTTTCGGCCTCCTCGTATTTTCCCATTTTTAATCTGGCAGTGCCTTGGTTGTAATCCGCTATGTATGGCTCAAGTATATTAGCGATAAAGCGCGTCTCGGTAAAGCCTTCGGAAATCGGATAATTTTTACCACTATAGCTAACTAGGTAAACTAGGTTATATACCCAAGTCAAAAGAAAGAACAGTGCGACTAATAGAAGTAGGACGATTGACACGGAATAACGCTTCATGAGTTGTTTGCGTTTTTCTTTTCGAATTTTGTCTTGGTCCAATAAGGACGGGTCAAGATTAATCATTTATTTTTTTACCTCATATTCCGATAGGATTACATTAAAGCTACTTGCAAATTCCCAAAGCAATAGCACTAGGACTATCAATGCAAAAATCCAGTAGAACTCAGTATTGGAAACCGCGCTTTTATTGGAACTCGTATCGATTCTGCTCTTCGCAGTATCTTTCAAATCATTGATTAGTGCTGTGTCTATGTCGCCGTAGCTATGCGTATACTTAAAATGGTAATTGCTCGCGACTTTTTGCAAATAATCTTCATTTATCTTTGAGGTGCAAGACAAACAGCTTTGATTTTCTTCTTTGACTACGCTGCGGCCAACATAGCTCACGAAATTTGGGACAACGCCGCCCTCGCTTGAACCATATCCCAAAACTAGCCCAGCACTTACTGCCTTAAAACTGCTAAATGAAATCGCATCAACTGAATCCGTTGTGGTGTCGCCGTCAGACATAAGTACTACTATATTCTGCGACTCCGGATGCTTTTTATTGTATTGTTTTATCCCTTCCTGCGCGAATACTATCAAGTCGTTTAAATTGGAACCTGAACTATATTGGCTGATTGTGGCGCCTAAAGTATCTACCCCAACTATGGTGGCATTAAGATCTGTAGTAGTAGGTAACAATGTGTAGGTAGCTTTATCCAACGCTAAGATAGAATAGTGGGCACCTGGAAATGACCTTATTATTTTCAGGGCATCTTTTTTCAAGGCCGACATACGAGTGCCTTCATTTACATCTTCCACATACATGCTATTGGAGTTATCGATAATTAAAAATAACGTTACGTCCATACTGACCCGTTGGGCTGTGCCGTTGGCGAGAGAGGGCCTAAGCAGGGTTATTAATAGAAATACCAATACCAAGATTCTGCGCAACGTTGCAACGTTACGGTATTTTTTCTTAATAATACAAAAAACACTAAGCGCTACTATAAAGATAGCTAATAATGCAATGATATAGATGGGTAAAATAGGATTCAGGATCATAGTTTAAGTCTCCAAATTGCAACCAGCATTACGATAACAGAAACTAAAGCAAGCGCTGTGGATATTTTTGGCGAATCCGTTTGTATGAACTGCGCAACGTTTTCGTGTTTAGCGGCTTCCTGTTTCATAATACTTTCTGCTGCCTGCTCTCCATTAATGCCTTGCGTTGGTAAGTTGTAGTATAGTCCACCAGTAGCTGCCGCCGCTCTACGCAAGCCAGCCGCACGGTTGGCTGGGTCAAAGACGCCACCTACAGCTACCTCATCCGCGTCTATGGTGTCGATTGCATACAATGTGATGCCGTAACGCGCCAAGTAATTACCAGCCTGTTCAGCCGTTACGCCGTCTACGTTTTGCAAATTATCCGTAGCAACTATCATCGATTGAGCACGGCCGTCTTCTGTTAATTTATCAAAGCCAGAAGCGCAATTAATTATCCCCGGGCCAATTGCAGATTTGCTACCTAAATTCTTTATGAGGCTTGTGTTATATTCTCCAGCCTCCCCCGCCTCTTTCGCTCTATACAGGCTAACTAATTCTTTTAACAAATTCTCGACCATGACATAGTCGTTTGTCAAAGGCGAGAGAATTGTCGCTTTTTCTGCAAAAACACCAACGCCAATTCTTTGCCCTTTTAATCTACCTACAGCATTCGAAAAGTAACGAATGACATTTGTAATCTCAGTAGCTTGTGAACCGCTAACGTCAATACATAACATAATATCGCGAGTTTCATAGTCTGGCTCTATAATATCCACGGAAATAGGTCGGGACGCAGTAATTGTGATAGATGCGATCGAAAAGACGAGCGCCACGGCTGCAATACATAATAGAATGCGATATTTTTTGCTAGCTTTTTCATATTCGGGCAGAGCTCTTATCTTTTTACTGTGCGATATTAATACTGACTTTTTTATCTTTTGTTGGCCAGTTTTGCGATGGTATATCGAATAGGCTACGATAGCGATAATTGCAAAAATGGGAAATATGAATAGCCAAGAATATTTCATACCTTCTGCTCCCTAATTAGATTACGCGCCATTTCGGCAGAGTTCGAGACCGAGCCTTTTTCGAGGCCGTCAAATTCGTCTGGGTAATATTTTTCAATCGTCTGCGTTAGGCGCTCATGGCGCGATTTCTTTAAATCTGCAAGCGTTAGAATATCTGCATGAAAGCCCAAGGCTTCGTAATAGAAAAGACGTGCAATTAAACTTAATTGTTGGTGCGCCGTAGATGCCTTCGTTTTGTGGTTATTAAATTGCCTTTCTGCCTCGTCTATCATTGCGAGATATTTAGCCTTCAACGCTTCAATATCTATAACCTTTGGTGCTTGCGGTTTTAGATTAGCGATAGTTTTTATCTCTTTCTTGCGAGTTGCATAGAATATTAATGCTACTATCGCAATCGCCAAACCTAGAAACAAAATGCCAACAATTAACCAAATAAAGCTGTAATAAAACGGGCCATACATTAATTCACTTACGTCGCGCATGTTTTTGCTCCTCTAGCATTTTAATAATCGCCGGAATCGCTTCGTCACTACCACCTACAAAAGTGCTAGTTATACGGAAGTGGTGCAATGCTTTCTTTATCTTCAGCTTCTGGTTCTCGCGATATTCTTTTTCGGCTTTGGCGAGCTGCTTATCTTTGCGGCAGAATTGTGGTAACCGTATTTTTCCGACTATATCGCGCACGTCTTTTTCGTGTAGGAGGTTATTTGTAAGCGGGGAATCTTCTATCATAATATACATCTGTTCGTGACGCGCATTCAGCTTACGGATAATTTCGCTATCAATTGTCTCGGCGCTATCTGGATCAGTGATTACGACAATAAATAAACGTTCACGGTAACCCTTCATGATGTAAGTCAGTAGGGAATTGAGGTTGCTTTCTGGCCCATCGGTTTTTATCGAGTGAGCATAATTTCCTAAGAAGTTCTCTAGGTAGGCCGTATCTTCTTTCATGGCGTAGCGAGTGTTGCCAGCTTGGTTTCCGTAAACCATACCAACCAAGTCACCATGGTGCTGAGCTACGTAAGTCATAACTCCGGCACAGAAGGTTGCCACTTCGCTCTTTGTCTCGCCACTTGGCGCCAATGTCGACATAGAGTTGCCGTTGTCGGCCACGATTAAGATATTATGTTTCCGAATGGCGATATAGCGTCTCACCATTATCTTACGCGAACGCGCAGTAGCTTTCCAATCTATATCCTTAACGTCATCGCCGTAATCATACTCACGCAAATCGTCAAAATCCATACTGCGACCCTTAAAGACGGAGCCATAGTTGCCAGACAGGACATTTCGCACTCGGCGGAGCGAGTGGATATCCATCTTTTTCTGAACTTTAACTAGATAACTTGCCATTTATATTTCGTGTTTTTCGTTTTTCTGATTAATTTATGGTGTTTGGATTTTCGCAAAAATTGCATCAATGATAGCCTCTGGATGTACTTCGTCGGCGGCGGCCTCGAAATTCAGAATCACGCGATGGCGTAGTGCTGGATAGCGAAGGCGTTTCACGTCATCTGGAGTTACATAGCTACGTCCTTCAATAATCGCAAGTGCTTGAGCGATTTTCATCAATGCGATACCGCCGCGAGGGCTGACGCCGTATTCAACATAGCGCGCCAAGCTCGCATCGATTAGTTCGCGCGGGTTACGAGTGGCCGATACGATATTAATAATATAATTCTTGATAGAGTCATCAACTACTACTCGCGTAGCGTAATCTTGGAGTCTTTTAATACCAGTAATGTCTGCCTTTTCGCCTTCAGATAACGGTGTATCAATCGCACCGGAAAGCGTAGAGTTGAGGATTTGTAGCTCTTCGTCACGGCTTGGATAACTTACGATCTCTTTTAGCAAAAAGCGATCAAGCTGCGCCTCTGGGAGCTCGTAGGTACCCTCTTGCTCAATCGGGTTTTGCGTGGCGAGAACTATAAATGGATCCGGCATTTTATACATAATGCCACCGACTGATACCTGATGCTCTTGCATCGCCTCTAGCATGGCGGACTGCGTCTTAGCGCTAGAGCGGTTAATTTCGTCAAGGAGAATAAAGTTAGCATGGACTGGACCAACTTTTGTTTCGAATGCGCCAGTATTGTAGTTGTAAATTTGTGTACCAATAATATCACTTGGCAATAAATCCGGCGTACATTGAATGCGGCTAAAAGTACCACTTGCGGCTTCGGCAATAGTCTTAGCAGCAAGAGTCTTCGCTAGGCCCGGTACCGACTCTAGCAAAACGTGCCCACCCGCTATTAATGCAACGAGCATGGATAAGCGGAGTTCGTCCTGACCAACAACTTTCTTTTGGTAAGCGGTTGTTATTTTTTCTATAATGCTTTTTGTATCGATTAGGTTGCTGTCCACGAGCAAACCTTGGTTGTTTTGTTGGTCCATTTGGTCTCCTTTTATGCCCAGTACAGGCTAATATTATTTGCCATTCTAATTTTATCTTCGTCACTAAAACTATCTGGTTGATCGAAATAGTGATCATCTTCAAAGAACGTATTCGGTAAAATATCCATATATGTCACGCCGTCGGTTTCTATATTGAATTTATCTGAAATTTCAGTCGTAATATTGCCGCAAACACCCGTGATAAGGGCAGGTTTATAGGATTTGAGGATATTAAGGGCAACTTGAATCTGAAATTGCGTATGTAATATGTCGGCAAAAAGCAAGATATTGCGGTTATTGAATGCATTTCTGTCGAAAGCTGGGTTCGCATCGGCTCGCGCATTCATAGCCGAAAAGGCATCCCTCTTTCGCTCCTCGATAACGCTCATGAAGTCCATCGCAATATACTCATATTCACCACGCGAGATCTCCGGATTCAAGACAAAGTCGCCTGTTCGAGTGATAGCTCCTAGCGCACGCGTGATGTCGAACGGATCTTGAATTTCCTGATACTCCAAAATGTAAATATAGGCGTGTAGATGCGCTGCTAGCTCTATGCAAGAAAGCAGGGAACTCTGTTTGAGGCAAAAAATAATCGAATCGGTGTCTTTAAACTGAGTCAACTTTTCCGCAAGTTGGTCGCCCAAGACCTGTCTGTTCGGATAGAACACGCCACCTCCAATTAAATAATGCTTCTGCATATATTTTAGCACAACCGCATCAATAAAAACAAAGATTTAAAATGCTTATGCTTTCATTTTGATAAGCATTAATGTTATTATTCCAGTTATGATAAAGAGAGGTAGAATCGGTTATATTGATGTGGCTCGTGCTATAGCTATGTTTGCTATTATTCTCGGACACGTCGTTCCTCCTGAAAGGCATTCTATTGCGCATATTTGTTTTACCTTTCATGTGCCACTTTTCTTTATCGTAAGTGGCCTTTTGTCTCATAAGTATGATTGGGATACTTTAATTAAGAAACGATTTAGGTCTCTCATAATTCCTTATCTCATTACGTCTCTAATTATTATTCTGATGGTCTTCGTAGTTCGTCATAGCTTTCTTCGGATACCTGGATTCGCGGACCGATCGGTGGCATCCTGGATAATGAGCGCATGGTTTGGTAGCGGCTCATTAACGGTTTTTGGCATTAAGCCAATTGGAGCCATCTGGTTCTTGCTAGCAATGTTCTTCGGCCTCCTTTTCCTTAATCTAATCATCGATAAGAAGGGGCGCTTTATTTATGCTACCGCTGTTATGCTGATTGCCTACGCGATTGCACCACATTTTTGGGTTCCTCTCAGTCTTCTATCGGCCGCCGCTGCAACTTTCTTTATGCTAATAGGCGTAAAGATGAAAGAAATCGGTATCGAGAAAAAAATCCGTTGGCCTATCGTCCTGGCCTCATTCATGATTTGGCTCGCAGTTCTTATCGTAACTATAGATTCGCCAAAGCTGTTTTCGATTGTGGAGCTAAGCTTTACGAATTTACCATTAGACATTATTGCTGCAATAGCGGGTACAATTGTAGTTTTCGGCATTTCCGCTTTTCTAGATAAATATCTAAAAAAGCTCGCTAATTTTATTAAGCCATTCGGCGAATATTCCCTGATTGCTCTCTGCACGCATTTGATCGCGCTAGGCCTTATTCCTTGGTATAACCTTTTCCGTTTCGTTGGGTTAGCACCGAAATGGTATTTTGCGCTGATTGGGCACGTATTTTGGTGTGTTTGCTGGATATTGATTATTCGATTCTTCAAGTTTCGCAAACAGTACAAAAAAGAGTTAGCCGCTACCCATACTGCTTGCGAAAAAGCAAAAAAATGATATTATACATCTAATGAAAGTATTCTTAGGTATGTCCGGTGGGGTTGATTCCGCAGTGTCGGCCTATCTTTTGCGCGAGCAGGGGCACGAGGTTGTTGGTGTCTATATGAAGAATTGGAGCAAAAATTTGCCCGGGATGAAATGCCCATGGGCCGAGGATCTCGCCGACGCAAAACGAACAGCCGTAAAGCTTGGCCTTGATTTCCGCGTATTCGACTTCGAAACGGAATACAAGCAAAAAGTTGTCGACTATATGCTAGAAGAATACAAAAAGGGAAATACTCCAAACCCAGATATCATGTGTAACCAAGAGATTAAGTTTAAATTGTTCGCTGAAACAGCATTCGAGCAGGGCGCCGAAATGATTGCGACAGGGCATTATGCGCGCACGAATGGCCCCGCCCTATTGAAGGCGGTTGACGAAAACAAGGATCAAACGTATTTTCTTTATCGGATTACTGAAGATGCTATTTCTAAAACTATATTTCCTGTTGGCGACATGCTAAAACCAGAGGTTAAAGCTCTGGCTGAAAAAATCGGCCTTTCGGTTGCGCATAAGGCTGAATCAATGGGTGTGTGTTTTGTTGGCGAGGCTAATATGAAAGATTTTCTGGCGGAGTTTATTGAGACAGAGCCTGGCAAAATCATTGAGCTAGAGACCGGCAAAGAACTTGGGGTCCATGACGGCGCTATCTTTTATACATTAGGGCAGCGTCACGGGTTGAACATTCGGGCCGGGCTACCATATTACGTAGTAAAGAAAGATATGGCACAAAACATTATCTACGTTTCGCAAAACCTTAACTCACTTAAGCTTTGGACTAAAGAAGTAAAACTTAAAGAGGTCATTTTGCGCCATGGTGATGATGGTCGCCATATTCAGGCGCGCATTCGTCACCGTGCTCCGCTCGTTGATGCTGATTATCTTGACGGTAAGCTGACATTTTCCGAAGAACAGAAATCTCTCACGCCGGGGCAATCAGTTGTCTTCTATCGCGGTGATATTTGCCTTGGCGGCGGCATTATTGAAGCATGAGAAAACCACTCCCGGATTGGGGGGTGGTTTTTGTTATGTTGACCCTAGAAGTTGGTGAGGTGCTGAATGGGCTCTCCTGGCCCCTCTTGGAATGGGTCTGGTTTGGGCATTTCTTGAGTGACGCCCTCCTGGCTAGAGTAGGCTTCGAGCGCGCTCTTCCATTCTTTCAGCCCATAGCTGCCGCTCCAGCAACGATATACTGTGCGTTCGGGCGTAATCTCGACCAGTACCGACCAATGGAGAAACGTTAAAAAACAGTTCTCGTCAATTAATTCTCTCCTCAGTGATATCGGTGTCTCTGCCCGCTTTTCTTCGATGTATACCTTGGGATCACCAATGGATTCAACGAGACAGTGATTTGATGTCGCTAATTGAGAGAAGGTATTGGCCGCCTCGGCTGCCTCTTTCTCGAGACTCTCTCTGAGAGCCTCCTTCTCTGAATAGGTTTTATATTCGCCTCCCAGGCGAAACATGGCAGCGCCGAATGCGATGACGATTAGTATAGAGATTATCCTTTTCACGAGTATCATCCCCCTTCCGAAATGAACTTGCAAACGTTAGTGCATAATATAATTATATCACAGATAGTCAAATAAGTCAATAACGCTCATGTTTTGCCCGAAAATGCAATATGAAAAAGCCCACTCCTTGAGTGGGCCGAAAATGGGCGTCGAGCTATTGTTCATGCGGTCATCTGAAGAATCCACCATTAGCGAGTAGAATAACGCGCACAGCCTCTACAAAAAGTTCTTTAATAAAGCTTTTTTTCCGATAAAGCGAATCGTCAGATAACCATACTGCTAAACCGATTATGAAAAGCACGGCGTAAGCAATCTGGGGCCAGTGTATCTCGTCGAAAAAGCCGCCGGCCGCATAAATGAAGATAGTAAAGAATATAGAAAAGAACGCGCCAGCTCCTGATGGTCTCCTAACATATTTCCCCGAATAAATTAAGCTCGCCCAGAGCCCTAAGATGGTGAAGATGATATAATACCACTGAGGCCATCCCCAATTTGCAATAATGAACATACTTTACCTCCTTTGAAAAGGGACAAAAAGTAACGTAGCGTATATTTAATGATGATATATTTATACATTAATGTCAATAGCAGAAGCTTAAAATTTACCAAATAGTCAAATTATTGTATAATCACAAAATGAATGCAAGTGAAGTACGCCAAAAATATCTCGACTTTATGAAATCTAAGGGGCATGTGCAAATTCAGCCTGCACCGCTCGTACTAGAAAATGATCCTACGACATTATTTACCGGTTCTGGTATGCAACCATTATTGCCATATCTTCTTGGCAAACCGCACAAAGAGGGCAAGCGCTTGACCGATTCGCAGCCATGCTTGCGCCTTCAGGATATTGACGACGTTGGCGACCCACGCCATACTACCGTCTTCGAGATGCTTGGCAACTGGTCGCTTGGCGACTACTTCAAAGAAGAGCAAATTCGCAACTTCTTTACTTTCCTAACTAAGGAAATCGGCCTAGATCCACAAAAAATTTACGTCACTTGTTTTATTGGTAACAAAGAATATGGCATTCCGCGCGACGATGAGGCGGCCGCTATTTGGCAAAAAGTTTTTGCCGAGGTTGGCATTAAGGCCGATATTGCCGAGATTAATACTGCCGAGAATGGCGACAAACGCGGCATCAAAGGCGATGAGCGTATCTTCTTCTATAACGACAAAGAAAACTGGTGGTCTCGCGGCGGAGGCATTGAGACTACGCCAATTGGCGACCCGTGCGGTCCAGACTCGGAAGTATTTTATGACTTTGGCGAAGAGCATCAAGACGAAGCCAAGTACGGGAAAGCTCATCCGGCTTCCGATGGCGCTCGTTTTATGGAAATTGGCAACCAGGTCTTCATGCAATACCGCCGCCTAGAGGACGGTAGCTTCGAGGAGCTTAAGGATAAGAATGTCGACTTTGGTGCTGGCCTCGAACGTATTACGGCGGCGTCCATGAACTCTTACGACGTCTTTCAAATCTCGCTACTTAAGCCGATTATCGATAAGCTCGTTGACTTATCTGGCAAGAAGTACGAATCTAACACCGCCGATATGCGCGTAATTGCTGACCATCTTCGTGGTGCCTACTTACTGACCGCTCAAGGCCTAAAACCGTCAAACAAGCAACAGGGCTACGCTTTGCGGCGTATCATTCGTCGGGCCGTTCTGAAGGCTCTCAACCTCGGTATCGAACAGGATTTCTTGGCCGAAGTCTTGCCAATGATAGCCGAGAACTATAAAGATCTTCCAGATAGTATCCTCACTACACGCGAGCAGGTTCTAGAAGTTCTCAGCCATGAAGAGCAAGCCTTCCGTAAGACGCTTCGTCGCGGTATGAAAGAACTCGCTCGTTTCAAGAAAGACGGCCTTACAGGCAAAGAACTTTTCATGTTGCAGGATACTTATGGTTTTCCAATGGAACTATCCGTAGAGGAGGCCTATCGTCAGGATATTGAGCTTAGTAAAGATTGGCGCAAAGAATTTGACGCGGCACTTGAAGAGCAACGCCAACGCTCAAAGACTGCTAGTAAGGGTATGTTTAAGGGTGGCCTTGAAGACCATGGTGAGCAGACCACGAAATATCATACGGCTACGCATTTACTACTCGCGGCTCTACAACAACTAATTGACCCAAATATCGGTCAGCAGGGCAGCAATATTACCGCCGAGCGTCTTCGCTTTGACTTTAATCTTGACCGCAAGCTCACTCCAGAAGAAAAGCAAAAAGTTGAGGATCGAGTTAATGAGTGGATTAAGGCAGACCTTAAAGTCGTCCACGGCGAATACGACAAGACCTATGCGCGCGACACTCTGAAGGCGCATGGCCAGTTCTGGGATAAATATCCAGAGAAGTTAACGGTTTATACGATTGGCGATTTCGACAATCCAGTTTCTCGTGAGGTCTGCGGTGGCCCTCACGTCGAACATACTGGTGTTATTGGCCATTTCAAGATCAAAAAAGAAGAGTCTAGCTCTGCGGGCGTTCGCCGTATTAAAGCCGTAGTTGAATAAAAACATAAATGAGCTAATGAGATGCTTTGTCTTGTTGGCTCATTTTTTGTGCCAGCTCCAAGGCTAAAATAACTACAGCCTTCTTCTTTTCGATATTTACTAATTCTTCTAGACTACGCGCATCCCAAACGGCACAATCGAGATTATCGCCGGCATAATAAAAAATAAAATGCTCCATATTGAGAACTTGACAGACCGCAGCTATTGCCGATGCTTCCATGTCGACCGCCTTCGCGCCTTTTTTCTTGAAATAGTCAATCTTGTCGATAGTTTCCCGATAGAAAGCATCCGTCGTCCAGACCGAACCAATCGTGTAGCCAAAGCCGAATTTCTTGAGTATTTTAATGAAGGCTTTTTGGTATTTTGGATTAACTTCAATCGTATCGCTCGCCTCAACGTAGTGGTAACTCGTACCTTCCTCGCGAAAGGCTAGATTTGGTATCACGATTGAACAATCCTCGATGGTTGAATCTAGAACGCCGCAACTTCCGAATATTACGACTTTTTCTACCCCCTGAGCATGCAATATCTCGATATCTGATGCTATCGCTGAGGCGCCTACGCCGGCCAAAAATATCGTAAATTTGCATTTTTTGTAGCTCAAAATATAGACTCTTTTGGTAAAATTTACATTCCTAATTCGGCCAACTTCTTTGCAGTGGTATTTATCAACTATCGAACTAAATAAATGCTTCGAGAAAACACCAATCGCCACCTTTGGCAATCTAATATTGCTATCCTGGCCCTCGTCAAAATCTAGCCCTTTCGCTTTCAGTAACGGCTCTAGATGCCCTAGTTTTATCACTCTTATCTAACTCCTTAATTGGAACTATTATAGCGCAAAGGAGTCTGCGTTATTCGAGTCGTGCACCTAATAGTGTTATAATGTAGCCATGAGCCTTTTATCTCGCAACCATAACGATAAAAAGAAGTCTAAACGTCCGAAAGATCCCGACGACTATCTTTTGGCACTCGATATAGGTACCGAGTTCGTCAAGGCGTTAATCGCGAGAAAAGGCAGAAATGGCATTCACATTGTCGGAGTTGGCAAGGCACACGAGGCGCCAACTAATATCTTTTCTGGGGCTATTGCGGACATTCCGGGCGTCGTAAAGACGTGCGAGGAGGCGCTTTATAAAGCCGAAAAGATGGCGGGAGTCCGCGCAAAGGAAGTGGTTGTTGGTATTGCGGGGGAATTAATAAAAGGCAATACAGCCTCTATCAAATACCGTCGTTCTGATGCCACAAAGCCAATTACCGAGGAAGAAATGAACCAAATCATCAAAAAGGTTCAACAAAAGGCCGGCGAACGTGCGCGCCGTGAGGTGGCAGTCGAAACAAATAATCCAGACGTTGAAGTTCGCCTCATAAACTCAGCCCTCGTGTCGTTACGAATCGATGGCTACAAAGTAGCTAATCCAATCGGTTTTAAGGGTAAAGATGTTGTTGTACAGATATATACCGCTTTCGCGCCGCTTGTGCATATTTCAGCCATTGAACGTGTTTGCGATGAGTTGCAGCTAGATTTAGTAACAGTAGCCGTAGAGCCATTTGCGGTCTGCCGTGCGTGTCTGGGTGACGATATTGATTCAAGCTTTTCTGGCATCGTAATGGACGTTGGCGGTGGCACTACTGATATCGCAATCGTTGACGATGGCGGCGTTGAGGGTACAAAAATGTTCTCAATCGGTGGGCGCTCATTTACGAATCAGATTGCAAATAGGCTTGGTCTCAGTTTTGATGATGCTGAAAAACTCAAGCTACTTGCCGATAGCCCTAATATGAAGCCGGAAGTGCGACACAAATTCGACTTAGCAATCGCACGTAACCTAGAGGTTTGGCAATCTGGTGTCGAGTTGGCTCTTGAAGAATTCGATCAGGTCGAGACGATGCCTGGACAGATTCTGCTTTGTGGTGGTGGTGCAAGCTTGGCGGAAATTCCAGAAACGCTAGCTACCAGTGACTGGTACAAAGGCTTGCCATTCTCGCGTCGCCCAATTGTTTCACTGATTGATCCGAATGACGTGGCAGGAATTATTAACGATACCGACCGGGAACTCAATCATACTTTTGTAACCGCCATGGGGCTGTTAAGAGTCGGCATCGATACCTTAGTCGGGACTGACAGCAATAGCTTTCGCGCTAAATTGGCGCGCCTTTTGAGGAATTAATTAAAAAATAACACCGATGCGGTGTTATTTTTTTGGCACTTCGATCCATTGGCCGGATTTTAATCCAGATAGAGAATAATTGTCAAATTGGTAGCGGTGCAAACTAACTACTTTATAACCCAGAGCGTCAAAAGTGCGACGTATCTGACGGTTGCGGCCTTCATGCAACGTTATGTCCCATTTTGTTCGACTATCATCTAGACGCGCGAGCTCCATTTTACTTACACCATCGTTCAGCTTAATGCCATAATCGGCAATCATTTGTTGATGCAATGGCGCCAATTCGCGATCTAGGGCAACGGTATATTTCTTTGTTTTATAGAACTTCGGATGTGTCATTTCAAAAGCGAAATCGCCGTCATTAGTTAATATAATTAGTCCAGAAGAATCTTTATCGAGCCTCCCTACGCTCTTGAAGCTTTTTAATTCGGGAGGAAGTAGTTCGTATATTGTTGGGGTACTACCTTGGCGCTTGCGACTGCATACGTAGCCGGCGGGCTTGTTGAGAGCCAGATAGCTTAACTTTTGCTTTTTTACTTCCTTCCCGTCAACTTTTACTACATCGTCGTCGCCGACGCGTTGGCCAATTGTTGCTACCTTATTGTTTATCGATACACTACCTTTTTCTATCAAAAAATCCGCTTCGCGCCGAGATACGCCGAAATTTGTTGCAAGATATTTATTGAGTCTTTGTTCGGCCATTTATGTAGTAATTGTTATAATCCCGGTTGCAGAGGAGTCAATTGCGAGGTTGAAGCTACGGCGTTTTGGTCTTCTATCTCCTCAGAACTTATGGCGCTTTGGAAGTTTGGACTATTTGCCATGGATTGGGCTAGCTTCTGTTCTCCTGGGACAATGATTTTTTCTTCGATTGGTATACTGGGGGCTGTTTCGGCTTTTTGCTTAGCCGCCAATGTAATCTCGTCGTCTTTTAGTTCGTCCGTCATACGCTCAGCCATACTTTTGCTTGCGTCATCTTGACTGTCTTCGGCGAGTTCGTCCTCAAGTTGTGCAATGTATCCTGGTTGAATCGCTACTACCACCTCCTCTGGCGAGCCATCGGTTTTTGTAGTGCTTAATTCGCCATCATTATTGGCGGGGGCTTCTTGTTTTGGCTCTTCGGTGCCGCTCTGGGCCTTCGCCTCGTCTTTCTGCTCTTGTGGGGCAGTGCTAGCTTCGGCGGTCACCTGAGGAGAATCGGTGATCTCTGAATCGTTTTCGACCGGCTGAGCCTTTAATTGTGCCTTGACTAAATCTTGTTGCTTACTTGTGTCTGGAGATAGGTTTACTTTCTTCGCCTGCTCGACGGGTGATTGTTGCGTTTCTGGTGGTAGACCAGCCTCTGGCACCTTTGATGCCGCCTGCTTGGCAGTTGGCACTTTCATTGGATCGACTGCAACTTTCTTTGCGGTTCTCGTGGTAATCATGGCAGGATTCGCGTCCGCGTCTGCGTCCTCGCCCAAAATATCGGCCATCCGTTTCTGCATCTGTTCACGCATGGCGTCCATATTGGGGTCGTGGATTGGTTGAATGATACGCTCGCCACCTGCTGTTTTTTGCTCGGCCAGCTCTTGTTTTTGCTCGTTTCGCATTCGCGCAGTGGCTTCTGCCGCCTGAATCGCTGCAGATAGCTGCGCATTCGGCAACACGCGGTCAGGCGTCTGTAGGGCGCTACCTTGTTGCATATATTGCTGCAAGAGTTGTGGCGGAATTGGCGG